>JAUIHM010000128.1 GCA_030432315.1 Alphaproteobacteria bacterium | reverse complement strand
GGCGGCTTTGGATCTTGGCTGCACGCCGTTCGACGCGTTCAAATCGGTGACCCTGCCGATCATCGCGCCTGCGGTGATCTCAGGCTGGCTCTTGGCCTTCACGCTCTCGCTCGATGACCTCGTCATCGCGTCGTTTGCTGCGGGGCCATCCTCGACCACGCTGCCGATGAAAATCTTCTCGTCGGTCCGGCTTGGTGTCAGCCCGGAGATCAACGCGCTCTCGACGATCATGATCTCCATCGTAACGGTGGGGGTGATCACCGCCTCGCTGATCTCAAAGCGGTCGATCGCCAAGCAGCGCGCGGATGAACAGGCGGCGGTCCGGACCTGATCCGGGCCACCCGCAATGAAGCGTATCTACGAAGAACATGGTTATGGTGATGGCCCGGTGGCGAAATGCTTCTGGGACACCACCATCGCCCGCCCGCCGCGCGGCCTGGCCTTGCAGGGCGAGGTGCGGGCCGAGATTGCCATTATCGGTGGCGGTTACACCGGTCTGACCGCGGCACTGCATCTGGCGCGCGATGCGGGCGCCGATGTCGCGGTGCTGGAGGCGAATGGCATCGGCTGGGGCGCCTCGGGCCGCAATGGCGGCTTTGCCTGCATCGGCGGTACCAAGGCCAGCGACAGGGTGCTGACGCGCCGTTTCGGGGCCGATGGCCTGGCAGAATGGCACCGGGCACAGATCACCTCAATCGAACATGTTTCGGATTTCCTCGACCGGTACTCGGTCGATGCCGACGCCCATTCGCGGGGCGGCGAGGCGGTCGTGGCCCACCGGGCCAAGGATTTTGATGCGCTTCGCGTGGAAGCGTTGGAACTTGAGCGCGGCTATGGCGTGAAGGTGGATGTCATCGGGCCGGACGACCTGAAGGGTGAGGGGCTGGCCGGTGCTGGGTTTCACGGTGCGATCCGGTTCCCGCTGGGCTTCGCGCTCAACCCGCTGAAATACGTGCTCGGCCTTGCCCGCGCCGCACAGGGCGCAGGCGCGCGGGTGTTCGAGGGCTCGCCCGTCACAGGCGTGGCACGCGGGGCTGACGGTTACCGTCTGACCACCCCGGGCGGCGTCCTCATCGCAAAGAAGTTGATCATCGGCACAAACGGTTATTCGTCAGAGGATGTGCCGGACTGGATGGCCGGACGATACCTTCCGGCGCAATCGGCGGTGCTGGTCACGCGGGAACTGAGTGACGAAGAAATTGCCGCACAGGGCTGGTCGAGCGATCTGATGGCCTATGATACCCGTCACCTGCTGCACTATTTCCGGCTGATGCCCAACCGTCGGTTCCTCTTCGGTCTGCGCGGCGGAACCAGCGCGGGTCCGGCGGCTCAGGCGGCGATGAAGGCCCGGGCACGCGCCGATTTTGAGGCGATGTTCCCGGAATGGGCCCATGTCGAGACGCCGCATCACTGGTCGGGGTTCGTCTGCCTGTCGCGTGACCTCACCCCCTATGCCGGACCGATCGGCGACTGGCCTGATGCCTGGGCGGGGTTTGCCTATCACGGCAACGGCGTGGCGCTTGGCTCCTATACCGGAAAGCTCTTGGCGGGCCTTGCGACGGGGCAGGGGGACGTGCCCGCCCTGTTGGCCGCACCACCAACCCGCTTCCCCTTCGGCCGCTTCCGCCGGGCGCTTCTGCCAATGGCTTATAGCTGGTACGGTCTTATCGACCGCTGACCGCCCTTGCAGCCCGGGGCGATTTGGCCGACGATCCCGCCGTACTCAATCCGAAGGTCTGGACCCATGCCGATCAAGAACCGCTTCGCCGAGCTACTGCCGGAAATCACCGCGTGGCGACGCGACATTCACGAAAACCCCGAACTGTTGTTCGACACGCATCGGACGGCAGGCAAAGTGGCTGGGCTGTTGCGCGATTTCGGCTGCGATGAGGTCGTCGAGGGGATCGGCCGCACCGGTGTGGTCGGCGTGATCAAGGGGCGCGCTGACACCAAGGGCAAGGTGGTTGGCCTCCGCGCCGATATGGATGCGCTGCCGATCATCGAGGCGACGGGGCTGCCCTATGCCTCCAAGACGCCCGGCAAGATGCATGCCTGTGGCCATGACGGCCACACGGCGATGCTTCTGGGCGCGGCCAAGTATCTCGCCGAGACCCGCAATTTCGACGGCACGGTCGTGGTGATCTTCCAGCCCGCCGAAGAGGGCGGCGGCGGTGGACGCGAGATGTGCGAGGACGGCATGATGGAGCGGTTCAAGATCCAGGAAGTTTACGGCATGCACAACTGGCCGGGGCAGCCGGTCGGCAGCTTCGCCATCCGCGCCGGTGCGTTCTTTGCCGCCACCGACCAGTTCGAGATCGATATCGAGGGCAAGGGCGGTCATGCCGCCAAACCGCATACGACAATCGATACGACCGTGGTCGCCAGCCAGATTGTCATCGCGCTGCAAACTATCGCCAGCCGCAATGTCGACCCGGTCAGTCAAGTCGTCGTCTCGGTCACGAGTTTCGAAACGGAATCGAAGGCGTTCAACGTCATCCCGCAGAAGGTGAAGCTGAAGGGGACGGTGCGCACGCTCGACCGCGATGTGCGCAAGCTGGCGCAACAACGCGTGATCAAGATTGCCGAGGCGACGGCGGACGCATATGGCGCCAAGGCGCAGGTCGACTACAGGCTCGGCTATCCGGTCATGGTGAATTCCGAAGCCGAGACGGAATTCGCCGCCAACATCGCGAAAAAGGTCGCGGGAGCGTGCGGCACCGCTCCGCTGGTCATGGGTGGCGAGGATTTTGCCTATATGCTGGAAGAACGGCCGGGCGCCTATATCCTTGTCGGCAACGGCGACACGGCGATGGTCCATCACCCGGAATACAACTTCAACGACGAGGCGATCCCGGCAGGCTGTTCCTGGTGGGCCGGTATCGTCGAGGAGCGGATGCCCGCGTGACGAAGCCGTTCCTGATCCTGCAACTCCGCCCCGAGGCCGAGGCGGCGGATGACGAATTCGCGGCCTTCCTGAAGAAGGGCGGGCTGGCTGCCGATGAGGTGCACCGCATCCGTCTGGATCAGGATCCGATTCCCGCTGATCTGGACCTGTCAGATTATTCCGGGGTGATCGTCGGTGGCGGACCGGGCTGTGTCAGCGATGCGCCGGGTGACAAGTCGCCGGTCGAAGAGCGGATAGAGGATGCGGTTCTGGGGCTCATGCCCGAGATCACCGGGCGGGACTTTCCGTTCATGGGATGCTGCTACGGGATCGGGGTTCTGGGCCATCATCTCGGCGGACCGGTGAGCAAAGAGAATTACGGTGAACCGGTGGGCGCAACCTTATGTGAAATGACGCCCAACGGCGCGCAGGACCCGCTTCTTTCGGGACTGCCCGACCGGTTTCAGGCCTTCGTCGGCCACAAGGAGGCGTTGCAGGCCCTGCCCGATGGGGCGGTCCATCTGCTTTCCTCGGGCCCGTGCCCCTATCAGATGATCCGGTATGGACGGAACGTCTATGCCACCCAGTTCCATCCCGAGGCCGACAGCGACGGATTTGAACTGCGCATCCGGATTTACCGCAACAAGGGCTATTTCCCCCCCGAAGACGCCGACCGGCTGATCGCCCTCTGCCGGGAAAGCGACGTTCACATGCCCGAACGGATCCTGCGCAATTTCGTCATACGCTACCGGCTTAGCTGATCGGGCGCCGCACCATACAGCTGAGGCGAGAATGCGTCTTGCCTACACAGCAGAAAGCGATATCCATTTGATTCAAAATCGTGAATCAGGAGAATTGTAGATGGGAATTCGTGCAATCACCGCCGCTATGGCACTATTGTTTTCAGCCGTACCGGCAATCGCGGCGAGTGACTTTCAGATTCCGGTTGATGACCGGTTCGGCGGCGGGACAGTTGATTTTTCCGGCTACGGCAAGGGCTACATCTACAAGATGAAGCTGATTGATCGCGAAGGGCAGATCGCCGTCTGCGGTGCCGGATATTTTCCGGACGCCAGCAGTGCAATTGGTATCCGCCGTTTGATGCGGCGGACGGAAGTCCTGTTGAACGGGCGCAAGGTGGTTCGCGATCTCAGCTTCTTTTCCCAGGTCCGGTCCGAGGCCGCGTTGGAAGGGGCCCCGGCGAATTGCGTCCTGACAGGGTTTCCCACGCCGAAAACCAATGATATCGAGATTGACCTCAAGTTTCCCAGCGGGTTCGTCCGGTTCTAGGACGTAGCGAAGACTGCAAAAGCGACAGAACTCAATGCGCGCCGCGGGCTTGATCCGGGGCGCGTCGTGTTTCGGCCCATCCTTTTCGGGTGATGCACGGCGCGCGGCTCAGTTGCCGACCGCGCGCATCCGTTTCGGCGTCGCCCCATAGGCGTCGCGGAAGCTCTTGGTAAAGTGCGACGTCGACTTGTAGCCGCAGGCCACGGCGATTTCGGTCACCGAAAGCTCGGTCTGCGACAGAAGTTTGCGTGCCTTTTCCAGGCGCATCTGCATGTAGAAGTTCATCGGCGTCGTGTTCAGGTGCTGGGCGAACAGCCGCTCGGTCTGGCGCACCGACATGGCTGCGATGTCGGCAATCTCCTGCGCCGAAAGGGGTGTTTCGAGGTTCGCCTCCATGCAGCTCAACACCTTCTGCTGCGATTTGGGGCTGCGGACCTCGTTGCAGATCATGAGGTCGGCGATCTTTGTGGCAACGTCCGGTCCGTGGGCTTCGGAAATCAGGTGCATCATCAGGTCGGCCGCCACGCCGCCGCCCGGTGCCGTCGGACGACGTCCGAGCGCAAAGGCATTGCGGCTGATCCGGACCTTGGGAAACTTTTCGGCGAATCCGTCGAGCTCCGCCCAATGGACGGCGCATTCCTCGCCATCAAGCAGGCCGGCATGGGCCAAGGCGTAGACACCCATGCAGAAGGCGCCGATCCGCACCCCGTGCGCCGCTTCCCGCCGGAGCAGATGATTAAGGCGGGGGTCGGACTGCCGGCGCAGGCCCGGGCCACCGATGACGATGAGCGTGTCGCCACGTCCAAGCGGGGCATAGGCCCCGTCCGTCATGATCGTCAGGCCCGTCGACGAGGAGGCAGGAGCACCCGTCAGTGTGGTAATGCGCCAGGAATAGGCGCGCTCGCCCAGAAGCTGGTTGGCAAGCCCCATCGGTTCCAGCGCGGACGCCAGTGGCAGATGCGCGAAACCGTCGAGTACGAGGAATGTGAAGCGCTGCCCGACGGTCTGTGCCGGGACCGGCATGCTGACCTTGTGGAGCGCCCGGATCGCACTTTGGTGAGACATCTGGCGGGCCTCCCTGCGGTATCGCAACAGGTCGTTGCGGCGGTCGTCGCTGAATGCGTTATTTTTCAGATTCGGAATTGGATGGATGCGACGGCTTTATGTTAATAATGCGTCACGTCGATTGGAGGCCACCGTGCCAGACACACAAACCAGCCCGCGCCCCCGCCTTCGGGTCGGTATCATTCCGGCGCGCCGCTTCACGCTGGCGGCGTTGGCGAATTTCATCGATGTCCTGCGGCTTGCCGCCGATGAGGGTGACCGGTCGCGGCCGATCCTGTGCAGTTGGCGGCTGATCGCGCCAACGCTGGAGCCGGTGGAAAGCAGCTGTGGGCTCGCGGTCGATCCGGAGGAGCGCCTCGGCGACCCGCGGCGGTTCGACTATGTGGTGATTGCCGGCGGCCTGATCGGTGGCGCGCAGCAGGTGAGCGCCGAGGTGGCGGCCTTTCTGCGCGCCGCGGCGGCGGCGAAGGTGCCCTTGATCGGTCTTTGCACCGGCGCGTTCATCCTCCACCGCGTCGGGTTGATGCAGGGCTATAGATGTTGCGTCAGCTGGTTTCACCGGCAGGATTTTCTGGATGAGTTCGAAGGGCTGATCCCGATCTCCGATCAGGTCTTCGTGGTGGACCGCGACCGCCTGACCTGTTCCGGCGGGGCATCGACCGCGCATCTCGCGGCTTATCTGGTCGACCGCCAC
>JAUIHM010000029.1 GCA_030432315.1 Alphaproteobacteria bacterium | reverse complement strand
GGAACCGCGTCTTCCGGACCATCACTCACTTCGGAAGTTTCCGCATCCTCCATCAACGATTCTTCAACCTGAGAAGTCAGTTCTGCGGTTTCGGCTGCTTCCTGGTCGGATTCCGCTGCGGCCTGCACGTCGATCGGAACGAACTCACCATTGCCTTCCGGTTTGGGAGGGACCACTGCCGGCGTATCGACCATGACCATCAAGATCTCGAGCCTGTCGAGTCCATCACCGGTAATGACCGGATAGAAGGAGTCAGAGGTAAAGGCCAGCCGATCCTCAACGCGGATTGTCGCCCTTACTCCATAGGAATTTCGGGGATTTATTGCATTGGGATCATAGGGTATTTCGAAGCTGAACTCCGGACCGGGGGACCCTTCGGCGCTGTACCGGCCAATTTCGATCGCCGGGGCGTCTGCACGGCTTACGTCCTCGAGAACGGCCTCAAACAGTGCTGCGCGGGGCAGGACGATGCGTTCACGGTAGGAAGCAGTGCCCGTGATGCTTTCGCCGGTTGCGGCAGTCGTGACCGCCGCCGCCAGAAACAGACTGACCGCAGCACAAGTTATTGTTTTTTGGCCGATCATCCGCACCCTCGTGTCGGAAGGCAATCTGACAGGAAAAGGTTCATTGGCCAATCCCCAACTGCGCAGGCGCGGGCCGAAAAAGCGCACCACCCGTCAGCCTGCAGGTATTGACCTGACGTAACCCGACAGTTGACATCCCGTAAGTTTCGCAGATGTCGTAAGGGAAAAGGCACCGAGGTCAAAGTTGTTCCATGATCTCATCGGAAACGTCGTAATTTGCCGTAACCGACTGAACGTCATCATCATCTTCGAGCGCCTCAATCAGACTGAACAGACTGCGGGCCGCCTCAAGATCGAGTTCAGTCGTCGTCTGAGGGCGCCAGACCAGCTTGGTGGACTCGGATTCTCCGAGCACTTTTTCAAGAGCGGTCGATACCTCGTTCAGATCCGTGTCGGCGCACCAGATGACGTGACCGTCTTCGCTGCTTTCGACGTCTTCGGCGCCAGCTTCGATCGCTGCCATCATGATGTCGTCATCCGAGCCCGCGTCGGCGGGATAGACAACCTGGCCTTTGCGGTCGAACATGAAGGCGACTGAGCCGGTTTCGCCGAGATTTCCTCCACGTTTTGAGAAGGTTGAGCGGACGTTGGAGGCGGTGCGGTTGCGGTTGTCGGTCATGGCTTCGACAATCACGGCGACGCCGTTGGGGCCATATCCCTCGTAGCGGATCTCTTCGTAGGCTTCACCGTCGCCGCCGATGGCCTTCTTGATTGCCCGGTCGATATTGTCCTTGGGCATCGAGTTGGACTTGGCTTCCTTGACCGCGAGGCGCAGGCGCGGGTTCTTGTCAGGATCAGGGTCACCCATTTTCGCAGCGACAGTTATCTCCTTGGAAAACTTGGAGAAAAGCTTTGACCTGGCCGCGTCCTGGCGTCCCTTCCGGTGCTGAATGTTGGCCCATTTTGAATGCCCGGCCATGGGACCCTCCGTTCTTGCGCTTATTTGGATCAGCGCGATGTATAGGCGAGGGATGGCCGAAGGTTCAAGTGGACAGAGACACCACTTCCAAATAACCAACAGCAACGTTACCGGGCCGGAGCGTGGGACCGGATCGAATCGGCAAAACACGGTTCGGCGGCAGTGTGTTAACCGGTGGCATCCGGATACCCTTCCGGTACCCAACCGATACCCGGATGATACCTACGTTTTCCGAGAGACGGGCAAAGGTTAACGCGGCGGCCCGCCCCGGAAACCGGCGCGCCACCCCTGCCCTGCAGTCTTGTCACCGCCAGCAATGCGGGGCAGGTTCAGCGTCGACATGGCAAGGCAACGCGGATCCGCGATCAAGACGGGACGGCAAGGGAGTAGTGGCATGGCGCGGCGGATCTGCGTGATCGGCAATACCAATATCGATCTGGTCATGGGACCGCTCGATGACTGGCCGGAAAAGGGAACCGAGGTGTTTCTGCCGCGCTCGGACTTTCGTGTCGGCGGGTCGGCGGCGAACACTGCCCTGGTTCTGTCGCGTCTCGGTGCGGTGGCGGGACTGGTGTCCGCGGTTGGCGCGGACGCGGGCGGTGAGATGCTGGCAGCACGGTTCGACGGTCCGCTCGACCGGGTGCCGGTGCTGGCCTGCCCCACCGGCATTTCGGTAGGGGTGCTGCATTCCGGCGCGGAGCGGACGTTTCTCTCGTTCAACGGCCATCTCGATCGACTGGATTTCAGTCTGTTTCAGGATGGATTGCGCGACTGGCCGTTGAACGGCTCGCTGGCGTTGGTCAGCGGCGCATTCGCGCTTGAAGCCCTGCGGCCGCGTCACCGGGAGTTCCTTGAACTGCTGCGGGCGGCGGGAGCCGAGCTCGCCATCGATCCAGGTTGGCCAGGTCAGGGTTGGACGGACGAGGTGCGCGGGGAAATGCGGCGATGGCTTGGCCTCGCAGACCATGTGCTGCTGAACGACAAGGAAGTGGTCGGCCTGAGCGGTGCTGACAGCATTCAGGGCGCTTTCGATCTGCTGATCCCCGAGTTGCTGCCGCAGGCGCGGCTGGTCGTCAAATGCGGTGCCGAGGGTGCCGTCTGCCGCTGGCGTGAGGGAGAGGCGGCGGCGAGGGCAATACCGGTTGAGCCGTTCGACACGGTGGGCGCAGGCGACGCGTTCAATGCGGGGTATCTGGCGGCTGTCGCGGAAGGATGCTGGGTTCAGGCGGCGCTGGAACGGGGCAATGCCGTAGCGGCACGGGTGATCGGGGAATTCCCGCGCCCGGACGATGCAATCGCGGTTTGATCGCGGCCGCCGGCGGTCAGGCTGGTGCGGCGGTCAGTTCCTGCCATCTTGTGGCATAGTTTCGCAGAGTTGCCGACGGCGGCGCACCGGGCGCGTGGTTTTCGGTCATCTTTCGGTTTGCATCATAGAGCAGAGCCGCACCAATGCTGGTGCCGGTCGCCGAGCCGGAGGCAAGGGCATCACGGCCCGTTGCTGCGCGCAGCATGTCGAGAAACAGCGCGTTGCGGGCAAAGGGGCCTTCGACGATGGTCGGGCCCTGTGCGCCAATGATCGCCAGACAGGTGGAAGTCATCAGCGCGAGGTAAAATGAGAGGGCAGCGGTACGCCGGCCGCTGCCGGCAGCGGGTTCGGTCGGAAGCCAGCGCATTTTGCGGCCCTGGAACGGACCGGTCCCGGGTTCCACGGCGGGCAGCAGCATGATTCCGCCACCAAGCACGTCGTTGACGTCGGTTTCCGACGGTTCAGGGTGGGTGCCGCCGGAAACCACCTCGTATTCGCGCCCGCCCATGAAGCGGGCGGAAGGAACGGGATTGCCCAGCGCATTGACGTTGATGAGCGTATCGCGGGCGGGATCGAGACTGACATGTGTACCGCCAACCGCCATGCAGATCACCCATGTGCCGGTGGATACGACGGAAAACGGCGTTTCGCGGGCGATGATGTGGGGAAGGAGTGAGGCGTTGGAATCATGGATGCCGCAAACGACGGGTGTTTCTGGGTCGAGCCCGGTGGCGGCGGAGATTTCGGGCAGGATCGGGCCGAGCACGTCCGCCGGGTGACGGGGCGCGGCAAGTTTGCCACGGATGCCGAGACGGTCGACAAGGCTTGAGAAGGTGCCCTGTTCCGGCGCCCAGAGGTCGCTGTGACAGCCCAGCGACGTCATGTCGGTGGCGGCGACGCCGGTGAGGCGAAACCCCCAGTACTGTGGCCAGGTGACGATGGTTTCGGTCCGGTCGGGCAGCGACGGGTCGGTGACGAACTGCCAGTGGAGCTGTGCGCCGATGTTCAGACCCATGGAAAGGCGTGCGGAACCGGTCTCGGAGAAGGGAGGACGCAGGCAGTCGTAAGTTGCGGCGACGCTGTCGGGACCGGTGTCCTCGTAATCGAGCACGGGGGCGGCGAGTTTACCGTCGCGGTCGAGCAGGGCTGCGCATGCGCCGTGGGTGGTGATGGAGATGGCGTCGATCCGGTGTTCGCGGTGAAAGCCCGCGAGGGCTTCGAGCAGGAACGACCAGTGGCCTTCGGCGTCGAAATGCCGCCAGGGCGGGCCGGGCAAAACGGTATTCGGGCGGGTGACGACGGCAAACTCGGTCAGGGTGTCGAGGTCGACCATGGCCAGTTTGACGTTGGTCTTGCCGATGTCGATGACGGCAATGTGGCGGGGTGGTTTCATGGCAGATGAAACACGGGGTCCAGCGGCACGGCGACCGGGGAACTGTCCGGGTTTGTCCGCATGATGTCGGCCATGTGCGCCCACCAGCGTTTCATTACCGGATGATCGGGCAGTGCGGCCATGCCGTGATCGTCGGTGCGCCAGAGCACGCCGAAGAGGATGTCGGTCTCCGGGTCGAGATGGATGGAATAGTCCGACACGCCGGCGTCCTTCAGCAGGGTGACGAGTTCGGGCCAGATTTCATCATGGCGTTTTTTGTATTCGTCCCGCTGACCGGGATTGAGGTACATTTTGAAGGCGTATTTTTCCATCGTTCTTTCCTCATGCCCTGCGGGCGGCGATGCGTGACCAGATGCGCGGCAGGGCGATCACGCCGATCAGCAGCAGGCCGATGAAGATGGACATGACGATACCTGGGACGTTCAGCAGACCAAAGCCGAATGTGACGAGGCCCATGACGAAAGCCGCGAGGATCACGCCTGGTATTGTGCCTGAGCCGCCCAGGATGTTGACCCCGCCGAGCACCACCATCGTCACAACTTCCAGTTCCCAGCCAAAGGCGATGGAGGGTCGGGTGGAGCCCAGGCGCGAGGTAAGGCAGACGGCGGCGATGCCGGACATCAGGCCGGTGAGCAGGAACAGGATGAATTTGACCCTCGCGACGCGGATGCCCGAAAAGAGCGCGGCGGTGGGGTTGTTGCCGATGGCGTATACGGCGCGGCCAAAGTTGGTCTTGTGCAGAACGACTGTGTAGATCGCGCCGAGGGCGAGAAAGAGCGTGAACTCGAACGAAATTACCCAGAACACATAGCCCTGGCCGAACCAGGCGAAGTCGGAGGGATAGCCGGTATAGGCCTGGTCGCCGAGCACGATGTAGGAGATGCCGCGAAAGAGGCTCATGGTGCCGATGGTGACGACGATGGACGGCAGGTTGAGGCCGGTGACCAGTGCGCCGTTGAAGGCGCCGCAGATGAGGCCGGTGAGAAGGCCGATCACGACGATTTCCGGGGTGCCCGCGCCGAGTTGTACCGCGTATCCCATGGCGGTGGAGGCGAGGGCGATGATCGAGGCGACGGAGAGGTCGATTTCACCGGAAATGATCAGCAGCGCCATGGCAAAAGCGATCATGGCCTTTTCGGTGAAGTTGAAGGTCGCGTCGCTGAGATTCCAGGCGTTGAGGAAATACGGCGAGGCGAGGGAATTGGTGATGAAGATGGCGACGGCCACCACCACGAGCAGCGCCTCCCAGCTGCGAAACAGGCGCTGAAGCGGCGAGGTCAGGCGGTCGGGGATGTGACGGTCGGACAGGCTCATGCCGTGTGCTCCGCTTTCCTGAGGATGACGCGGCCCTTGCTGCGCAGGGAGCCGGAGTTGAAGGCAACGGCGATGATGATCGCGCCGCCGGAAATGGCGAGTTGCCAGAACGGCGAGATGTCGACCACCGGCAGGGCATTCTTGACGATGCCGAGGAACAGCGCGCCGAGCAGGGCGCCGCCGACCGAGCCGATGCCGCCGGCGATGGAGATGCCGCCAATGACGCAGGCCGCCACCACGTCGAGTTCAAACCCGCCGGCGATGTCGACATAGGCCACGGCGTAGCGGGCGACCCAGAGATAGCCGGTGAGGCCGGCGAGGGCGCCGGAGATGATGAAGGCGATGCACTGGGTACGGCCGACGTTGATGCCGGTATAGACGGCGGCATGGGGGTTGCCGCCGACGGCGAAGAACGACCGGCCCAGCGCGGTGCGGCTGGTCAGCAGCAGGAAACCGAGCACGACCACGATGGCGATCCAGCTGAGAACCGGCAGGCCGAACAGGTCGGCGCGGGGCAGGTCCTTGAAGGCAGGCGACATCTGGTGGGCGTTGATCCAGCTGCCCTTGGATATAAGGAAGATGAAGCCGCGGTAGATGGTCATGGTGCCGAGCGTCACGACGATCGGCGGGATGTCGAGCTTCCAGACCAGCAGGCCGTTGATCGAGCCCATCACCGCGCCCATGCCGACCGCCAGCGCCAGCAGCAGCGGGATGGGAATGCCCGGGAATGCGGCGTTGATCATGGCGACGACCATGCCGGAGAGCGCGAGGTTGGCGGCCACCGAGAGGTCGATACAGCGGGTGAGGATCACCACCATCTGGCCCATGGCGAGGATGATCAGCGGCGAGGTGTCGTTGAACACGCGGGCGAGGTTTGCCGGTTCAACGAAACCGGGGAAGCGGGTCCAGATCAGGGCGGTAAGGGCGAAGATCGCCGCGAGAAGAATGGCTTCGCGGGATTTGAGGAAACGCTGGATCATGCTGCGGCCTCCGTGATGCCGGCGGCGTGTCGGACGAGGGTTTTGGCGTTGAGGTCAGGGCCGTGCAGTTCGGCGACCATGCGGCCTTCGCGCATGACGATGGCACGGTCGGACATGCCCATGATTTCCGGGATTTCCGATGAGACCATGATGACCGAGAGGCCCTGGGCCGCGAGTTCGGCCATGAATTCGTGCACGGCGGCCTTGGAGCCGATGTCGATGCCCTTGGTCGGTTCGTCGAGGATGATCACTTTGGGCTGGGTGGCGAGCCATTTGGCGATCACCACTTTCTGCTGGTTGCCCCCCGAAAGGTTGCCGACGTTCTGGTCGAGAGAGGCGGCGCGCAGATCGAGGCGGCTGGTGTATTCCCGGGCCATGGCGAATTCTTCGGCGAGGCGGATGAAGCCTCTGCGCGAGGTCTGGGTTAACGATGGCAGGGTGACGTTCTGAAAGATCGGCAGGCCGGTGACAGCGCCCTGCTTGCCGCGATCCTCGGGGACGTAGACGATGCCCTGGGCGATGGCACTGGCGGGGGAGTGGATGGTGGCGGGCCGGCCCTCGATGCGAACCGAACCTCCGGACGGGCGGGTGATGCCGAACAGCGCCTGCATGAACTCGGAGCGCCCTGCCCCGACGAGACCGTAGAAGCCGAGAATTTCACCGCGGCGCAGGGTGAAACCGATGTTCTCGAATTCGGTCGGATGGCGGTAATCGCTGACTTCGAGCACCACGTCGCCGGCCTGATGGCTGCGGGCGGGGAAAATCTGATCGACGGAACGGCCAACCATCATGGTGACGAGTTCGTCCTCGGAAACTTCGCTGATCCTGCCGGCGCCGACATATTGGCCGTCACGGAACACGGTGTAGCGGTCGGCGATGCGGAAGATTTCGTCGAATTTGTGGCTGATGAACAGGATCGCCTTGCCGTCGGCCTTCAGGCGGTCGACCAGTTCGTAAAGCTCATTGATTTCCTTGTGCGACAGGGCGGCGGTCGGCTCGTCCATGATGACGACACGGGCGTCGATGGAGAGCGCCCGGGCGATGGCAACGAGGTGTTTGTTGGCGATGCCGAGGTCGCGCAGCCGGATCGACGGGTCAATGGTCGCACCGATGCGGGTGAGCAGCGCGCGGGCGGCGCGGTTCATTTCGCTCCGGTCGATCAGCCCGAACCTCGTGCGCGGGGCATGGCCGATGAAGATGTTCTCAGCGACGGAGAGTTCGTCGAACAGGACGGTTTCCTGGTGTATGGCGGTGATGCCGGCTTCGGCGGCATCCTGGGCAGTGGCGAATTCCACCTGGTCTCCGGCGACTTCAATGGTGCCGCCGTCGGTGCGGTAGATTCCGGTCAGAACCTTGACGATGGTGGATTTGCCCGCGCCGTTCTCGCCGACGAGCGCCGTAACCTGTCCCGGGTAGAGGTCCAGGGAAACCTCGGACAGGGCTTTGACCCCGGGAAAGGTCTTGGTGATGTTGCGGAGCGACAGAACCGGCGTGTCACTGCCGGAGCCGGGACGGGGAGCGTCCGAACTGACAGGCATGGAATGCCCTCCTCTGAATTGAATGCGGGATCCGGGTGATCCGGCGCGGTCCCAAACCGGCGCCGGATCGGGGAAGTTCGGAGGATCAGAAGATGCTCTTGAACTCTTCGATGTTCGATGCGTCGTAGACGAACGGGTCAGCCATTGCGCCTTCGGTGTTTTCATCCAGCGTCAGGGTACCCATGCGACCCATCGGGATTTCCGCGCCGGGGGCGGCTTCGGCGTTGCCCTTTGCAAGGTTGTAGGCAAGCATCGTCGCGGAGTATCCGAGGTCGATCGGGTTCCAGATCGCGAAGGATTTCGACGCACCGGATTCGACGTGACCGGCCATTTCCGACGGAAGGCCGAGGCCGGTGACGTTCACCTCACCGATCTTGCCCGCGTCAGTCACCGCCTGGGCGGCAGCAACGATGCCGACGGAAGTCGGGGCGATGATTGCCTTGAGGTCGGGATAGGTCTGCATCAGGCCTTCGGCCTCGCGGTAGGATTTGTCGGCGAGGTCGTCACCGTAGACGGTCGCGACCACGTTGATGCCGGGATAGTTGCCGGCCACCTTGTTCATCTCCTCGATCCAGACGTTCTGGTTGGTGGAGGTTGTGGTGGCGGAAAGCACGGCGACGTCGCCGCCGTCGGGCAGGTTGTCGGCGGCCAGCTTGATGATCATGTTGCCGATCAGAGGGCTGGACGAAGGATTGAGCTGAAGCTCGCGGCCTTCAGGCGCGACGCCGCTGTCCCAGGAAATTACGGTGATGCCGCGGTCCATCGCCTTTTTCAGAGCGGGCACCAGGGCATCGGTGTCATTGGCGGAAATGGCGATGGCGTCGACCTGCTGGGCGATCAGGGCGTTGATGACCTCGATCTGACCTTCCGCAGTGGTGTCGGTCGGGCCGGTGTAGATGATCTCAACATCGCCGAGTTCGGCCGCAGCTTCCTCGGCGCCTTTCGCGGCAGCTTCAAAGAAGCCGATGCCGAGTGCCTTGACCACAAGGGCGATACGCATGTCCTCGGCCTGGGCGGCTCCGGCAAAGAATGTCGCGGTGACCGCGACGGTTGACAGTATCTTTTTCATTACACTCATGGTTTCCTCCTGTTGAGCGGTTTTGGTCTGTTGTTATCGGTTGTCAGGACGCTGTCGCCTGACTTGGTGCGCCGGCAACCGGGGCGACAATCAGCGTCACGTCAGCCGCGTCCAGCATCGACGCTTCACGGTCGGTGATGCCCTCGTCGGTTATTACGGTGTCGATCCGGTCGAGCGCGCAGAGCACCAGACTGGACCGGTTGCGGAATTTGGAACTGTCGATCATGACAATCAGTTCGTCGGCCTGGCCAATCAGTTTCTGTTCAGCCTGGATCAGCAGCGGGTCGGCTTCCATCAGGCCGAGAGGTGCCAGCCCCTGCGCCCCCATGAACATGCGCTTGGCGTAGAAATTGCGGGTCACGTCATTTTCGAACGGCGACAGAATGATGTTCTGTTCGCGGTAGATCGCGCCACCCGAGAGCATGATGGTATTTTTCGAATGCTTAAGAAGATGTTCGGCAATCGGGAAAGAGTTCGTGAAAACCTGCAGCCGGCGCGAGGCGAGCGGGTGCACCATCTGAAAGGTCGTCGTCCCCCCATTGATGATGATCGGATCGCCGTCCTCGCAAAGCTCGGCCGCCTTGAGGGCAATGGCCTGTTTCTGCGCGATGTTGATCGTTTCGCTGATCGCAAACGGCCGCCCGGCGAGACCGCCAAACTGAGGCGTCGCAAGGGATTCAGCGCCGCCGCGAATACGGCGCAGGCGCTTCTGTCGGTCGAGAGTGGCAATGTCGCGGCGGATGGTCGCCTCGGATGCGCCGGTCAGCCCGCAAAGGTCACTCACGGTCGCGATCGAGCGGTCATGAACCGCCGACACGATGATTCCGTGACGCTCCTTTTCGTGCATTTTTCCCTCCCGCTTTTTTTTGGACGATGCTTGCAATTCCGGCTTCTGTCAATCATTTTTTTTCATATTCAGTCATTGTGCACTGCAATATGACCGTTTTTGATCGTTGGTGATTGACAAATCCGATGCGAGCGTTCAAACGGTATGGAAAATTCATGGCGCGGACATTGCGTCTGTCTGGAGGGAAATCATGTCGAAAGCCGCAGCGAAACAGGGACTCGTCAACGCATGGGATGCGTCGAAGGCGAAGGGGATGAGCGAGTCGGAGCTGCTGCTTTACCGCTCCAACCTGCTCGGTTCGGACAAGCGGATCACCAATTACGGCGGCGGCAATACTTCTGCCAAGGTTATGGAGAAGGATCCCCTGACCGGTGACGCGGTCGAGGTGCTCTGGGTCAAGGGATCCGGCGGTGACGTGGGCTCGATCAAAATGGACGGGTTTGCAACGCTCTACATGGACAGGCTGCGGGCGCTGAAAGGGATGTACCGTGGCGTTGAGTTCGAGGATGAGATGGTCGGGCACCTGCCCCACTGCACGTTCAATCTCAACCCGCGCGCCGCGTCGATCGACACGCCGCTGCACGCCTATGTGCCGCACACCCATGTGGACCACATGCACCCCGATGCAATCATCGCCATTGCCGCGTCAAAGAATTCGAAGGAACTGACGCGGGAGATTTTCGGCGACGACATCGGCTGGCTGCCGTGGAAGAAGCCCGGGTATGAACTCGGGCTCTGGCTGGAGAAATTCTGTCTCGACAATCCGGACGCGCGGGGCGTGGTGCTGGAAAGCCACGGGCTGTTTACCTGGGCCGACGATGCGCGGGAGTGCTACGATCTGACGCTGGAGATCATCCAGAAGGCAATGGACTGGTTTGAGGAAAAAACCAAAGACGTGCCGGCGTTCGGCGGGGTGAAGTATCAGAGCCTGGGTGCGGAGGCGCGACGGGATGTGGCAGCCCGCCTGATGCCGGCAATCCGCGGCATGGTTTCCGGGCAGCAGCACATGGTCGGAAACTTCGACGATTCCGACGCGGTGCTGGAGTTCGTCAATTCGGTCGACATGAAGCCGCTGGCGGCCCTCGGCACCTCCTGCCCCGACCATTTCCTGCGCACGAAGATCCGGCCGCTGGTGGTCGATTTCGATCCGGCATCGCCGGATGTGGAGGCGACGCTTGCAGGTCTGCCGGCGGCGGTTGCGGCGTACCGCGAGGATTATGAGGCGTACTACCGGCGCTGCAAACACGAGAACAGTCCGCCGCTGCGCGATCCGAATGCGGTCGTTTACCTGGTGCCGGGCGTGGGCATGATCACGTTCGCCAGGGATCGGGCCACGGCCCGGATTTCGGGTGAATTCTACGTCAACGCGATCAACGTGATGCGCGGATCTTCGTCGGTGTCCGAGTATTGCGGTCTGCCGGAGCAGGAGGCTTTCGACATTGAATACTGGCTGCTGGAGGAGGCAAAGCTCCAGCGTATGCCGAAGCCGAAATCGCTCGCGGGCCGGGTGGCGCTCGTTACCGGCGGTGCCGGCGGCATCGGGTCGGCGACGGCGGAACGCTACCTGCGCGAGGGCGCCTGCGTGATGCTTGCCGACATCGACGAAAAGGCGCTCGCCAGTGCGGCGGCCAATCTGACCGGACGGTATTCCGGCGACGTGGTGCGCACCGTCATCATGAACGTGACGGATGAGACGGCGGTCGCCGCGGCCTATGCCGAAACGGCGGTGGAATTTGGCGGCGTGGACATTCTGGTGTCCAACGCCGGGATTGCGAGTTCCGCGCCTGTTGAGGAGACCTCGCTGGCGCTGTGGAACAAGAACATGGCGATTCTCTCGACCGGGTATTTCCTGGTCAGCCGCGAGGCATTCAGGGTGATGAAGGCGCAGGGTATCGGCGGGGCAATCGTGTTTGTCGCCTCGAAGAACGGTCTGGCGGCATCGCCGAACGCATCGGCCTACTGCACGGCGAAGGCGTCCGAGATCCATCTGGCGCGCTGTCTGGCCCTCGAAGGAGCGGACCATGGGATTCGGGTGAATGTGGTCAATCCGGATGCGGTGCTGCGCGGCTCGAAGATCTGGGAAGGCGAATGGCTCGACCAGCGCGCATCGACCTACGGCACCGACAAGGGCGGGCTTGAGGAGATGTACCGCAAGCGGTCAATGCTGAAGCGGTCGGTTCTGCCGGAAGATATCGCCGAAGCGGCGTATTTCCTGGCGTCGGACCTGTCGTCGAAGTCGACCGGAAACATCATCAATGTCGATGCCGGCAACGTTCAGGCATTCACGCGCTGATCGGCGCTCAGGGAGGAAAAGCCATGATACGGCATGACACGATCGAGAAAGCCAATGCGGAAGCGCACGGCGCCCTGCGGTCGGATTATGACGCTCTTGGCGCGCATCTGGCGCGGCGGGGGATCGAGATCGACACGATCAAGGCGAAGGTTGCGGCCTATGGCGTCGCGGTGCCAAGCTGGGGCGTCGGAACCGGGGGCACCCGGTTCGCGCGCTTTCCCGGCACCGGTGAACCGCGCGACATTTTCGACAAGCTGGACGATTGCGGCGTCATACAGAAACTGACCCGGGCGACCCCTTCGGTTTCGCTGCACATTCCCTGGGACAAGGCGGATCCGGCGGATCTGACGGCGAAGGCAGAAGAGGTCGGCCTGACCTTTGACGCGATGAATTCAAACACTTTCCAGGACCAGAAAGGTCAGGATCTGAGCTACAAGTTCGGCTCACTTTCGCATGTCGACGCGGGCACGCGGGCTCAGGCGATTGAGCACAACCTGGAATGCATCGAGATCGGTCGGGCGATCGGCTCGAAGGCGCTGACGATCTGGATCGGCGACGGTTCGAACTTTCCCGGCCAGGCGCATTTCATGCGGCAGTTCGAACGCTATCTGGAGGCGGCAAAGCAGGTCTGTTCGGGTCTTCCCGAGGACTGGAGGCTGTTCACCGAGCACAAGATGTATGAGCCGGCGTTCTATTCGACGGTGGTTCAGGATTGGGGCAGCAACTACCTGATTGCGAAGGAACTGGGAGACCAGGCCTATTGCCTCGTCGACCTGGGGCATCATGCGCCGAACGTGAACATCGAGATGATCGTCTCGCGGCTGATCCAGTTCGGCAAGCTCGGCGGGTTCCATTTCAACGATTCGAAATACGGCGACGACGATCTCGATACCGGCTCGATTGATCCCTACCGTCTGTTCCTGGTGTTCAATGAACTTGTCGATGCGGAAAGCCGCGACGATTTCAATCCGATGCACATGCTCGACCAGAGCCACAATGTCACCGATCCAATCGAGAGCCTGATGGTCTCGGCAATGGAAGTGCAGCGGGCCTATGCGCAGGCCCTGCTGGTGGATCGGGCGGCCCTTTCGGGTTACCAGGACGCAAACGACGCGCTGATGGCGACAACGACGCTGAAAGCCGGGTTTCGAACGGACGTGGAGCCGATCCTGGCGATGGCCCGGTATGAGAACGGCGGCGCGATCAATCCTGTTCAGACCTACCGGGCATCAGGGTACCGCGCGACAGTCAGCGCCGTTCGACCCGCAGTTTCCGGTGCCGGTGGCGGCATCGTCTGAACCGACCGGACCTGCCGCCGCTCCTCCCCGGCGGCGGGTTCCTCCTTCTGCGCCGCGTCATCCCATCGGATGCGCGGCGTACTTTTTGCCAAGGCCCGCCGTACAGAGTACTTTGGTTTACCGTTCAGGACAATTTCTACGGCATTGGCCCATTGGCCATGACACGGTTCGGAATGCCAGAATTCAACCTGGAAACGCCAGCGCCTAGCGTCCCATCCACCCGCCATCGACGGTCATCACATGGCCGTTCTTGTAGTCCGACGCCGCGGAGGCGAGGAACACTGCCGGGCCTCCGAAATCTTCGGGCACACCCCGGCGGCCGGCGGGAATTCGATCAAGGATGGATCGCGAACGGTCCGGATCGTTACGCAGTGCCTCGGTGTTGTCAGTGTTGATGTAGCCGGGGGCGATGGCGTTGACGTTCACGCCCAGCGAGGCCCATTCATTGGCGAAGGCCATTGTCAGTTGGCCGATCCCGCCCTTGGAAGCGGCGTAGACGGGTACGTTGATGCCGCCCTGAAAAGTGGGCAGCGAGGCGATAAAGATGATCTTGCCGGAACCGCGCGCCGCCATGCCGCGACCGATTTCGCGGGTGGCCGGACAGTTCCCGCAGTGATCGAGCGGTCGCACGAACGTTTCGGCCGGGCTAAAGACCGGAGCCCCCCTCGCCCACTGCCGAGATGACACCGGACATCTCATGGCCGATGGTCCGCTCGAAACCGACACGTTTGTCCATGTGGCCGAGGTAGATGTGCAGGTCCGTGCCGCAGATGCCGCAGTAGGCGGCGTCTATCTGTACCTCGCCGGGACAAGGTGGAGGGACGTCGACCTGTTCCACGGTAAAGGTTCTGTTGCCGCGGTAAATGGCTGCAGCGCTCGTCATGGGATTCTCAGGATTTGAGGAGGTTCGCCGCTTCGAGTTTGGCCCAGTCAAACGTCACGCCCGTTCCTGGCACGTCGGGAGCCACGGCGCGGTGATTTTCGACTGCGAGCGGGCGGGTGGTGTAGGTGTCGATCGGGAAGGAATGCACCTCGATCCAGCCGGCATTCGGCTGGGCGGAGACGAGACTGACGTGCAGTTCCTGCATGCCGTGGCTGCAGACCGGCAGGCCGAATCCCCGCGCGCGTTCCGCCACGCGCAGGAAGCCGGTAATGCCGCCGCAGTTGGAACTGTCGGGCTGGATGAAGCTGAGTTTGGCATGATCGAAAGCGAGGCCGAATTCCTCCATCGTGTGCAGGTTCTCGCCCATCGCCAGCGGAAAGCCGGTGGCGTCGGCGATCCGCCCGTAGCCGGCATAATCGTCGGGTATCGTGGGTTCCTCGAACCAGAGCAGGTTGAAGGGCGCGAAGGCTCTTGCGGCGGCAATCGCCTGATCGACGCTCATCGAGTAGTTGGCGTCTACCATCAGGGCCACGTCAGGCCCGATCAGGTCACGTACGGCGCGGATCCTGTCGAGGTCTTCTTCGAGGGTCGGCTGACCGATCTTGATTTTCACGCCGTCGAAGCCGCGGTCGAGGTAGCCCCGGACGCTGTCGAGCAGTTTCGGCAGCGGGAAACCGAGGTCAATGCCGCCGCAGTAGGCGCGGCAGGTCTGCGCCGCCCCGCCGGCCATTTTCCAGAGCGGCTGACCGGTTGCGTGCCCGCGCAGGTCCCAGAGGGCGATGTCGAGCGCGGAAATGGCGAAGGAGGCGATGCCGCCGCGGCCGACATAGTGGACGTGCCACAGCATCGCCTCGTGCAGATTCTCCACCTCCGCGGCATTTTGCCCTGTCAGCATCGGCACCAGATCGTGTTCGATCATCGCCAGGATGGCATGGCCGCCGCGCCCGCCGGTGTAGGTGTAGCCGGTCCCCTGCAAACCGTCCGTGGTGTGGACCGTCGCGGTGACAATCTCGAAAAACGTATGATCGCCGTGTTTCGCGTCGGACAGGACTTCCGCCAGCGGTATCCTGAACAGCCTTGCGTCCACGGACCTTATTACACCCATGCTCCACCTCCCCATTGGATCGGCGTTGAACCTAGCCGCAGCGGAGGCAGAAGAAAACAGCGTACGCGCCTGCCGCGCTCCGGTCCGGCCGCTCCGCTGTCGGATCGATGTTTCGAGGGTCCGGGCCAAGAGCGGACTTGACCCGCCCGCTTGGACCGATCAACAAAGTTTGGCGAATGGACGGGAAAGCATGTGATCTGAGACGACCGTGCCGGGCCTGGACAAAAAGACCACGGACAAGCGAGGAAAGAATGACTCATCCCTACTCTGGCATCTGGCCGGTTGCGCCAACCCCGTTCCACCCTGACGGCAGCGTCGATGTTGAAGGCATGCGGCGCGTTCTCGATCTGATGATTGACCAGGGCTCCGACGGGATCTGCATCCTGGCCAATTTCTCAGAGCAGTTTCTGATTACCGATGCGGAACGCGAAACGCTGACACGGCTGTCGCTTGAACACGTGGCGGGCCGCGTGCCGGTCATCGTCACCATCAGCCATTTCGCCACCGAGATCGCGGTTGCGAGGGCGCGTCTGGCACGCGACACCGGTGCCGCGATGGTGATGATGATGGCACCGTACCACGGGGCACTGATGCGCGGCACGCCGGAACAGACATTCGAGCAGTTCCGTGCCGTCAGCGAGGTCGGTCTGCCGATCATGGTTCAGGATGCGCCACTTTCGGGTGTCGATCTGTCGGTTGACCTGCTGGTGCGCATGGCACGGGAAATCGAGCAGGTGCGCCTGTTCAAGATCGAATGCGTTCAGGCCGCCGCCAAGCTGCGGGCGCTGATCGCCGCCGGCGGAGACGCCATCGAGGGCCCGTTTGACGGCGAGGAAGCGATAACCCTGCTGGCGGATCTCGATGCGGGCGCGACCGGCACCATGACTTCGGCGATGATACCCGACCAGATCAAGCCGGTGCTGGGACACTATCAGGCCGGCGACCGTGATGCCGCCGTTGCGGCCTATGCCAGGGTCCTGCCGGCGGTGAATCACGAGAACCGGCAATGTGGTTTTCGCGCCACCAAGGCGGCCATGGTCGAGGGCGGCGTGATCGCGTCGGATTTCTGCCGCCATCCGATTCCGCCACTGCACCCTGACACACGGCAGCAGCTGATTGGATTGCTCCGACCACTTGACCCGCTGGTGCTGTCCTGGGGGAAATGACGACCCCAGCCGGCTTCACGCGACAGTAGCGTGCGGGAACGACCTGGCAACTGACGGTTTCGATGCCGAAGGCGGCGCAATCACGACGGTGCGCCCCTCCGGTCAAACGTTCGGGCGCAACTTGAGATGCGAAGGTTTTCGCTGCTGCGGAAACTTTGCAGAACGGGAAACATTTCGGAGAATTTACATTTCTTCAACGCGATCCGGTGCAGTTATCGCGACACCTGCATCTGGAGTTGAGTCATGAAGTTTCGTCTTCCGAGCCGCGCCGACCAGGGGCAGGATCTTCTGAACCTCAGGGCCATGGATGAGGCACTGAACCGTTCCCATGTCGTGGTCTGGTTCGATCCGGAAGGCAACGTGCTTGAAGCGAACCGGAATTTTCTCGACCTCATGGGCTACACCATCGACGAGGTTCGGGGAGCGCACCACCGAATTTTCCTCGATCCGGACGAGGCCGCAGGCGCGGGAGACGCCGTGTTCTGGGAAGCCCTCCGGCGTGGTGAGGTCCTTCGGGGCGAGTTTTCCCGAATCTCCAAGGACGGGCAGACGGTCTGGCTTGACGCGTCCTACACTCCGGTGCCCGCCGCCAGCGGCCACCGGATCATCAAAGTGGCAACGGACATCACTGCCTCAAAGCTCAAGGCGCTCGACGCCGCGGGCCAGGTCAGTGCGATCACGCGGTCGCAGGGCACGGTGACGTTCAGCCTCGACGGCACGATACTGGAAGCCAACGAGAATTTTCTCACGACCATGGGCTACCGGCCCGATGAGGTGGTCGGTCGGCACCACAGCCTTTTCGTCGACCGCAACTACGCGCAAAGCCGGGAATATGGCGCATTCTGGGCCTCGCTTGCCGCCGGTGAGTTCCAGTCCGGAGAGTTTTGCCGGATTGGCCGGGACGGCCGTCAGGTCTGGATCCAGGCAACCTACAACCCGATACTCGATCATCGGGGAAAGCCGGTCAAAGTCGTCAAGTTCGCAATCGACGTCACCGACAGGCGCAGCGCCATGAACGCTTTTTCGAGAGGGTTGGCCGCGCTGGCCAAAGGTGACCTTTCGGCGCGCATCAAGGAAACCGTCAGTCCGGAGTTTGTCGACATCAGAACGGGTTTCAACGAAACGATGGACCGGCTCGACGCTCTGGTCGGGTCCATTCTCGCGGCCACGGAAGAGATGGTATCGCAATCCGCGACGATCGCGGAACATGCGAGGGAACTGTCGACACGCAGCGACGGCCAGGCCAATGCGCTGGTGCAGACGGCGGCGGCGATGGAGGAAATCTCCAGCACGGTGAGCGGAACAGCCACCCATGCCGAAACCGCGAACGCCTCCGCCGAGGATGCGTCGCAACTCGCGGCCGGCAGCGAAGCCGTGGTTGGCGAGGCCGTGGAGGCCATGGGTCGCATTGAAAAGAGCTCCGGCGAAATCTCGTCGATCATTCAGGTGATCGAGTCCATCGCGTTTCAGACGAACCTTCTGGCACTCAACGCCGGTGTCGAGGCCGCCCGAGCCGGGGACTCCGGCCGGGGTTTCGCCGTCGTCGCCAGTGAAGTCAGGGTGCTGGCACAGCGCGCCGCCGACGCCGCGCGCGACATCACCGCGCTGATTCAGACGAGCAACCAGGAAGTGGTCCAGGGTGCCGATCTGGTCCGGCAAACCGGTGGGTCGCTCGCCCGTATTTCGACCGCCGTCACCGGCATTGCCGCGAGCGTCGCCGAGATTACCGGTGCCTGCCGGGAACAGGCGCTTGGCATCGCTGAAATCACCAACGCCACCGCCAGCATGGACGATGCGACACGCAAGAGCGCCGCGCTGGCCGTGGACAGCGCGGCCGGTGCCGCCCGCCTGGCAGGCGGTGCCGAAAACCTGCGGCAGCTTGTCGGATTCTTCTCAAGAACTCCGCAGGCGGATACGATCCGGCGGAAGGAGGACGCGGCCTGAACAAAGCGGCGAAGGTTTCCGCGCCCACCGGCACGGCGGATCGTCCGGCCCGGTTCACGCGCCGCCGTCCGCCCGATATTTAGCCACCTACTGCCGATAGAAAATCTCGACCAGTGACAGAGAAACTGCCGGCACATATGTCACCAGCATCAGCACCGCGACCAGGACGCCGATAAACGGCAGATTGGTTCGCGTCGTTCCCCAGACATCGGTTTTTGCGATTGAGCAAGAAGTGATGAGAACGCTGGCGACCGGCGGCGTCTGCTGGCCCAGGGCTATGTTGAGGGTGATCAGTATGCCGAACTGTACCGGATCGATTCCCAACTGGTGAACCAGCGGCATGAAGATCGGCACCGTCAGAATGATTGCCGCCGCACCGTGCAGCACCATGCCGACGAACAGCAGAAACACGTTGATGATCATCAGCACGACGAGTTTGTTGGTGGTGATGTCGGTAATTCCGGCGGCGAGTCGCTGCGGCAGGCCGGTTTCGATCAGATAGAGTCCGAGCACCGCGGAGGAAGCGACCAGCAGCATGACGACAGACGTCTGGATTACGCCGTCGACAAGCGCATGGTAGAGCTTCGGAATGTCGATTTCGCGATAGACGAAGACGCCGATGAACAGGGCGGCGACCACGGCGAGCCCGGCGCCTTCGGTTGCCGTGACAATCCCGCCGAAGATGCCACCCAGGATGATCACTGGCAGGATCAGGGCGAAGGCGGCATCCCGGGTCGCGGCCCAGAGCCGGCAGAGGTTGAACGCCTCTTCGCGCGGCAGATCGTAGCGGACGGCAAACCAGTAGGACAGAGCCATCAGGCCTGCGGCACCAAGCAGTCCGGGGACGACGCCGGCGACGAACAGCTGAACGATGGACGTGTCGGAGAGCGCGCCGTAGAGGATCATGGGGATCGACGGCGGAATGATGATTGCAAGGGAAGCCGAAGAAGAGGTGATTGCCGCCGCAAAGCGGGGGGAATATCCCTTTTTCTTCATCGCCGGGATCAGCACCGAACCGGTTGCGGCGACGTCTGCGACCGCAGAACCGGAGATTTCCGCGAAGAACAGCGAGACGCCGACGTTGACCATCGCCAGCCCACCGCGAACGAAGCCGATCAGGGCCGAGACGAAGGCGATGAGCCGGGTCGAGATGCCGCCCGTGTTCATCAGCGCGCCCGCGAGTACGAAGAGCGGAATGGCGATCAGCGGGAAGCTCGTTGCACCGTCGAACAGTGACAGCGCCGCGTTGAGAAAACCGAGATGTCCGTTCAGGATGAAGACACCGGCAAGCGCGCTGGCGAGGATTGCAATGGCTATCGGAACGCCAATCGCGATCATCAGAAACATCGATAGAAGAACGAGTGCTTCGGTCATCGCCGGAGCTCCGTTTCAGTGCGCCGGTGTTCAAGTTCCGCCCTGGAGATTTCTTCTTCGATCTCGATCAGTTCCGGGTTCCTGCCCTCGACGGTCGCCGCGAGCCGGCGGGGAGCGGTCAGGATGCGGCCGACGATCATCAGCACCGCGCTGACCGGGAGAATGCCCTGGACGAAGCTGCGGGGCAGAAACCGAAGCGTGGTCAGGGTTTCGTTGCCGAATATGTCGAGGATCGCCCATCCGGCCCAGGCGACAACCGCCAGGGTGCCAAGGACCAGCACCTCGACACTCCAGAACAGCGCCAGCCTCCCGGCGAGGTTCAGGCCGAAGAGCAGGCCGTTGAACCCGAGGTGGGCGCTTCTGTGCATCGCCAGCGCGGCGCCGGTGAAGGTGATCCAGGCCAGCAGAACCGATGCAGCTTCGTCATACCAGATCAGCGAGTATCCGGAATAGCGGAAGGAGATTCCAAGCAGGACAACCACCGTCAGCCCCACAAGAAGGACGAGCGTGACGGCCTGGAGAAGAATGTCGAACCAGTGGGAGAGGCGGCGCATTCAGGGCTTTCCGGAGATGTCGGGTTTTAGGGCGCTGACGCGGGCGGTGCCGATGCGCATCCGCCCGCGTCAGGTTCAGTCCGCTCTGGTCTCAGTTCGCGAGCGACAGCACCTGGTCAATCATCGCCTGACCGTTCTCGACCTCATCTGCGAACTTCGCATAGAGCGGCGCCGAGGCTTCGACAAAGGTCTGGCGGTCGGCGGTGTTCACCTCCATGCCCGATGCGGTCAGTTCCGCCAGCAGTTCGTCGTCGGCGCCCTCGCCTATGTCCCGGGCCCAGCCGGCGACTTCCTGCGCGGTTTCAGCCAGGATCACCTGCACCTCGGGGTCAAGCCTGCCGAAGGCGGCCAGACCAACGGTCGGATAGGCCGGCGAATATACATGGCCGGTGAGCGAAAGGTACTTCTGCACCTCGTTGAGTTTGCCGGCGGAGATGTTGGTCAGCGGGTTTTCCTGACCGTCAATCACGCCGGTCTGCAGTGCCACGAAGACTTCGGAGAAGGACATCGGCGTCGGGTTCGCGCCGTATTCCTTGAACATGGCCACCCGCCAGGACGAATTCGGCGTCCGGATCTTCAGGCCGTTCAGATCCGCGGGCGTGGTGATCGGCCGCTCGTTGTTGGTGATCTGTCGAAAGCCGTTTTCCCAGATCGCCAGCGGCAGGTAGCCCTGCGCTTCCGCCGCCGGGACGAGAACGTCCTTGAAGAAGGTCTCGTCGATGCGCGCGAGATGCGCCCGGTCGGCGACGATGAACGGCAGGTCGAATATCGCGTAGACCGGGTCGATTTCCGGCATGGTGGAGGACGGCAGGGTCAGGGTCATGGTGCCCAGTTTGACCTTCTGCAGCATGTCCTTGTCCTTCCCCAACTGCGAGGAGTCAAAGACCTTTACTACAGCCCTGTCGCCAAGCTTTTCGTTTGCTCGGCGGGCGAATTCGCTCGCGGTCTGCTCCTGCAGTGAACCGTGTGCCGCACTGATGCCGAAGAGAAGTTCCTCCTGGGCGGTCGCCATGCCTGTGCCGGCGGCGACCACCAGGCCGGCAAGACCACCGACGATTTTCGAAAGTTGCATTTTCAGTCTCCCTGTTGCGATGTCGGTTGTTGTTGTGAAGTCAGCATTCGACGGCTCAGCTCCACACTGCCTGCGGATCGAGAGCGCGGCGGAACTGGGTGGAAAGTCCGGAAGCACCGTCGCCGCCGGCAGCGGCGCGGACCGGTTGGAGCGCGGCCAGCCTGCGCCCGAGGGCCACGGCATTTCGGGTTGCACCGGTGTCCGCGATTCCGCGGCCGGCGATGTCATAGGCGGTGCCGTGGGCGGGGGTGACGATCGGGAACGGATACCCGGCGATCAGCGTGACGCCGCGGTCAAACCCCAGCAGCTTCATGGCGATCTGACCCTGATCGTGATACATGGTCAGAACCGCGTCGAACTCACCCTTTATCGCCCGCACAAAAACGGTGTCGGATGGTATGGGTCCGGTGACGGCCATCTGTTCCGCCGCGGCCCGCTGGACGGCGGGGAAGATGATGTCCTCGTCCTCGGTTCCGAAGTTGCGTCCGTCACCGGCGTGCGGATTGATTGCCGCAACCCCGATCCTCGGCCGCTCGAACCCCGCCCCCTTCATGATTTCGGTGGTCAGCCTGATACTCTGGTAGATCCGTTCCTCGCTCAGGGCGTCAGCGACTTCGCGAAGGGGAATGTGCGAGGTCACCCTGGCATTCCACACCTCTTCGAGCACGTTGAACTCCCGTCCGGAGCGTTCGGCGCCGATCGTGGCGTTGATGAAGCCGATCTCGTCGACGTAATCCGCCTGAGCAAGACGCATCGCGTATTTGTTGAACGGGGTAAAGAACACCAGATCCGCTGCACCGGCGCTTGCCGCCAGCAAAGCACAGCGAAAATTCTGCACCGCTGCGCGTCCGCTTCCCTCGCTTGACGCGCCCTGCGGCACCTCCTCCGGATCACAGTTACGCAGATCGACCATGAAGCTGCCAGACGGCAGCGGGCCGTCGAGGTCTTCGACATCCACCACGGGCAGATCGAGCGAAACCCCGGCGTCGCGCGCGCCCAACTCCAGCAGGCGCCTGTCTCCGATGACCATGAGGTCGTTCAGATTGGCTTCGGGATCGGCAAGGATCCCTGCCGTCAGTTCCGGGCTGATCCCACCGGCATCACCGATCGCGAAGGCGATCCTGAGTTTGCGATTCATGTATTTCCTCTTTTTTATTTTGTATACAACAGAAATGTATCGCAGATCAACCGAGGTTTTCGTATGGTGAACGGAAACGGACGGGATCAGCACGGAGTGAGACGGCAGAGATGAAAATTGGACCGGCCCCGATTGCAAAGCAGACCCTGCATGACCAGGTCGCCAGCCAGGTGCGTGACCTGATCATTGAGGGCTACCTTGAGCCAGGCTCACGGATCGATGAAACTGAACTGGTTGAAAAGCTGGGGGTTTCAAGAACGCCGTTCCGCGAGGCCCTGCGCACGCTCGCCGCAGAAGGCCTTGTGGTCATCCGCCCGTCAAAGGGGAGCGTCGTCAGGAAACTTTCGGCCGACGATGTGCGGTCGATGCTTGAGGTTCTGGCGGAAATCGAACGGCTCGGCGGTGTACTGGCCTGCGAACGGGCAAGTGCGGCAGAAGTGTCGGAACTGCTCGACATCCACAACCGGATGATGAAGCACTATGAGGAACGGGACCGCCTGCCCTACTACAAACTGAACCAGCTCTTTCACACCCGTCTGGCGGAACTTTCCCAAAACCCGACGCTTGTTGAGGTTCAGTCCAACATTCAAGCCCGTCTGAAACGGATCCGGTTCATCGGCAACCAGAAGCCGACGGACTGGGACGACGCCGTCGCCGACCACCGGGAAATGGCCACGGCGCTCGAACTGCGGGACGGGAAGCGGCTGGGTGACATCATGGCACTGCATCTGAAGCGCACATGGGATCGGGTCAGGGACTCGATCTGACCGGAGGTCCTGGGGTGCCGGACCGGTCGCAGCCGGTCACGACACCCTGGCAATCCGGATCGAAACCAGCTGCAAAGGTTTCAGGCTCGCGACATGCTCCACCGGTTGTTCGAGGCCATCCACAAACTGCACGCTCCAGCCCTCCGGCACCCGCAGCGTGAACGGCCCACGCCCGCCCGTCGCTTCGGACAGCCGCAGGATGCAGCCGTTGCCATCCTCAGCCGGTTTGAGGGCATGAAACCGCATTTCCGCGTTTCCCCAGCTCAGCGGAACCAGATTCGCGCCCGGCACCCCGTTTCCCAGGTGGATACGCAGCGGGTCGTTCAGCAGGTCCGCCTCGGCCTGGACCCCGGCGCACCAGCAGCGGCCGTCATGGGGAAGTATCGCATAGGTAAACCGGTGCCGGCCTTCGTCGGCCATCATGTCCGGAAACATCGGTCCGCGGATCAGTGACAGGGTCAGGACGTTCCTGCTGGCGGAGAACCCGTATTTGTCTGCGGACAGAAGGGCCGCACCCCAGCCGGGTTCGGACAGGGATGCGAACCGGTGGCCACAGCTTTCGAACTGCGCCTTCTGCCAGGAGGTGTTGTCATGGGTCGGCCGGCGGGTGATGCCGATGGCCTGGTCGAATTCGGCTTGGTCGCTCAGCACGTTGACCGGAAACGCCGCGCGCAGGTAGGTTCTGCGGTCGTGCCAGTCAAGATCTGTCACAATGTCGACCCGCGCGGAGTTGGCCCAAAGTCGCAACCTTTGGGTGATCAGGCTGGAACCGGTGCGCCGGACCACGGTGAACTCGCCGAGATGCGGCCCCGGCGCCGTGCATTCGAGGCTCTCGAAAGCGGTCAGTTCCTCGCCGCCCAGCGCGAAGCCCGGCTCGATATCCCAGGCATCGTACTGCCGTGGCAAATCGTTTCGATAGAGCATCAGCCGGTTCGCCGCCCCGTCGACCAGTTCCCGGCCGCAGCGCTTGTCGAACAGACTCGCAATGCGGCCATGTTCGTCCAACCGAACTGAAACCAGCGCGTTTTCCATTGTCCGGTCACCGACCACGACTTTCGCGGTGGTGGCGGCATCCGATGCGGTTACGGTCGCGATCGACAGCGGCCGCAGGGGACGGTCGACTGTGGCGACGTAACCGCCCTCAATCTTCTGCGGGGACATCCAGGCGGGAAGCGGCGCCTCCCGTTCGATCTGCCAGCGCGGCTTGGCGCTGCCGGAAAGATTGGCGACCAGCATCGCGTCAGGATCCGCCTGCCGTCCGGGACCGGCTCCGGCAGTCGCCGCCAGCCCCCGCGCTGCCTGGGTTTCCGACCGTTCGATGATACCGGCAAGTTCCGCTTCGGTCTGGACATAGACCTCGCGGATCGACGACCCGGGAAGGATGTCGTGAAACTGGTTGCGCAGCATGAGCGTCCAGTCTGCGGCGAGACTGTTGGACGCCGCCGTCGATGCCCCGGCGAGTGCGGCGAGTGACTCGCAGGTTTCCGCGGCAACCAGCGCCAGTTCCGCCCGACGGTTGAGGGATTTGGTCCGCCCCTGGGTCGTCAGCGTGGCGCGGTGGTACTCAAAGTACATTTCACCCACCCAGTCCGGCAGCGCGGCTGCCTCCGCGAGGGATTCCGCGACCGCGTCCATGTGCTGCTGAATGCTGCCATGCGCGACCGAAGGGATCGCCGGCATCAGGTTCAGCAGCGGTACGGCCTCCACCTGGTCCGGATCCGGCCCGCCGCCGCCATCGCCCCAGCCGTAGGACGCAATCACCGTGTCGGTCAGATCGCGGCCCAGATGGTTGTCCCAGACCTCGACCAGGGCGGCGGGCGTCATCTTCATGTTGTAGCCGTCGTTTTGTCGCGCGTTGAACGTGTGGACCAGCACCTGTGAACCGTCATTGCCGATCCAGCGAAACAGATTGTCCGGCATGGCGTCTGTTTCGTTCCAGGTCACCTTGATCGTGACCATCGCGTTCAGCCCGGCGTGGCGGAGGATCTGCGGCATCGCGCCGGTGAATCCAAACGTATCGGGCAGCCAGGCGGTGCGGCAGGTTATGCCGAAACGGTCCTGAAAGTAGCGCTGCCCCTGCAGGAACTGCCGCAGGAACGATTCGGCGGAAGGCATGTTTGTATCGCTCTCGATGAGCATTCCGCCCGCGACTTCCCAACGTCCTTCGGCCACAAGCCGGGAGATCTCGGCAAAGAGCGCCGGATCCTGCTCTTCGGCGTGGCTGTAATAGAGTGACGAGGACTGCAGGAAAGTCATTTCCGGATGGGCCCGCATGAGCGAGGTCACCCCGTGAAAGGTTCGGACGATCTTGCGCACGGTTTCCGGCTGCGGCCAGAGCCACGCGTAGTCGATATGCGCATGCCCGGTCACCAGAACCCGCCCGGATTTCGGCCAGGCCCGTCGCAGGCCCGTCAGCCCCTCATCGATCGACGCCAGCGCCGCTGCGACGGATTCCAGCGGTGCACGGCCCAAAGGAACGGGCGTGTCGGTGGGCTCCCAGCTCCGCTCCCAGATATCGCGGGCCCAGTCGAGTCTCGCGACGCGCCTGCCAACCTCCTCCGTGCCGGTCGGCAGGCGCAGAAGCGACAGGCCGATTGCAGCGGTTTCGTAGATCGCCCGCGCCAGGTCCTCGGCGTCAACGGCGAGCATCGTATCATGCATGACCCCGATCCGGCGCCGCAGCGCGCGAAGCGACGGCTCGACCGTCACCAGTTCCGCCATCACCAGTTTCGGCGCCCGGTTCGGCACCCCCATCAGAGTGCGGGCGGCGACTTCCGCCTCGATGTGGAACGGACATGCGGGAAGGGGTGCAAACCGGCGGTGGTGCGGATTCTGTCCGAACGCATCGAGCGGCGCGCCATCCTCGCCCACCAGCCGGACCAGTGCTTCGCCACCAAGGTCGAGATGGAGTTCGACCTCCTCTTCGGCCGCCACGCCGCGTACGGGTGTGCAGGTGCGGAAAACATGGATGCCGTGACGGTCCGACCAGGGATCGCCGATATCCACCCTGCGTGCGGTAACGTCCGGTGAGGTCAGCAGGAACGGCCCCAGAGGTTCGCGCCTGCCGGTTTCCCATGCGCCGAGTTCCTCCTCCCAGGTTTGGAGATGGGCGGCAAGCTGGGTGATGCTGCGTTGACGGTCGCGGTACTGGCGCATGTCAGATTTCCCATGGCGGTAGAGCCCGACCGTCCTGCAGCATGATCTGGAGGAGAGTTCGGTGGGCAAAGTGGCTGTCGCCGTATCTGCCTATTTCGGCCGCAGATTGTCCATGCCTTTCTGCTGCGCGTTCGGCGGGTCTGCGCAAGGGACCCGTCGTCTGTCTGCAGGCTGTGGCATGGGGCGGGATTGCGCAGGGCGCGAGACCAGACCGGCCAGAGCCCCGACCGTGCGCACACCGCCCGGTCAGGTGAGGGTCAGGCAGTTCGGACGGGACCGCAACAGCCGGCGCCAAGCTGCTGATGCAGTCGGGGAGATTGCGGGCAGCGCAGGAGGTCCGGACCCTGCGTGAATTCACGCGGAACGCGTATCCACGTTTGACAGGCAATTATATTCACAATAGAAATTGGCGATCGGATGCAAAAGAGGTGGTGTAAAAACGACCCGGATGCAGGCGATTGGCGGCCTCGGGCCGCAGTGAAACGGGAGGAAACCATGAGACCTTGGAATGCGGCGACAGCCGCGGTTGTTGCTTTGTTGTCCGCACATTCGGCGTCAGCCGAACCCAAGACACTGATGCTGCATCAGTGGGAAACCGGCAGTGATGCGGCATCAATTGCGAAGCTCGGCGAAATGTTCGAAGCGAACGGCGGAACCTGGGAGCAGACCGCGGTTGCCGGTCACACCGCAAACACACTCGCCAAGCTGCGCGCCGATGTTGTTGCCGGCAGTGCGCCGTCCGCCGTTCAGCTGAAGGGCCCAGAAATTGCAGAGTGGAACGCGACCGGACGGACCGCCAACCTCGATGAGCTTGCTGCCGCCGAAGGCTGGGACGATGTGATCGCGCCCGAGCTTCTTCCGGTGATGAAGCCGACCGGCAGCTGGGTCGCGGCACCGATGAACATCCACCGGATCAACTGGCTCTGGGGCAACAAGGCAGTGATGGAAGAGGCCGGCGTTGCCGAACTGCCCAAGACATGGGACGAGTTCAATGCCGCCTGCGACAAGGCGGTGGCCATCGGCAAGACCTGCCTCGCGCATTTCTCGGCCGATTGGACCGATGCAACCACTTTCGAGGTCATACTCTATGGCATGTCGCCCGACACCTACCGGGCCGCGTTTGTGGATGCAGATCTTGACGCAATGCGCTCGGACGAAATGATCGCCGCGTTTGACGAGATGCGCCAGATCGTCGACAATTACATCGATCCCGACATCCTCTCGAGCGACTATGACACCGCCGGCCAGGCGCTGGCGAATGGCGATGCGATGTTCGAAATCATGGGTGACTGGTTCATCGGCAACCTGAAATCCTGGGGCTTCGAACCCGGGGACACCATCGCCTGCGGCCAGGCTCCAATGAATTCCGGCGAGCCAGGCTTCATCCTGAACTCGGACTCGGTGGTGTTCTTCGAACAGAGCGATCCTGACTACATTGAAGGTCAGCAGATGCTGGCGTCGCTGATCCTGTCTCCGGATTTCCAGACGATCTTCAACCAGTCGAAAGGGTCCATCCCGGCGCGGCTCGACGTGGATCTTTCCGAGGGCTTCAATTCCTGCCAACAGGTATCCCAGCAGGATCTCACCGCTTCGATCGAAGCCGGTACGCTGGTGCGGTCGATGGCGCACAACATGACAGTGCTGCAAAAGTACCGTGGTGCGATGATGGAAATCATCACCGAGTTCGTGAACTCGGACATGTCGTCTGAGGAAGCGGCCAATCTGATGGCTGACGAAGTCGAAGCCCAGATGTAAGCACGGCGACCCGGCGCGCGCATGCGCGCCGGGTAACAACGGGGGGCAGGATTCATGGAACAGGTCGGGGTACAGCCCTCTGGGTCGCTTCGGGAGTGGCTCGGTCGGAATCTGCCCATCCTCATTCTCATTCCTTCACTGATCGGCAGCCTGACGTATGTGTTCGTTTTCACCGGCTGGACGATGTACATTTCCCTTTCCGACAGTTCGCTTCTACCGAGCTACGGATGGGTCGGATTTGAGAACTACGCATCGCTCTGGTCGAGCCGGCGCTGGAACATCGCCTATTCCAACCTGTTCTTCTACTCCACGTTCTACGTCCTTGGCGCAATGGGCATCGGACTGATCCTCGCCATTCTGATCGACCAGCGTGTGCGAGCCGAAAGCGGCTGGCGGACGATATTCCTGTATCCGCTGGCCGTTTCATTTGTGGTGACGGGAACCGTCTGGTCCTGGCTCTATTCCCCGGCGGCGGGGATCGAGTTCCTCGTGAAATCCCTCGGCTTCGAGAATTTCGAGTTCGCGCTGACCGCCAGCCGGGATTATGCCATCTACGCCATCATGATCACCGGGATCTGGCAGTCGTCCGGCTTCGCCATGGCGCTGTTTCTGGCCGGACTGCGGTCTGTAGACCAGGATCTGGTGCGTGCGGCCCAGATCGATGGCGCTTCGACTTTCCGGACCTACAGAAAGGTACTGTTGCCGTCCATTCGCCCGATTTTCCTCGCCGTCGCCGTAATCATGCTGCAGTTCGCAATCAAGACGTTCGATCTCGTGGTCGCACTGACCGGAGGCGGGCCAGGGATCGCGACAACTTTCCCCGCGATCTACGTCTATGACCTGATGTTCCAGCGCGGTCAGATCGCTCAGGGCGCGGGCGCCGCAATCATGATGCTGGTCGCTCTGGCGGTAGTGCTGGTTCCCTACGCATTCTACATGGCCTGGCGCCGCAGACGGGAGGCAGGTCATGGCTGATCTGAGCATTGCTATCGACGACCCGGCGGCACGGACCGCGCGGCGGCGGTACGCCATCAACCGGACGATCATCTACGGTCTGCTCCTGCTCTTCTCGGCGGTCTACCTGCTTCCGCTGGCCGTGGTGGTGATGAACTCCTTCCGGCCGCTGCCGGAAATTGCCCAGCACGGTCTGATCAACTTTCCGCGGACGATCCAGTTTTCGGCCTGGATAGACGCCTGGTCGACCTACTGCATCAACGGCACCTGTGAGGGAATGAAGCGGAACTTCTTCAATTCGCTCTACATGACCATCCCGGCGACGATCATCTCAACCTTTCTGGGTGCCCTGAACGGATACATCCTGTCGAAATGGCGCTTCCCGGGGTCCGAATTTCTGTTCACCTGCATGCTGCTCGGGGTCTTCATTCCGGGGCAGATTGCACTGCTGCCCTGGGCCTATCTGCTCGGACAGCTCGGCCTGCAGAATTCGGTACAGGGACTGGTTCTGGTTCACGTCATTCAGGGGCTTTCGTTCACCACACTGTTCTGCCGGAATTTCTACGTCTCAATCCCCGACGATCTCATCAAGGCCGCACGGATCGACGGAGCCGGCTTCTGGCGCATTTTCCGCAAGATCGTTCTGCCGATATCGCCGCCGATTCTGATTGTGACCGTGATCTGGCAGTTTACCGGGATCTGGAACGAGTTTCTGTTCGGGGTGGTGCTGACTTCGGGTCGGGAACAGCCGATCACCGCCGCACTCGTGGCGCTGGCGGCCAGCGAGACAAATGTACGCAACTACGATGTCATGAGCGCAGGTGTGCTGATCGGCGCGCTGCCGCCGCTGCTGATCTACTGAAAATCCAGGACGCGAGAAAATCCTACGGGGCGCTGGAAGTACTGAAGGGGGTGACGCTGGAGGCGGATGACGGTGAGTTCATTGCCCTCGTCGGTCCTTCGGGATGCGGCAAATCGACGCTGCTCAACATGATCGCGGGACTCGAAACCGTCACGTCGGGCGAGATCTACATTGGCGACCGGCTGGTGAACTCGGTTCCTCCGAAGGACCGGGACATTGCGATGGTCTTTCAGTCCTATGCCCTCTACCCCACCATGTCGGTGCGCGAGAACATCACCTTTGGCATGGAAAGCCGCGGCGTTCCCAAGGCCGAGCAGAATGCGGCGGTCGACCGGGTCGCGGCGTTCCTGCAGATCGAGCCGCTGCTGAAGCGCAAACCCGGGCAACTCTCAGGCGGGCAGCGGCAGAGGGTTGCCATGGGCAGGGCGCTTGTCCGAGATCCCAAACTGTTCCTGTTTGACGAGCCTCTTTCGAACCTGGATGCGAAGCTTCGGGTGGACATGCGCACCGAGATCAAGAAACTTCATGCCAAGGTGGGCAAGACCACGGTCTATGTCACCCACGATCAGGTTGAGGCGATGACGCTGGCGTCGCGGATTGCCGTCATGTACCGCGGCGAACTCCAGCAGTTCGACAGACCGCACAACGTCTACTCGCGTCCGGCAAACCTGTTCGTCGCCGGTTTCATGGGGTCCCCGTCGATGAATTTCCTGCCGGGCAAGACGGAACCCTCCGGCATTCGCCTTGAGAGCGGTGACCTGCTCGCCACACCGGTGCCTTCGGGTGCTTCGGAAAATGTGATCCTCGGCCTGCGCCCGGAACACATCCACCGTGCGGACGCCGAAACCCTCGCGCGCCGCCCAAATTCCGCACGGGTCACCGCAGCCGTAGAAGTGGTCGAGCCGACCGGCGCGGAAACGATTGTCGTCATGCGGCTCGGGCAGCAGGAGATCGTCGGGCGGTTTGCGCCGGACATGGCACCGTCCGTTGATGAAACGGTCGAACTGGCCCTCGATATGGATCATGCCTGTCTGTTTGATCCAACAACGGAAAGGCTCCTCTGAGCAAATGAGTTTTGCAACCTATCCTTCCCTGCGTGACAGGAGCGTTCTTGTCACCGGCGGCGCCTCGGGTATTGGCGCGGACATTGTGCGCGCCTTTCACGGTCAGGGCGCGAAAGTCGGCGTAATCGACATCCAGCAGGACGCGGCCGAGGCGCTGAATGACGAGTGCGGGGGGGCATTGTGCTTCCGCAACTGCGACATCACCGACATATCCGCCCTGCAGGCCGCCATAGCCGAAATCGCTACCGCAAATGGCCCGATCACCGTTCTGGTCAACAATGCCGCCAACGACAAGCGCGAGCAGATTGACGATGTAAGCGTGGAAGACTGGGACCTGTCGCAGGCGATCAATCTGCGGCCGCAGTTCTTCGCTGCTCAGGCGGTCCGCTCCGGCATGGCCTCGGCCGGTGGCGGGGCGATCATCAATTTTTCATCCATTGCCTGGCGCGGCGGTCCGGCGAACCTGACCTCCTATGCGACCGCAAAGGCGGGGGTCCTCGGCCTGACCCGGTCGCTGGCCACGGCCTACGGTGGTGACAACATCCGCGTCAATGCGATCGAACCCGGCGCGGTGATGACGCCCCGCCAGCGCGCGCTCTGGTACAAGACCGAAGACTCTCCGTGAAGCAGATGGTCGAACGCCAGCTTATCAAACGTGTCCTTCTGGGTGACGAAATCGCCCGAACGGTTCTGTTTCTCGCGTCCGACGACGCCCGAATGATCACCAAACAAAGCTTTATCGTAGATGCAGGAATTCGCTGATGACTGACTGGCCCCGATTCAGAACCGGACTGAACCCCTATGGTCTCACCTATCACCTTGGCCTGCAGGGTCGTGGAACGGACCGGGCAAATCCCCGGGGAACGGGACTGGAGGGCTTCATCGCGCTCGCTGAAGAGTTGGGCGCAAAAGCACTTGAGATATTTGACCCGTGGCTTTCCGAACTTTCCGACGACGACCTGCGCGCCCTGAAGGACCGGCTGGAAGGGATGGGAATAGAACCGGTCGTTTCCGGCGGTTTCGTTTCCGCGGATGCGGACAGCATGTTCCGCTCAGCGCGGCTGCTGGGGGCACAGACCATCCGGTTTGCCCTGACCAACGTGCTTTGCGGAGACCGGGCAGCGCGCGCCGACTGGGCCGATCTGCGCTCCGGCGTTGTCCGGGGTGTGCGCGAACTTGGGCAGCGCGCGGCCGATCAGGGCATCATGATCGGCATCGAAAATCACCAGGATTTCACCTCGGCCGAACTGGTCGAGTTCTGCGGTCTCGCGCCCGGTGTCGGCATTACCTACGACACCGGCAATTCCTTTCCGGTCGGCGAGGCCCCGCTGGATTTTACGCGCACCGTTGCGCCGCATGTCCGACATCTGCACCTCAAGGACTACCGCGTGCAGTTCTCCAGCGAAGGTTTCCGGCTTATCCGTTGCGCCATAGGCGACGGCGCGGTGCCGTTCCGCGAACTCTTTTCCATCCTCGGCGAGCACCATGAAACAATGACGGCGGTCCTCGAACCCGGCGCGCTTGAGGCGCGGCATGTCAGACTGTTTACCCCGGACTGGTGGCAGGGTTACGCCCCGAAACCGGCACAGGACCTGGCGGCCTGCCTGCTGGCGACACGGAAAAACGCTCTGGCGGACGCTGATGACTACCGGACCCCATGGGAGCGCAAGGCTGACGGTGAACTCGAGGCGTATGAACTCGCGATGATCCGCAAAAGCGCTGCCAACATGAAAACACTCGGCATTCTTTAGGAGCTTCCCATGTCCAAACCTCTCAGCGGCAAAACCGCACTTGTCACCGGTTCCGGCCGCGGCCTCGGTCGCCTGATGGCGGAACGTCTCGCAGACCGTGGTGCGAACATCATCATTCATGACCGCGAATGGGCGGCACCCTCGCAGTATGGCGAGGCCCAGGACCTCGAAGCCGTTGAGAAGGATTTCAAACGGTTTGGCGTCCAGACTCTGGCGGTAACCGGAAACATTGGCGACGCCGAAGCAGTTGCGGCGATGAAAAAGACAATTGATGCCGAGATGGGTCAGGTCGATATCCTCGTCAACTGCGCCGGTGGTGACATTGGCGCGGCGGGCGGCAAGCCGGTGCCGAACAATGCTCTCGATATCCCGCTTGAGGACGTGCAGGCGCTGACCAACAACAATCTCATCGGCACAATCACCGTCTGCAAGGCGTTCATCCCGCCGATGCGCGACCGCAATTCGGGCATCGTGGTCAACATCGGCTCGGTCGCAGGTCAGTTCGGCGTTTCGGAAGGGGCGATCTATGCCATTCTGAAAGCGGCGGTCGCGCATTACACCCGGTGCCTTGCCAAGGAACTCCAGGAACATGGCGTCCGCGTCAACTGCGTATCGCCCGGCCCCTCCAAGACAGCGAGGTTCCAGGCGACACGGACTGTGAGCCCGGAAATGATGAACTCCAACAAGCCGTCGCTGCTGCGCTATGCCGAGCCGGGCGAGATCGCTGATGCGGTGGCTTTTCTGACCTCGGACGAGGCGAAGTTCATCAACGGTCAGGTGCTTTGCGTTGATGGCGGGCTGGTAAACTTCCCGAGCTGAGACACCCGCTCACGGGCCTGATCCGGTTTGCCGCACGACACATCAAGGCAATGCGCCGTGCGGCAGACGCCTATTGCGGGCCCCTGGTCCGCTCGAGCACGGCAGGGGCAAAACGTTGGCGGGCCCCATGATATGGGCCTGTCCCGGGTCACGGCTTCCTTCCAGCGTGCCGCCACGCGGTTTTTTCGGTATTCAGCAGGCTTTTCCTCTGTCAGGTGCATGACGCGCCGAAATACGGTCTGAATGGGCGACATGCGCGAGCCAATGAGGTCGCGCCCCTGCAACATCGTGCCGGGACCATACGGGTGCCGCCAGTCGGCCCGCTTGATGCGCGTTCACCACCGGCTGAAATCATTCGGCGGCAGCGGCGGGCCCGGCGGTATGAATACCGGCGACCCCGCATGGAGTACTTCGGGCAGGGTCTCCGGGTAGTCGCGGGGATCAGGTTTTTCCTGTGCACCGTGAAATGCCGCGTAACCCGCACGAAACGCGGGAACTGTGCGTCGGTAACCGGGGTGGAGTCGATACGGAACGCGCCGACATGCACGCGATGGACCGGCTGTCTTGCCGGGCTTACTTTGCCTGCTGCGCGGCACGCCAGGCGCGGTACTCGTCTTCGGCTTCCGGCGTCAGCGGATAGTACTTGGCGAGATCAGCGCCCTGACTGAGCTTCATGCGCGAGAATTCTTCCCATTCCGCATGCTCTCCGGCGACCTCGACCAGCGGTTTTGCCAGGTTTGCCGGAACAACCACGGCGCCATCGTCATCGGCGATCACGATGTCGCCGGGCAGAACGAAAGTGCCGCCGCAGGCGATCGGGACATTGACGGCCCAGGGAACGATTTGCGTCTGCGCATGATAATTTGGTGTGATCCCCCGAACCCAGACCCCGACATCAATCGCACGCGCAGGACCCGAATCGCGAATGCAACCGTCAACAATCACTCCCTTGCCACCACGCCCGGCAAAAAAGGTCAGCATCATTTCACCGAAGATCCCACTCGACATGTCTCCCCGGGCATCGACGACAATCATGTCACCCGCCTGGGCCGGATACATGACGCTGCGGTGCAGCTGGAGGTCCGGGTTGTCGTATTCGCCGCCTTCAAAGAGGTCTTCGCGCTTCGGTACAAACTGCAGCGTCAGGGCAGGCCCGGCGACCGAGCGGCCCGGAACCAGCGGTCGCGGCCCTTCGATATGCACGTTGCGCAGACCGAACACGCGGTTGAGTTCGCTTGACGCGGTCGCGGTGCCGA
>JAUIHM010000127.1 GCA_030432315.1 Alphaproteobacteria bacterium | reverse complement strand
TCGACGAGAAATCGGCTCTGGATACGCTGCGCGCCGCAACGGACGGAGCCGATGACGGTGAGCTTTTTCTCGAACGGCGTCGGGCGGAATCGCTGCTGTTCGACGACGGCCGCCTGAAAACCGCCAGTTATGACGCTGCCGAAGGATTCGGCCTGCGCGCCGTGCGTGGCGAAACCGCCGGCTATGCCCATTCCACCGAGATTTCCGAAAGCGCCCTGAAGCGCGCTGCCGAAACCGCGCGGCTGGCGGTTGGAAGCGGCGGCGGCACCCTTGCGGAACCGCCGAAATCCACCAACCAGCGCCTCTATACCGGCCGCGATCCGTTCGATGATGCCGGGTTTTCCGTGAAGGTGGAAATGCTCCGCGAGATCGACGACCACCTGCGCGCCCTCGATCCCCGCGTCGTCCAGGTCTCCGCCTCCCTCGCCGCCTCGATCCAGGAAGTGGAGATCCTGCGCCCCGAAGGCACCCGCCTCGCCGAGGCCAGGCCGATGGTGCGGCTCTCGATCTCGGTGATCGTTGAGGAAAACGGCCGCCGCGAATCGGGCAATGCCGGCGGCGGCGGCCGCTTTGGCCTCTCCGCCGTCATGGGCACCGACCACTGGCAGGGGGTTGCTGCCGAGGCCCTGCGCATCGCCCTCGTCAACCTGCGCGCCGAACCGGCCCCGGCGGGCGTCATGGACATCGTGCTCGGCCCGGGCTGGCCCGGCATCCTTCTGCACGAAGCCATCGGCCACGGGCTGGAGGGCGATTTCAACCGCAAGGGAACCTCCGCCTTCGCCGGGCTGATGGGCAAACGCATCGCCGCACCCGGCGTCACGGTCGTCGACGACGGCACCATCCCCGACCGCCGCGGCTCCATTTCCTTCGACGACGAAGGCACACCGTCGCAGCGCAACGTGCTGATCGAGGACGGCATTCTCGTCGGCTTCATGCAGGACCGGCAGAACGCCCGGCTGATGGGGGTCGCGCCCACCGGCAACGGCCGCCGCGAATCCTATGCCCACATCCCGATGCCACGCATGACCAACACCATCATGGAGAGCGGCACCACCGCGCCGTCAGACGTGCTCGCGGGGCTGAAAGACGGCATCTACGCCGTCGGCTTCGGCGGCGGCCAGGTCGACATCACCAACGGCAAGTTCGTGTTCTCCTGCACCGAGGCCTACCGGGTTCAGGGCGGCAGGGTCGGCGCCCCGGTCAAGGGCGCCACCCTGATCGGCGACGGCGCCACGGCCCTGCAGAAAATCCGCGCGGTCGGCAACGACATGAAACTCGACCCCGGCGTCGGCACCTGCGGCAAGAACGGCCAGGGCGTGCCGGTCGGCGTCGGCCAGCCGACCCTGCTGATCGGCGGCCTCACCGTCGGCGGCAGCGGCACCTGATGCGCGCACCCTGCCGGGCAACCGGGGGCACCTTACCGTGGCCCCGGCGCGTCAACCGGGACCGGCACTCCGCGCCCGTTGCGCGCCGTACCTCTGCGCTCTGCGAACCCCCTCGACGATATGATCCTCCTGCTCCGGCAGGTAGATGCCGCTGAGCGCGATGCGCAGCATCCGCGTCCCGGCCCCGATCCGCATGACCAGAATGGAATTGAGCAGATCCGAAGCCTCCTGCAGCTGCCCTGCATGGGCAAGGCTCGACACCAGCAGCCACCCAGGCCAGGACCGCATCCGGGCATAGTCACCCGGCTCATAAAGGGCACTGAACTCCTCGACCGCCTGGTCCGGCATGTCTCCGAGCAGATATGCAACCCCCGCGACGTGACCGTACCAAGGCGGCGGATCCGGATTGACCAGCCGCGCGTATTCAATCAGTTCGATCGCTTCGGCGGCGTTTCCGCCCAGCACCAGAACCTGCGCCATAACCGCAAAACCGTCCGGATCGTTGGGGTCCAGTTCCACCGCCGTCCGCGCCGCCGAGAGGGCAGCGGACAGATCGCGCATTTCCGGCCAGGGCGCGGTTGAACAGATCTGCGCCATCAGCCGGTAAGCGGGGGCGCCAGCGCCGAGGCTGATTGCCAGGTCAAGCTCGTCGAGCGCCAGCCGCAACTCCTCGGGTCCGCCGCCCCAGTTGAGGTTCTGCACCTCCAGCCAGTAGGTCAGCGCGAGGCCGACATGCGCCTGCGCCACGTCCGGCTGCGCGGCGACGGCCTGCAACAGCAGGGCACGGGCGGCGTCGAACTCCTTCCGCCCGGTCCCGTGGCGAACGGAAAGCAGTTCATTGGCCTTCGCGACCTTGGCTGCCACGTCTGCCGACATTTCCCGCGGCACCACGCTGACCGGCACCAGCTCGGCCAGTTCCTCAGGCGCTGGCACACCGGGCGCATCGAGACCGGTATCGTACCGCCCGGGCAGCAGCGTACCGACGAGCAGGAAGCCCGCGCCGACCGCAACCACCAGCACCGCAACCGCGACCAGAAACCCCCGGGACCGCAACGCGTCGCGCTCGCCGTCACCGTCGTTCCGCACGCCGTACCTGTGGGTTTGACGGACTGTCGCACTCTGCTCAGACAGCACCGGCCACCCGCAACATCCGCCTCACCAGCATGCCGCGACGGGATGATCCTGCACCGGTCGGCCAATCCAACGGTAGTTTTTGACGCAAGTTCGCCATCTACTGCCTGCTTCTTTCCCTGCCCGGGCAAACTTTAGCACAATCAGAAGTAGTTTTTACAGTGATAAGTTTTCTGCATCCGCGGAAATTCTGTCGACTGCCCGTGCTTTTTCTTACCTACCGGTCATTAACGAAAGTCTGGAGTTCAGGCGCCGTTAACGCTTCTGCGGCGATAACACTGCGGGATCCGCCGCGCACCGGCGGTCCGTCCCGTGTTGGACGCAAAAGGCTGACGGCTCCGGAGACCGCATTTGCACGACCACGCCCCGCTTTCATCCAAGATCCCACCGGCCGCCCTGCCCCGCAGTGAAGCGGCCAGGATCGACTGGCTGCGCCTCGTGCGCTCGCACCGGGTCGGGCCCGCCACCTTCATCCGGCTGATCCGCGAACACGGCGGCGCCACCGAGGCACTGGACCGTCTGCCGGACCTTGCCTCCTCCTCCGGCGTACGGGACTACGCGCCGTTTTCCCGGGCCGACGCCGAAGCCGAATGGTCGGCGGCGCTGAGGATCGGTGCCATACCGCTGCTGCTCGGGGCCGACGACTATCCCCGGCTGCTCGCCACCGCCGCGGATGCACCGCCATTTCTCTGGGCGCTCGGCGACACGTCGCTGGGTCACCGGCCTTCGGTTGCGCTGGTCGGCGCACGCAACGCCTCCGCGCTCGGATGCCGCATGGCCCGACGCCTCGCGGCCGACCTGGGTACGCACGGGCTGGTGGTCGCCTCCGGTCTTGCCCGTGGCATCGACACCGCCGCGCACGAAGCGACCCTCGACACCGGAACCATCGCCGCCCAGGCCGGCGGTGTCGATGTGGTCTACCCCGCGGAAAACGCCGCGCTTGCAGCCGCCATTGCCGAGCGCGGCCTGCGCCTGTCGGAAATGCCGATCGGCCACGACCCGCGCCCGAAGGACTTTCCCCGCCGCAACCGCATCATCTCCGGCCTGTCGGTCGGCGTGGTGGTGGTAGAGGGCGCCATGCGCTCCGGCAGCCTGATCACCGCCCGCAATGCCCTCGACCAGGGCCGCGAGGTCATGGCCGTGCCGGGCAATCCGATGGACGCCCGCGCCGGCGGCTGCAACCAGCTGATCCGCGACGGCGCGACCCTGGTCCGGTCTGCCGAGGACGTGATCGAAGCGGTCGCTGCGGCGCTGCCCCGCGAGACTCCGCCCGCGCCGCCGCCGCGCGCCCTGCCCGCGACCGCCGCTCCGCCCGCGGCTGCGCGGCCCCGTGGCGCTCCGGGCCGCCTCCTGTCGCTGCTCGGCCTGACCCCGGTCGAGGAAAACCATCTGATCCGTGAAACCGGCCTCAGCGTCGCCGAGGTTTCCGCCGAACTGACCGACCTCGAACTCAGCGGCCGGATCCGCCGCCACCCCGGCGGCCGGGTCAGCCTGGCGCCATCCTGATGCCCGGCGTCGCCGCACCGAACCGCGCCACCGCCCGCAGGCAGTCGGCTTCGCTCAAGATCAAGGAGACGCAATGAAACCCGACCACCTGCCTGCCCTCGCAGCCCTGATCGCGGGGTCTCTCTTCAATCCGGTCCAGTCGCCTGCACAGGTGGCGGCTCCGGCCCCGGAGGCGCCCGCGTCCCCCGACGCCCCGGAGAGCGCGGATCTCGACAGCGTCGGCAACTGGACCCGGGACATGGACTGCACCACCGCGGCGGTCGGCGGCGCAGTCGTCGGCGCGGCCATCGGTGCGCGGATGGACACGTTCGCCGGCCCGATCCTCAAACCGGGCATCGCCGAAGCCGCCGGTGCCGCGGTTGGCTTTCAGCAGGCCCATAAAATGACCTGCGGCGATCGGGAGTGACCGTCCGGCACCCTGCGTTACGGCGGATTTTGCCATTTCGCGCCAGAAGCAGGCGATTCGTTGACAGCGAGAATCACCCCGTGTAGCGACTCGATACGGCTCGAATTTCCACAGGTTTTATAACGTACCGGGACACCCCGCGTACTTGGCGGCCCGGCAAGATGCAGGCACCGCCTGTCCGTGGAATCCTGCCGCAGACCACCGCAGTATGAGGTGGGCAGTCAAACCGGGCGCGACCCGGACAGAAGGAGAGCGGGATGAGAAAAACCACATTCATGCTGGCCGCAGCGCTGGCAACGGGCAGTCTGTCCCTGCCGGCAACGGTATCGGCACAGACAGCCACCACCACACCCACCGCGCAGCAGCAGGAAGAGGCGAAGCACCACGAACTGGCATGCACTGCCGCAACCGTCGGCGGGGCGGTTGTCGGTGCCGCGGTCGGCAGCCTTCTCGGCGGCGGCCTCGGCAAGACCCTGTTCGAAGTCGGCGGCGCTGCCCTCGGCCTTGACCGGGGCAGAAATCTGAAATGCGGCGCAAACGGGTGAACGGGTGAACACGATGACAAAACTGATCAACACCGCCGCCGCGGTTCTGCTGCTTTCCACGACCGGCGTTTTTGCCCAGGGCGAACCGCTGACCGAAGCGCACCTGGCCATGGTTGACTTCGACGGCGACGGCAACGTGAGCCTGACCGAATACCGCGTCTACACCTCCAACGCCTTCATCGCCCTCGACACCGACGCCGACAACGCGCTGACACCGGCAGAAGGCGAAAAGGCGATCCCGGAAAACCTGTTCAGCGAGATGGACAAAGATGCGGACGGCATCGTTTCCCGCGCGGAATACGATACCCAGACCCTGCTTGACTTCCACCATGCCGACACGGACGGAGACGGTCAGCTGAACTGACCGTCCAGCGGCGAAATACCGGCGGCTGGCCCCACGGGGCTCAGCCGTCATGGTTGACAACCCACCCTCCTGACCGCATGTAACGCGCCGTCGCAGGGCGCTTCCCGACCCTGCAGGAGAGTGTGCCCAATGCCCGTCGTTGTTGTAGAGTCGCCTGCCAAAGCCAAGACAATCAACAAGTATCTCGGTTCGGACTACAAGGTCCTCGCCTCCTACGGCCATGTGCGCGACCTGCCGCCCAAGGACGGTTCCGTCGACACCGACAACGATTTCGAGATGAAATGGGAAGTCGCCTCCGCGAGTCAGAAACACGTTCGCGCCATCGCCGAGGCACTGAAGGACGACGACAAACTCATTCTCGCAACCGACCCCGACCGCGAAGGCGAGGCCATCTCCTGGCACCTGCTCGAAGCCCTGACCAAACGCCGCGCGGTGAAAAAGACCACCGAGGTCGAGCGGGTGGTGTTCAACGCCATCACCAAACAGACTGTCACCGACGCCATCGCCCATCCGCGCCAGATCGACATGGAACTGGTAGAGGCCTACCTCGCCCGCCGCGCCCTCGATTATCTCGTCGGCTTCAAGCTCTCCCCCGTCCTCTGGCGCAAACTGCCCGGCGCCAAATCCGCCGGCCGGGTCCAGTCCGTGACCCTGCGCCTGATCGTCGAGCGGGAAATGGAAAT
>JAUIHM010000028.1 GCA_030432315.1 Alphaproteobacteria bacterium | reverse complement strand
CCACTGTCCGCGCCGGATAGCCGGTCTGCTCCAGCGTGGAGATCACCTCCGGCAGCGATCCGTCCGCAAGCCGCAGCCGCGCGCTGCCGGTAACGAGGTTTACCGCAGTCTCTTCGACGCCCGGAACCTTTGCCAGCGCCTTTTCGACCCTGCCGACGCAGGAGGCGCAGGACATTCCATCGATCCGAACCGTAACCTGTCGATGGTCTTCCATGATCCGTTCCTCATTCCATTCGACACCCAGATAGGGCTTCCACCAACTGGAGGGTCAAGACCGCGATCAGAATTTTCTAACGTGGCGACTTGACGACCGCCCACAGACGCTGCGACGCCAGTGGGCCGGCCGTCTGCCGATCCCCGCCTTACGGCCGGGCCCCGTCCTGGCCAAGGCGCCGAAGATAGAGTTCCTTGCTCGGGCGCAGGTGCTGTACGCAGAGTTCGCTGAGTGCCCATGCGTCCGTGCCCCGAAGCAGGGCAATCATTGCCCTGTGTTCTGCGCAGGAGGCGGTCGTGCGCACGGTGTCGCTCATGTTGCCCGCGCGGATCACATAGGTCATGTCCATGCAGCGCTTGAGCATCTCCACCAGATAGGGGTTGTCGCACAGCGCGAAGATTTCGACGTGAAAGCGGTCGTTGCTTTCGTGGATCGCCGGGAGATCGCCGCCGTCTATGGCCTTTTCGTATTCTGCCTGAACCTGTTGCACCCGGTCCAGCGCAGATGAAGGCACAGGAAGCGGAATTTTCAGCGACGCCTGACGGGTCAGCAATTCACGCAGGTCGTAAAGCTGACCGACCTCACGGGCGGAATAGGCCCTAACCCGCGCACCCTTGTTGCGTTCGCGCACGACAATCCCGGCCCGTTCGAGGATCATCAGGGCGGAACGGACATGGTGGCGGGAAGCGGCATGGCGTTTGGCGATAGATTCTTCGCGCAGCGGCTCGCCCGGTCCGAGCCTTCCAAAAATGATGTCCTGTTCGATTGCGCGGGCGATGATTTCTTCACCGTTGGCTTGGGGAGGATCAGCAGTTGTGTTCGGAGATACTGCGTGGTCCATCATCTGAGACAACTCCCAACCCCGCGCAGAACCCGCCCCTGCGGGCACTTGCTGAAACCGGACAATGCGGGTTTCGCCGAATCCCGATCGAAGTGCGTCCGGTCGACCAACATCGGTCGATCCCCCCTGACACGACGCAAGATCAGCCAGGGCACTCGCCCGCTCCCATTGATGCCCCCGTCCCAATACCAAAACCGGCCCTGCACGTTTTCGCGGCAACCAACAGATACCCCCAGTTGCCAATGCTGGCAATCCGTACACCGACGTGTGCGCCCCGCGCAGGTGACCGGCACTGCTTCGACAAATGGCCTAGACCCGTCTGCACATCAGATATTGTCGACAAAGAATGTCACATGAAACAAGAGGAACCACCAAGGGGTTTTATTGTTGACACTGAACGTCACGGTCTACAGATTTGATCTGGCGTGAACGCAATGGACATGGATAAACCGATGCTTTGCTCAGGGCTCTGGCCTCCCGCTGCAACGCCGTTCGCGGCTGACATGTCGCCGAACATTCCAGCATTTGTCAGCCACTGCCAGGGACTGCTGCGCGACGGCGCCGACGGACTTGCGGTGCTGGGAACCACCAGCGAGGCCAACAGCCTGACGCTGGACGAACGCATTGCGCTGATCGACTCCCTGCCCGCGGCCGGGATTGCTGCAGACAGGCTGCTGCCCGGCACCGGAGCATGCGCCGTCGGCGATGCGGTGTATCTCAGCCGTCATGCCGCCCGCCTCGGCTGCGCCGGTGTACTGCTCCTTCCGCCGTTCTTCTACAAGGGCGTGCCGGATGAAGGGCTGTACCGCTACGTGGCCGACATTGTCGCAGGCGTCGGCGACAGCCGGCTCAGGATTTACCTTTACCACATTCCGCAAATGGCGGGGATCGGCTGGTCGCCTGATCTCATCTCCAGGTTGCTCGCTGATTTTCCGGATACGGTGGTAGGCCTCAAGGACAGCTCCGGCGACTGGCAAAACACACGCACGATCCTTGAGACGTTCCCCGGTTTCGCCGTTTTTCCGGCGAGCGAAGCAGTGTTGACCGAAGCGCTTGCGCTTGGTGCCGCGGGATGCATTTCCGCGAGCGCCAACATCAACGCCAACGGCATCGCCAACCTGATTGCCCGCCTGCGCTGCGGCGAAGATGCCGCCGATGCCCAGAAGGCCGTTTCGGCGGTTCGTACCGCCATCACCCGGTTTCCGCTTGTTCCGGCGATCAAGGCGGTTCTCGCGGAACGCACCGGCGACGGCAACTGGGCGCGCCTGCGGCCGCCGATGATGGCGCTGGACGATGGCCAGCTTGCAGACCTCCGTGCAGATCCCGCCCTGCGTTCGGTGCTGCAATGAACGGGGCAAAACGCGGCTTTTCCAGCCGGCTGACCCGGTACGGGGACGAGGGATTTGCGGCGTTTCTGCGTGATTCCTTTCTCCGGGCCGGCGGACATGGTCCGGAAGTTCAGGGCCGGCCGCTGATTGCGATCTGCAACACCGGTTCGGACTACAACCCCTGTCATGCGACCGCGCCGCAGCTCGTCGAGGCCATCGCGCGGGGCGTGGCCCAGGCCGGCGGCACCCCGTTTGTCTTCCCTACCATATCGCTGCACGAATCCTTCGCCTATCCAACCTCGATGCTGCTGCGCAATCTGATGTCGATGGACACGGAGGAAATGCTGCGCGCCCTGCCCCTCGACGCGGCCGTACTCATCGGCGGCTGCGACAAAACCATCCCGGCGCAGTTGATGGGCGCAATCAGCGCCGACGTCCCGACACTTTCGGTGGCGGTCGGCCCGATGCTGACCGGAACTCACCGGGGGGAGCGGCTCGGCGCCTGTACCGATTGCCGGCGGCTATGGGGAGAGGCCCGCACCGGGCGGCTGAGCGAAAGCGAACTCGCCCTTGCCCAGGACGAACTGATGCCGACCCATGGCACCTGCATGGTCATGGGCACCGCAAGCACCATGGCCTGCATCTCCGAGGTTCTCGGATTCATGCTGCCCGGGGGAGCAAGCATACCGGCGGTGCACTCGGGTCGGCTGCGCCACGCGGAAGCAACCGGACAGCGGGCGGTTGCCCTTGCCACCGGCGGCCGCCCGCTGCCGTCGCAGTTGGTCACGCGGTCCAGCATCCGCAACGCCTGCATGACGCTGCAGGCGCTTGGCGGCTCGACCAACGCCGTCATTCATCTCGCGGCAATTGCCGGGCGTGCCGGTTTGGCGCTCGATCTCGACGAACTGGACGAAATTGGCAAGATTACTCCGGTCCTCTGCGACCTCAAGCCGGTCGGGCGCGTCTACATGCAGGACTTCCACGCCGCAGGTGGTCTTCCTGCACTGTTGCGGGAGCTGATGCGCGGCGGTGTCGGGTTCGACGGCGACACAACCACCGCAAACGGACGCACCTGGGCCGAAGTCATCGAAGACTGGCCAGACTGGAGCGACCCCACGGTCATCCGACCGGCGGGTGATCCCGTCGTGCCTGGACAGGCGATATCCGTTTTGCACGGCAGTCTGGCCCCAAACGGCGCGGTCATCAAACGTGCCGCCATGAGCGGCAGGCTGCAGAGTCACGAAGGGCCGGCGCTGGTTTTTGAAAACCTTGAGGATCTGGCCCGGAGGATCGACGATCCCGACCTTGAGGTCACCGAGGATCATGTGCTGGTTCTGCGCAATGCGGGACCAATCGGAGCGCCGGGGATGCCCGAGGCAGGTTCCCTGCCGATCCCAAAGAAACTCGCGGTCAGGGGGGTGCGGGACATGGTGCGGATTTCCGACGCACGGATGTCCGGAACCGCCTATGGCGCGGTTGTCCTGCATGTCTCACCCGAAGCCGCAGCCGGCGGACCCCTTGCCCTCGTACGGGATGGAGACAGGATCAGACTCGATGTGCCGGGCCGGCGCATCGACCTGCTCGTCGATGAGGAAGTTCTCTGGGCGCGGCGCGGGAACTGGTCCGCTCCCGCACTGCCGACGCGCGGTTACGCGAGGCTCTATGCGACCTCCGTGGAACAGGCGGAGCTCGGCTGCGATTTCGATTTCCTGACCGCGCGACACTTGCCCGCCGATGACTGACGGCCCTGGGCGCTCTGACTGCCACGTGCATGTCATCGGCGACCCGGCGGACTGGCCACTGTCGCCCGAACGGGGGTATGCCCCGGCGCCGTTCGAAGGGCGGATGGAGCACATGCAGCGGCATTCGATCGACCGCGCAGTGGTGGTGCGGACCAGCGTCTGAGGCTTTGACAACACACTTACCCTAGATGACCTCCGCCGCTGCCCGGGCCGCCTGCGCGGCATGGTCGTGCCTGTACCGGACACCGACATTGCATCTCTGGAAACAATGCATTCGCCTGGCGTTCGCGGTATCCGCTGCAACCTCGTCAATCCTGCCGGACTTGTGCCCGAACAGACCCGCGCCGGGTGGCCGTGGATGGTTTCCATGGGCTGACACCTGCAAATGCTGATCGATGCCGCCGGCCCTGTTTTGCCGCCGCTGCCGGCCGATCCCCTACGTCCGGCGCTCGCTGTCGATCACATGGGATATCCGGCACCGGGCAGACCCCTGAACACCCTGGCACCAATCGTGGCGGCAGTGCGGGACGGCCTGGTCCATACCAAGCTCTCCGCCCCCTGCCGGATCAGTGCCCTGCCGCCACCCCATGCGGATGCGCTCGATCTGGCGCAACAGCTGCCGCATGCCAATCCCGCCAGATGTCTCTGGGCGAGCGACTGGCCGCACACGGACACGGATGGAGGATGCGTGGCCGACGCGGCCTGGCTGAATTCCTTCGAGACACTCTCACCAGACGCCCGAGCGCTTCTTTCCAACACCGCGGAGAAATCTATAGGCCCTGATCCCGCCCCCGCGACCTCGATGCGCTTTAGGCGCGGCAACTTTTCACCTGCATTCCAGACGGCATTTTCACCCCGGCATCCGCTTAAAAAACGGTCAACCCGGCCGTAGTGCCTGTGTCAGGTCACTTTGATTTTGATATTCGCCACACGGACCGGCCAAAATCCACCGGTGAGAAACCGGTTAAGGGTCACGGGGGCCGGCGCAGGATCGCGATTGCAGCGCCCGACACCGATCTGCACGAGGCCCGGAGTTCTGCACATGCCACCGGTGACGACCGGACCCAACCAAAAGGATTTGCCAACATGTTCTGCCGCCGCACGTTCCTGACCGCCACCGCCGCGCTTCTGACATTCGGTCTGACACCAATGGCTCAGGCCGATGCCCTGGACTCAATCACCTCGAGCGGCGTGCTTCGGGTCGCCGTGCCGCAGGACTTCCCGCCGTTCGGCAGCGTCGGCACCGACATGAGCGCCCAGGGATATGACGTCGACATGGCAGCACTGATCGCCGACAGGATGGGTGTTTCACTGGAACTGGTGCCGGTCACCAGTGCAAACCGCATTCCCTATCTGCAGACCAACAAGGTTGACCTTGTGATCTCGTCGCTCGGCAAGAATCCCGAGCGAGACGCGGTGATCGATTTCTCAACCGCCTATGCTCCGTTCTACAACGGCGTGTTCGCGCCGGACGACGTCGAGATCACATCGGCGGAAGACCTGTCCGGAAAGATCGTCGGGGTGACACGCGGATCGATTGAGGATCTGGAACTCACCGAAATTGCACCGTCCGATGCGACCCTGAAAAGGTACGAGGACAACAACGGCACGATTTCGGCCTTTCTCTCCGGTCAGGTTGACGCGATCGCCACGGGAAACGTGGTCGCCGCCGCGATCATCGAACGGAACCCGCCGAAACGCCCGGAGATGAAGTTCCTGATCAAGAACTCCCCCTGCTACATCGGCCTCAACGAGGACGAGCCCGAACTGATGGCGAAACTTGACGCGATCATCGTCGAGGCGAAGGCCGACGGCTCGCTCAATGCGATCTCTCAGAAGTGGCTGGGCCTCGATCTGCCCGCGGACCTTTAGACGGCCCCGTCCCGCCCCCTGCGGGTCGCGGCATGGTGACCGCGCCCCGATTGTTCCGACAGACAGCGGATCCCCTCCTTGACCTATCAGTTTGATTTCGCCTGGGTCTGGCAGTACCTGCCCGTGATCCTGAAAGGGATCGGCATCACACTGGAACTGATTGCCGTGGGCGCCGCTTTAGGTATTGCTCTCGGTATTGCCTGCGCCTGGGCACGTGCACTCGGGCCCAGCTGGCTCAAACCGGTGGTAGGTCTTTACGTTGAGTTGATCCGCAACACGCCGTTCCTGATCCAGCTGTTCTTCATCTTCTTCGGATTGCCGGGCCTCGGACTGCGCATGACGGAACTGCAGGCCGCGAACCTTGCGATGGTCATCAATTTAGGCGCCTACAGCTGTGAGATCATCCGCGCGGGCATACAGGCGACACCAAAGGGCCAATTCGAGGCGGGCGCCAGTCTTGCGATGACTCCTTTCGAAACCTTTCGCCATGTCGTGCTGGTGCCCGCGCTCGAAAGGATCTGGCCGGCGCTCTCGTCCCAGGTGGTGATCGTGATGCTGGGCTCGGCAGTCGTTTCACAGATCGCCGCCGAGGACCTCACCTTTGCCGCGAACTTCATCCAGTCCCGCACCTTTCGCGCGTTCGAGGCGTATTTCCTGACCACGGCGATTTACCTGCTGCTGGCGATACTGTTGCGGCAGGTGCTTGCGGCGCTTGGCCGGCTGATCTTCCCGAAAGGGAGGGCCACCCCATGACCGATTTCACCACCTGGGACATTCTGCGCAACCTGCTGCTGGCAACGCGCTGGACCATACTGCTCTCATTGGTCGCCTTTCTCGGCGGCGGGCTGCTGGGGCTGGCCCTGCTGTTCCTGCGGATCGGACGCCTGTCATGGCCCAGACAGGCCGTACGCGGCTATGTCGAAGTTTTCCAGGGGACGCCGCTGCTGATGCAGCTCTTTCTCGCATTCTTCGGCCTCGGGCTGTTCGGCTTCGACGTACCGGCCTGGCTGGCAGCCGGACTGACCCTGATCCTGTGGTCGGCCGCTTTTCTCACCGAAATCTGGCGCGGCTGCGTCGACGCGGTGGTGCGCGGCCAGTGGGAGGCGAGCGCGAGTCTCGGCATGGGATACGTTCAGCAGATGCGCTACGTCATCCTGCCCCAGGCCATGCGCATCGCCATTCCGCCGACGGTCGGCTTCTCCGTCCAGGTGGTGAAGGGAACTGCACTGACCTCGATCATCGGTTTCGTCGAACTTTCCAAGGCGGGCACGGTCGTAACCAATGCAACCTTCCAGCCCTTCACCGTCTACGGAATCGTCGCACTGATCTACTTCTGCCTCTGCTGGCCGCTGTCAAAGAGCAGCCAGGTGCTCGAAAGGAAGCTCAATGTCGCTCATCGAGATCACTGACCTGCGCAAGAGTTTCGGCGAGACCGAGGTCCTTAAAGGCATCACGCTCAACGTCGCACCCGGCGAGGTTATTGCCATCATCGGCAAGAGCGGCTCCGGCAAATCAACCCTGCTGCGCTGCATAAACGGATTGGAAACCGTCAACGGCGGGACCATCAGCGTCGCCGGAGCCCAGCTTCAGGCCGACGAACCGCATCTCAAGGCACTCCGCCTGAAGGTCGGGATGATCTTTCAGCAGTTCAACCTGTTTCCCCATCTGACGGTCGGCGGCAACGTGATGCTGTCGCAGACCGTGGTCAAAAAGACCCCGACGGTCGAGGCCGAGGCAATGGCGCGGAAAATGCTGGACCGCGTCGGCCTTGGCCACCGGTTCGACGCATGGCCCAGTGAACTTTCCGGCGGTCAGCAGCAGCGGGTGGCAATTGCCCGGGCCCTTGCCATGCAGCCGATCGCCCTGCTCTGCGATGAGATCACCTCCGCCCTCGATCCCGAACTCGTCGCCGAGGTTCTTGCCGTCGTTCGTGAACTGGCGGCGGACGGCATGACGCTGATCCTCGTGACCCACGAGATGGGTTTCGCCCGCGATGTCTGTTCACGCGTGGTGTTCATGCACCAGGGAAGGGTGCACGAAATGGGGCCGCCCGCGGAGATTTTTGCCAGCCCCAAAACCCCCGAACTGCGGCAGTTCGTCGGCAAGCAGTAGCCCGCACGCGCCTGTCAGTGTGTCATCGTGCGGTGCAGCACATTGGCAATGTGCCGCTTGAGGGCGTTGACCGCCGCCTCGGTGTCGCGGTTCTCCAGCGCGTCGATGACGACGCCGTGCTCTCCCAGTGACAGGATCGTATTGGCCGGTCCGACCGCATCCGGATTGATCAGCCGCAGCAGATAGGCTTTCTGCGAATTGCGCCGGAAGTTCATCGACAACTGCTCATTGGCAAAAATGTTGATGAAGCTGTCGTGAAAAGACCTTTCGAGCAGGCGGACTCTCGGGGCGAAGGCCTCGGGGTCGGCGGTACGGCGCACCTCGGCAATCGTCTCGGCGTGGTCGGAACGCTGCCGGGCAATCCACTCCGGGGTTACCCCTTCGGCGAACCGGCGCAGTCCCTCGCATTCGAGGATCTCCCGAAACTGGAAAGTGCCACCAACGAACGCCACATCCGGATAGAAAATCGTCAGCCCGCGGCGCTTGCGGACCTGAACCATGCCTTCAGCCTCCAGCAGGGTCGTAACCTCACGCACCCGCGAGAGCGTCAGCCCCAGAACCGCACCCAGTTCCTCCTGGGTCAGCGTCTGCCCCAGCCTTAGCCGGTGCGAAAGCAGAGCCTCGAAAAACGCAATGTAGCCGGGGTGATCGATTCCCGCGCTCACGGCCGAAATCCGGCCCGTGCGCACGGACTGCCCACCCACAGCTTGCGATAGAGGGTTGACACAGGCATCCCACTCAAAATAACATCACGATCAATCAATAATAAATATATTTAATCGTCACGTCAAGACGAATTATCGCCCCGACGGGGCAGACCGGAAGAGCCGGGCGTCGCACGACTCCGGGAAACTCTTTCGTCCAGGGAGGAAAGTCATGGACAGAAAAAACACTTCGCCTGCGTCGCTCGGCCGGATCTCGCGGCGGGGGCTGCTTTCATCGGCAGCCGCATCCGGCGCGCTGATCGCCGGCGGCGGTCTGCTGACCCGGGCCGGCGCCCAGGATTTCAGCGGCTCCAAGCTGACATACTGGGGCGGGCTGATCTTCGCGGACGCCGCCAACCAACTGCTGGTCGATACGATCACTGCATGGGGCGCCGCCAACGGCGTCGAGACCGAAGTGGTAATGATCAACCAGAACGAGACGGTGCAGAAGGTATCCGCCGCCGTGGAGGCCGGAACGATGCCCGACGCGCTCGACGTCGGGCTCGACCTTCTGCTGCTGATGTCCAAACAGGGCGTCTTTGTCACCCTCGACGACCTCTATGAAAAGGTCGGTGCGGCACAGGGCGGCTGGTACGAGGCCGTGGCGCTGGCAACCGATACCACGTCGATCGCCGGCGGCCGCACGGGCCTGCCGTTCGGTGTTTCCGGCAATCTTCTGCTCCGGCGCACCGATCTGCTGGAAGAAGCCGGGCTGGTAGCACCTCCGGAGACATGGGACGAACTGGTCGAACAGGCGGCCTTGGTCACCAAATCCCCCGTTTCCGGGCTCGGGCTGGCCCTGTCCAATGTCGGCGATGGCAACGTGCAGTGTTCAATCATGCAGTCATTCGGTGGCCGTATCGCCGATGACGCCGGCAAGAAGGTTACCATCAAATCCGAGGAAACCCGCGCCTACCTGGCCTGGCTCAAGGATGCCTGGGACAAGGGCGTATTCCCGCCGGGCAACGCCACCTGGGACGGCGCCGGCGACAACCAAGCCTATCTTTCCGGTCAGGCTGCCTTCATCGCCAACACCGGCTCGGTCGGCATTGCCGCACAGAAGGACGATCCCGAACTCTTCGAGGTCACCGGCTTTTCTTCGCTGCCGGCAGGCCCCATCGGGACCATTTCGCCGATCACGCCGCAGACCCGCGCCATTCCCGCCACCAGCGGCAACCAGGCCGCGGCGATGGCCCTTCTCGAATTCCTGTCGCAGCCGGAATTCCTGTCGCAGTACTACAGCCTCGCGATCTATGGTCCGGTGCTGAATGACCAAAAGGCATTCCCTGCCTTCGACGGCAGCGATGCAATCCATTCCGGGCTGCTCGACCTCGTCGAGAACGGCACCGCGCCCGGCTGGCCGGACGTGTTCAACACTGCCTTCGCCGACGCCTATTCCAATTTCATCGTTCCAAAGATGGCCCAGCGCGTGGTGATCGACGGCTGGGACGCAGAACGGGCAATGAACGAGGCCCAGGAACAGGCCCAGGCAATCTACGACAAGTACTGACCCGGACCGAAGGGCGGCCGACGGGTTTCGGCCGCCCCGCCTTTCTCAGGGATATGCACAATGGAAATTTCCGCCGCCCCGTCGGGTACTGCGCGTTCCCGGACGAGACGCTGGATGACCGGCGCCAGACGCACCCAGCTTTTCGCCTATGCGCTGGTGCTGCCGGTGGTGGCGCTGATCATCGGCCTGGTCGCCTACCCGTTTTTCTTTGCCCTCTGGGTCGCGTTCACCGACCGGGTGGTCGGCGGCGGCGGCAACTGGATCGGCCTCGACAATTTCCGTTACCTCGCAAAGACCGCAATCTTCACCGCGGCCATCCGCAACACAATCATTATCGTCCTCGCCACGGACATCCTGAAATTTGCCATCGGCCTCAGCCTCGCCCTTCTTGTAACCCAGAGGATCCCGGCCCGCGGATTTTTCCGCTCGTTCCTGATGCTGCCCTGGGCGATGCCGGCGTTTGTCGCCTTTCTCACCTGGCGGGTGCTCTATCAGCCGATCGGCGGCGGTCTCAATCTGATCCTCACCGAAACCGGCCTCTATCCGCATGTGATCGACTGGCTCGGCCAGCGCTCGACGGCGATGCCCTCGGTGATTGCCGCCTCGGTCTGGCGCGGCTTTCCGTTCTGGTTCATCTCCATACTCGCCGCGCTGCAGTCGATCCCGAAAGACCTCTACGAGGCGGCCCGCGTCGACGGCGCCAACGCCTGGGAACGCTTCAAGATGGTGACCTTTCCAGGCATTCGCCACGTCGTCCTCATCACCACGCTGCTGTCCTCGATCTGGACCGCCAACGCCTTCGAGCATGTCTGGCTGCTGACCCAGGGCGGCCCCTCGGATGCGACCATGGTATTCCCCGTGCTCGCCTATTTCGGCATGCAGACCCAGCGCATCGGCGAAGCGGCGGCGGTTTCGGTGGCGATGCTGCCGATCATGGCAATTCTGGTCATTATCGTCACCTCGGCCATGCAGCGGGATGACGACTGATGGCCGGCAGCGAATCCCGAAAACCGTTTTCCCTCGGACGCATGTGGAGCTACGCGGCACTGCTGTCGGCTACCGCAATCATCGCCTTTCCGATCTACTGGATGATCATCACGTCGCTGAAAACCTCACGCGACATCTACCGCACGCCGGCGCTCTGGCCAAGCCGGATTACCTTCGACAACTACATCAAGCTCTTCACCGAAAAGCACTTTCTCGAACCGGTCCTCAACAGCCTGCTCGTCGCCACCACCGTCACGGTGATATCAGTGATCATCTCGTCCTTCGCCGCCTATTCGATGATCCGGTTCCGATACCGGTTCCGAGGGCTTTTCGGCAAACTGATCCTGTTCGCCTACCTGACGCCGACCTCGCTGCTGTTCATTCCGATTTCGATCCTGATGGCGCGGCTTGGGCTCGGCAATTCACTGCAGGGGCTGATCCTCGTCTATCTTTCGTTTTCGCTACCGCTATCGACCTGGCTGCTCCAGGGATATTTCCGCAGTGTACCGCGCGAACTGGAAGAACAGGGCATGATCGACGGCCATTCGCGGCTCGGGGCCCTCGTGCGCATCGTCCTGCCGCTGTCGGCCCCGGGCATCGCGGCAATCTCGATTTTCACCTTCACCGGAGCCTGGAACGAACTGCTGCTGGCACTGGTTCTGGTCACCTCGGAATCGAGCCGCACCGCGCCGCTGGCCCTCAACTACCTGATTACTTCCGACGTCCTGCCCTGGGGCCCGCTGATGGCCGGTGCGGTGATCTCGTCGGTGCCACTGATGATCCTGTTCTTTGTCGCCCAGCGCTTCATGGTTCAGGGCATGACCGCAGGATCGGTCAAGGGATGAAGAGCCACACCATATTGCCAGCAGGCGGAGGACAGACATGACCATGAGAATTGCTGTTGGACAGTTCAACGAACTGACCGACGAGAAACTGCGCTTCGCGGCACAGATCGGTGTCGGAGGCATACAGATGAACTCCCCCAAACTCCCGGGTGAAACCAGGTGGGAGGATGCGGATGTGAAGGAGCTGGCAGACCGGGTCCGCGCCGCCGGTCTGGTTTTCGAGGCAATCGAAAATGTCCCGGTTCATTTCTATCACAAGGCGATGCTCGGCCAGGAAGGTCGCGACGAACAGATCGAAAACTACTGCGCGACAATCCGGGCCGTCGGCCGCGCCGGCATCCCGGTTCTCGGCTACCATTTCATGCCAAATTCGGTCTGGCGCACCGAACGCTCGGCACCAGGGCGCGGCGGCGCCGGCAATACCAAATTTGACATGGCGGCGGTGGAGCAGGCAAAAACGCTCGACGATCTGCGAAAATTCCTCCCGACCTCGCTCGGACACCAGGCGGCGATGCCACTTGCCCAACCCGGCGAAGTGCTGATCACCGAAGAAGAGATGTGGTCCAACTACACCTACTTCATGGACGCCGTCCTCCCCGTGGCGGTCGAAGCCGGCGTACGACTCGCCCTCCATCCTGACGATCCGCCCGTGCCGATGCTCGGCGGCGTCGCCCGGCTGTTCTACAAACCGGAAAACTTCAAACGCGCCTTCGAGATAGCGAAGGGGAATCCCGCCTGGTCCCTTGACCTTTGCCTCGGCTGCTGTTCGGAAATGCCCGGCGGTCGCGACGCCGTGCATGAAATGATCGAGTTTTTCGGCCCCAAAGGCAGGATCGCCTATATCCACTTCCGCGACGTTCAGGGCACCGTGCCGAATTTCATCGAATGCTTCCTCGGTGAGGGCAATTTCAATCCGGCGGAAGTGATGCAGCACCTGGCCCGAACCGGCTTCGACGGCTTCATTCTCGATGACCACGTTCCGCAGATGGACGGCGACACGCCGTGGAACCACCGGGGTCGGGCCCATGCTGTCGGTTACCTGCAGGGGTTGCTGAACATGGTCAACCTTACCACTGCGGCCTAGCGGGAAATCCGGAACAGATGGCAAGTCTCGAACTGAGCGCGGTCGAAAAGGCCTATGGCAGTCAGAAAGTGATTCACGGCGTTTCCATCGACATCGCCGACGGCGAATTCGTGGCGCTGGTCGGACCGTCCGGTTGCGGCAAATCGACCCTGCTGCGGATGATCGCCGGGCTTGAGACCATCACCGAAGGCGACATTTCAATCGGCGGGCGGCGGGTCAATGACCTGTCGCCCAAGGATCGCGACATAGCCATGGTGTTCCAGAGCTACGCCCTCTATCCGCACAAGAGTGTTGCGGACAACATGGGATATTCCCTGAAACTGCAGCGCCGGCCGAAAGCCGAAATCGCCCAACGGGTGCTTGAGGCGGCTGAAATCCTCGATCTCGTGCCACTGCTCAAGCGCCGCCCGTCGCAGCTTTCGGGCGGTCAGCGCCAGCGCGTCGCAATGGGCCGGGCCATCGTCCGCGACCCGGACGTGTTTCTTTTTGACGAACCCCTGTCCAATCTCGACGCCAAACTGCGGGTGGCGATGCGCACCGAAATCAAGGAACTGCACCACCGGCTCAAAACCACCACGGTCTACGTCACCCATGACCAGATCGAGGCGATGACCATGGCCGACCGGATCGTCGTCATGAACCACGGGCTGGTCGAACAGACCGGAACCCCGCTGGACCTCTATGACAATCCCGTCAACCTTTTCGTGGCCGGTTTCCTCGGCTCGCCTGCGATGAACCTGCTGCCGGGCCGTGTGGTTTCCGACGGTACAGCCTCGTTTGACGTGGCAGGTGGCGGCAGGATCCCGCTCGCGGGAGGCAGGCTGCCTCCACCCGGTACCGGACAGACGTTGGGCATACGCCCCGAGCATCTTGCGCTGGTGCCGTCCGACACGCCGAACGCAATAGCCCTTCGGGTTACAGTCACCGAACCCACCGGCTCGGACACGATGATTGCAGCCCGTCTGAACGGAACCGAGATTGTGATCTTTCACAAGGACAGGATCAACGTTGCTCCTGGCGAGGAACTGCATGTGCTGCCGCAACCGGACCAAATTCATTTCTTTGATCCGCAGACCGGCCGCCGCCACACCTGATCCCGCGCCGGCAGATGTGCGGACCGCAAAAAGCAGAAAGGCCGCCCGTGGGGCGGCCTTTGCTGGCTGACCGGGGGTATGCGGTCAAATTGGAGCGGGCGAGGCGATTCGAACGCCCGACCCTAACCTTGGCAAGGTTATGCTCTACCCCTGAGCTACGCCCGCCTCCGTGCGCGCTGTATAAACAGTTCTGCAAAGCAGTGACAAGAGGCAAAAACCGCCTGGTCATACTATTTTCGGCCGAAAATCCTTTGCCGTTCACAGCGGGCCGTTGTCGGTTTCAGCTCCGGGTGATGCCATGCGGCAACGGCCCGAAAAACATCCCGCGCCCGAAAGGCACGACCGAAGAATGGCGTGGAAATCAGCGATTGATCGTGCTACCTAAGGTTGAAACTAACTGGGTTCTTTTTGACTTGGGATGGGTTGCGTGCTTGCGGATGATCAGGAACAGCGATCGGTTACCGCGCTCTTCCGGCTCGCAACCAGGCAGCTGGACATTTCGGCGATCGGCGTCTTCTCCTGCAGTGGGCCGGACAGTCGCCTCTGGGCTGCATCCGACGCGTTTCTCACCATCTGGCCGGGATGCGGCGACAGACCGGACGGTGAAAATTTTCCGACACCTCCCCACGTCGGCGAAGCGCTGGAGCGCACCGAAGTGGCAAAACTCGACTCCGGCGCCTTCGGACTCGAAAACGGGTTCGCCGCCTGCAGTCCGGTCCGCCACAACGGCGTGCTGATCGGCTACATCCTTTTCCTCGACCTGCGGCGGCGCTGGCTCGGACCACGTGCCGCCCAGGGCATACACGACGTCGCCGAGCTTTTTGCCGCGCTTCTGGTCAACGTTACACCCGGACCGGCGCAGCGCCTTGCCGCTGCCGCTGTCGACACCGCGGGACCGGCTGGGTCCCCCGGTCTGAGTCACATCACCGCCCATCACGATGCGCACCTGATGATACGACGGGCCAGGGCCGATCCAGGCGCCACCAATCCGGTTGCCCTTATGCTTCTCGACATCGACCGGTTCCACGCCATCAACGAGGCCCTAGGCTCGGCTGCCGGCGACGAAGTGATTGCCGCAATCGTCGCGAGGCTGGAAGCGCACCTTGGAGACGACGACAGAATCGCCCGCATCGAAGCGGACCGCTTTCTCATTCTGTCGACGCGGCTGTCGGAATCCCTGCCGCAGTTCGCCGCCAGCCTGCTGGTGCTGGTCAACGAATCGGTGCGGATCGCCGACCAGCCCGTCTCCGTACAGGCCACAATCGGCCTCGTCGCCCCAGGGTCCGCGAACACCTCGGCGCCGGTTCTGTTTCTGCAGGCCGAATCTGCCCTGCGGCGCGGAAAACTGGCCGGCGGCAACCGGATCGTCACACACGAACCCGCCATAGAGGCACTCGACCAGGAACAGAGTCGGCTCGAGATCGAGCTGGGCGAAGCCGTCGCCTCCGGCCAACTGCGCCTTGCCTACCAGCCCTATATCGACCTGCGGACCAACCGCATCGCCGGCGCCGAAGCACTGCTGCGCTGGGACCATCCACACCGGGGCAACATACAGCCCGCCAGCTTCATCAATCTGGCGGAAACGTCTGGTCAGATTCTCGGCATCGGTGCCTGGGCGCTGGGTCGGGCCCTGAAAGAAGCTGTGGACTGGTCCGGCGATCTCAATCTCTCGGTCAATATCTCAGCGCTGCAATTCCACCAGGCCGACTTCGTTTCGCAGGTGGACAGGGCGCTGGCCCAAAGCGGTTTTCCCGCCCAGAGGCTTGAACTCGAAATCACCGAGACCGTGCTGCTGCGCAATGATCCCGAAACCATCGGCCAGATCCGCACCCTGATTGCCCGCGGCGTACGGATCGCGCTGGACGATTTTGGCACCGGCTACTCCGCCCTCGCCTACCTTGCGCGCATTCCCCACCACCGGATCAAACTCGACCGCAATTTCATCAATGACCTCACCAGCCGCCACACCCGCGATCTGGTCAGCGCCATTGTCAGGTCGGCCCGGACCCAGGGACTCGCCATCACCGCTGAAGGCGTCGAAACCGCGGAACAGCTCCAGGCGGTCCGCGACCTTGACTTCACCCATGCCCAGGGCTGGGCGATCAGCCAGCCACTCGACAATCCGGCGATACTGACCGGCGCCCGGGCGCTGGAAATCACCGCCTGACCCTTGCCAATCGGCACCGCCCGCACCAGTATCCGACAAAACCGACCGTCCGGATACGCAGGACTGCATGAGTACAGACGACCGCCCTAAACTGTCACCCGCCACGCGGGCCGCCCAGGCGCTCCGGCACCTCGACGGGGCCACCGGCTCGGTGGTGCCCTCCATCGACCTGTCCTCCACCTTCGCCCGCGACGCGGACTATTTGCCGCGCCAGGCCTATATCTACGGTCGCGACGGCGGCCCGACCGTGCGACACGCGGAAGCTGTCATGGCCGATCTTGACGGTGCGGCGGTCTCGCTCATGTTCGCCAGCGGCATGTCCGCCTTCACTGCCCTCACCGAAACCCTCGCGTCCGGCGATCACGTCATCGCCCCGCGGGTAATGTACCATGGCGGGGCCACCTGGCTGCACCGTCTGGCCGACCGGCGCGGCATCGCCGTCTCCTTCTTTGACGGCACCGACTGCGATGACATGGCGGCGCTGGTGCGGCCCGGTCAGACACGGCTGATCTGGATCGAAACTCCAGCCAATCCGAACTGGGATGTCATCGACATCGCCGCGACCGCCGCAATTGCCCGCACGGCGGGCGCACGGCTCGCGGTGGACTGCACGGTTTCACCCCCCTGTACCACCCGCGCCATGGAGTTCGGGGCCGACATCGCCTTTCACTCGGGCACGAAATACCTTGGCGGACACTCCGACCTCACCGCCGGTGTCCTCAGCTTTCGTAACGACGATGCCTTTGCCGGCGAGGTGCGCGGCATCCGCAGCCTGACCGGCGGCGTCATCGCCGCTTTCGAAGCTTGGCTGCTGATCCGGGGGCTGCGGACGCTGTTCCTGCGCTATGACCGCGCCAGCGCCTCGGCCCTGACCATTGCGCAATACCTGGCAACCCATCCCGGTGTGAAGGAGGTGCTCTATCCCGGCCTGCCCAGCCATCCGGGCCATGCCGTGGCCGCGCGGCAGATGACCGGCGGCTTTGGTGGAATGCTGTCCATTCTCGTGCGCGGCGGCAGGAAAAAGGCCAATGACGTCGCCCGCTTCACCGAAGTGTTCATTCCCGCCACCTCGCTCGGCGGAGTTGAGAGCCTGATCGAACACCGGATCGCGGTTGAAGGACCGTATTCGGTAGTACCCGATACTCTGCTGCGCATCTCGGTCGGCATCGAGGCGGTGGAGGACCTTGTCGCTGACCTCGACCAGGCACTTGAAAGGGCCGGATGCGCCATCTGACCCAGTCTCCGCGTGATCCAGGATTTGTCCAGGAGCCCTACCCGTTCTACGACATGGCCCGCGCGGCCGGGGATCTGTTTTACTGGGACGACTACGGGTTTCCCTGCGCCGCCGGTTATGCCGCAGTCAATGCGATCCTGCGCGACCGGCGCTTCGGGCGGGAATGGCCCGCCGACCTCAAGCCACCACGCCCGGCGCATCTCAAGGACTTTCATGCCGTCGACGACCTGTCGATGCTCGACCTCGAACCCCCGACCCACACCCGACTGCGCGGTCTGGTGCTGCGCAGCTTTACCTCCAGGCGGATCGCGCAACTCTCCCCGATGATCGAACGCATCTCCGCCGAACTGCTCAACTCCATGCACGGCGACAGCGTGGACCTGCTGAGCAGCTTCGCCGAACCTCTGCCCGTGCGCGTTATCGCGCATCTTCTGGGTGTGCCGGTCGAAGCATCACCGCAGCTGCTGGCCTGGTCGCATGACATGGTGGCGATCTATCAGGCGCGTCGCGACCGCACGATCGAGGACCGCGCCAACGCTGCCGCCGCCGAATTCACCGCATTCCTGACCGACTGCATCCGCGAGCGCAGCAAATCGCCCGGTGACGACCTGCTGAGCCACCTGATCCGGGCGGAATCCGAAGGTGACCGTCTGTCACAGGCGGAACTGGTCGCCACCTGCATTCTGCTGCTGAATGCCGGACATGAGGCAACGGTACATGCCATCGGCAACGGTGTCGCCACGGTCCTTGCCCAGGGTCTCGACGGCGCCGACCTGTCCCGCACCCCCGAAACCACCGCTGCGCTGACCGAGGAAATCCTTCGCTACGATCCTCCGCTGCACATGTTCACCCGGATTGCCCTCGGTGACTGCGAACTTTTCGGTCACGATTTCCGTCGCGGCGACACGGTCGGCTGTCTGCTGGCAGCCGCCAACCGCGACCCGGAGATCTTCGACAAACCGGCGGCATTTCGCCCCGACCGTGCCAATGCCGTCCGGAACCAGTCTTTCGGCGCCGGCATCCACTTCTGTCTCGGAGCGCCGCTGGCAAGGCTGGAACTGGCCATTGCCCTGCCAATGCTGTTCCGGCGGTTTCCGCACCTGCGCCCGGCAGCCAAACCGGTCTATGCCGACCGGTACCATTTCCGCGGTCTCACCGAACTGCGTCTCGACCTGACCTGAAGCACCGCACCTGGAGCAGCCATGACGATTCAGAACCCGGACGATCTGATAGAGGACCCGCAGGGTGGCGTTCCGCGCCTGCGCCGGATAATGCAGCGCCTGCGCGATCCACATACGGGATGCCCCTGGGACATCGAGCAGAATTTCGACACCATCGTCCCATACACCATCGAAGAAGCCTATGAGGTCGCCGACGCCATCGCCCGCCGCAACCACGCCGACCTGTGCGACGAACTCGGCGACCTGCTGCTTCAGGTGGTCTATCACAGCCAGATGGCGGCTGAGAACAACAGCTTTACCTTCGACGATGTGGTGCGGTCGATTGCCGACAAGATGGTCCGCCGTCACCCGCATGTGTTCGGCGACGACGACCGCAACAAATCGGCCGAACAGCAGACCCGCGACTGGGAAACCATCAAGGCGGCCGAACGCGGCGGCTCCGGCAGCCGTACGCCAAGCGCGCTCGACGGGGTCGCCGACGGCCTGCCGGCCCTGACCCGGGCCGTCAAGCTGCAGAACCGCGCCGCCCGCGTCGGTTTCGACTGGCCGGACGCGGTCCATGTCCTCGACAAGATCGCCGAGGAAACCTCGGAACTGGTGGCCGAAATCAAATCCGGCGATCGGGCGAAGATCGAGGAGGAATACGGCGATCTCCTGTTCGTGATGGCAAATCTCGCGCGCCACCTGAAAATCGATCCGGAATCCGCCCTGCGCGGGGCAAACCGCAAGTTCACCCGCCGGTTCCATGCCATCGAGGCCGTGCTGGCCAAAGACGGCCGCACGCCGAAGCAAAGTACACTGGAAGAAATGGACGGGCTCTGGGATCAGGCAAAACGCGACGAACGCGGAACGCCCTGATCCGACCGGCGTCGGGTCTCAGTCCGGCTCTGCCGTGCAGAACAGCCAGTGCAGCGTTTCCACCAGCACCTTGGCGCGTCTGTCGGCAATGGAATAGTAAATCGCCTTGCCGTCCCGGCGGCTGTTGACCAGACCTTCCAGCCGCAGCCGCGAGAGCTGCTGCGATACCGCGGCCTGGCGGGCGCCAATCAGGGCTTCCAGTTCACTGACCGACTTTTCACCCGACATCAGGTGACAGAAAATCATCAACCGTCCCTCATGGGCCAGCGCCTTCATGAACTCCGCCGCATCCTTGGCCTGATCCGCCATCTGCTCAATGTCGGTCTTCGGCACCGTCTCGTGCATCACCATCTTATTCATCTACGGATATCCCATGCCATGTTGGGGAAACCCATTATACCGCATCCGGTAGCGCCTTCATAGGCCGCATACCGTCAGCCGCAGGCTCCGGTATGGCCGCAGGCCGTGCAAAACTCGCAACCATCCCGCTTGATCAGCGCCGGATGCCCACATTCCGGGCAGACTTTGCCCGCGACGGCGGTTCCCCCGCTCTCCGCCGCTGCCGGCGCAGGTGCATCGGTCCACAGAACCGCACTGCCGGAGACCGGAAAACCTTCTCGATCGAGAACCCCGAGCATCTGATACCGGTGGATCAGCAGCCGCGCCACATAGGCGATGGTCGAGGGCTGAACCTCCTGCTTCTCGCTGCCGGGCCTGCGGGCGAAAAAGTCGCCCTGCGCTTCGGGAAGATCCTTCAACCCGCGCAACTTCTTGCCGATCCACGCCGGGTCGATCACCCGCATGTCTAGGCTCAGGCTTTTGGTCAGCCCGTTGAACTCCAGCGGATAGGCTCCCGACAGCCAGACCGAGAACGGCCGCTTGGTTCCGTCAGGCAGAATGCATTCCTTGACGAACATGGCAAAATCGTCACCCGTCACCGGATTGAGAATGTCCACCGTCCAGCTCAGCGTCCCATCCACCCCGGATTTCGGCTCCTTGCGGGAAAACAGCGCGTCGACGAGCGGTGTTGGCCCGTCCGTATCGTCGCATACGCCCCACGCCTCGCATCGGTACATCACCACCTGGGCAAAGGCGCTCACGTTGCCGGCCACCGGCACCGATCGTCCGTCCGGCGGCATGGCGACATGATAGGGCGCACCCGGCGTCTTCGCCAGGCTGTCGAGCTTCAGACGCAGCCATTCCGGATCCTGGGCACGCATGTCCATGCTCAGGTTCTTCGCCAGCGCGCCGAGACCGCGCGGCGTCTCTTCGCCGTTGGCCCAGACTTCGAACGGCTGGTTGCGGCCGTTTTCCACATGACCGACGAACACGGCAAACCGGTTGCTGGGCGCTTCGATCATGTAGGTCCAGGAGGGCGATCCCGCCGTCAGTTTCGGCCGGTGCGGCCAGCGCAGCGCCGCCAGCGCCACCTGCGGCGCGTCGCTGATACGGATGCGCCGGTCCGGTTCGGACTGGTCGAGATCCTGCGGCGTCTCACCCTCCACCGACAGAACCGATCCCAGCACGGTGTTGGGCCGATAGGTGGTAATGCCTTTCAGCCCCGCCTTCCATGCATCGAGATAGAGGCTTTCGAAATCCGCGAACGGATAATCCTCTGGCACGTTCACGGTCTTGGAAATCGCCGCACAGATATAGGGCTGGATCGCGGCCTGCATCGCCATGTGATCCGTGGCCGAGATTTCCAGCGCATTGCGGAACGCCGGCGGCAGTTCCGCCGAATTGCCGCCCCGTGCCTTCCACAACCGCCAGGCGTGATCCTCCACCCGATATTCCCGCATCGACCCGTCAGGCTCGCGCTTCTTGCGGGTGTAGAACCACGAAAAAGCGGGCTCAATGCCATTCGAGGCATTGTCGGCAAAAGCGAGACTGATGGTGCCCGTCGGGGCAATCGACAGCAGGTGGCTGTTGCGCAGCCCGTATTTGCGGATGTCCTCCCGGATGTCCTCCGGCAGACGTTTGGCCATACCGGACTCAAGCAGACGCTCCGCGTCAAAGAGCTTGAACGCCCCTTTCTCCCGCGCCAGCGCAATCGACGTGCGATAGGCTGCGTCACGCATCTGCCGGGTCACGTCGGCGGCAAAATCGCGCGCCTGCGGGCTGTCGTAGGCCAGCCCCATCAGGATCAGCGCATCGCCGAGCCCGGTAAAACCCAGGCCGATGCGCCGCTTGTTCTCCGCCTCCCGCGCCTGCTGCGGCAAGGGCCAAACCGTCGCGGTCAGCACGTTGTCGAGCATTCGTACGGCGCCGGCCACCGTTTCCGCGAAACCTTCGCCGTCAAATGCGGCATGGGGCTCGAACGGGTCACTGATGAACCGCGTCAGGTTGATCGACCCGAGACAGCAGCAGCCATAATCCGGTATCGGGATCTCGCCGCAGGGATTCGTCGCCTCGATCCGCTCACAGTAGTGCAGATTGTTGTCGGCGTTGATCCGGTCGAGAAACATCACCCCGGGCTCCGCCGCCTCATAGGTGTTGCGGGCGATCACCTGCCACAGTTCCCTGGCCCGGATCCTCGCATAGACCCACATCCCGTCATCGCGCTGCCAGGCCCCACCCGCCATCTGCGCGGCGCCTGGCTTGGCCTCATGCACCAGGTCGAATTCGGAATCCTCGTCCACCGCCTTCATGAACACGTCGGTAACGCCGACCGAGATGTTGAAATTGTTCAGCTTGCCCGCCTGGCGCTTGGCCCCGACGAACTCCATCACGTCCGGATGGTCACAGCGCAGAACACCCATCTGCGCGCCGCGCCGCGCTCCGGCGGATTCCACCGTCGCACAGGACTGGTCGAAGACATGCATGTAGCTGATCGGTCCCGACGCCGAGCTTGCCGTGCCGGAAACCCAGGCACCCCGCGGCCGGATCGAGCTGAAATCGTAACCTACGCCGCCACCGCGTCGCATGGTTTCCGCCGCCTCGCGCAGCGCCTGGTAAATACCGGTCTTGCCGCCGACCGTGTCGGAAATCGAATCACCCACAGGTTGAACAAAGCAGTTGATGAGCGTGACCTTGCGGATATCTGCCCCTGCCGCGGAATTGATCCGCCCGCCAGGAATGAACCCGCTTTCCAACGCCTTGAGAAACAGCGGCTCGAACTTCGCCGGATCCTCCTCAACGCTCGCCAGGCCCCGCGCCACACGCATCCGGACTGCCGCAACCATGTCCGCCCCGTCGAGATCCTTCTCGACGCCCTTGGCGTACTTCTCGCGCAGCACGTCCAGCGAGACCTCCTGCCAGGGCAGGTCGGCAGACGCCGCAACATTCAGGCTCCGCGTTTCGGGCTTGTTCATGATATCGGTCCTGCTCGATCGTGAAGCGCCAAAGATAGTTGCACGACGCCGTTTGGTCAATTGCCACGGCGGCCGCGCCGCGGCGGAAAATTCACCATCTGGTGTCTTGCATCGGCTCAAATATCAAGGGATAGGTTTGAAATGGGTGCAATGGTCAATCTCGTCAAACTCTGTGTAGGCACGGACTCACCGGCCGATCTCGAAGACTGGCAGGCCATGCGCCGGGACAGCAACCGTGCCGCCGGCCTCGACGACCGGCCGCGTCACGTCACCCGCATGTGGCCGCGCCGCAGCGACGAACTGCTGAACGGCGGCTCGCTGTACTGGGTTTTCAAGGGAGTGATCCTCGCCCGGCAAGCCATACTCGACCTGCAGAAACAGACCGGCGACGACGGCGTCGACCGCTGCGCCATCATCCTCGACTCGACTTTGCACCGGACGGCGCCCGCCCCCCGGAGGCCGTTTCAGGGCTGGCGCTACCTGCGACCAGAGGATGCCCCACCCGATCTGGGAACAACCGCGGAAAGTGAATTGCCTCCCGAACTGGTGGCCGAACTTTCCGCCCTTGGAGTCATCTGACATGCAGCCAACGCGCATGTGCCTCACAATCGCCATGGTCGCAGCCTTCGCTGCTGTACCGCCGGGTCCGGCAAGTGCCGGCAGCGCCTACGACTTCGACGGGCTGGGGGCTGAATTCTGCCGCCTGACCCTCGAAGGCAACCTGAACGCCATGCCGGTCGTCCTTTCACCTTCCCTGGTATCGTTGCTGGGCCGCGCCGCCGCGAAATCCGCCCTGCCGCCGACCCGCACCCTGTTCCAGTCCTACCAGAACCAGGTTGACGGCTGTACCGCCACAACGCGCAGCCCGGCAATCGTCGACATCCGCCGCGAGGCGAGATCCGGTTCTCCGGCCTGGATTGACCAGCTCGTGGTGGTACCGCAGACAGACGGCACCAGCCGCATCGACGACGTGCTGTTTGCCACCCGGCGCTCCGATACGCTGCGGTCCCGGCTCTCGCAACTCGCAGGGGAGTGAGCACCCGGACCGCTTCGGGCGGTGGCCAAAGATGATCCGAAGCCGGTTCAGGATCGTCCGCACCGACCGGGAACTGGAGATGCCCGTCACCGACCAGGCCCTGCGCGACCTAGGTGCGGACCTGGTGCTTCTGCCAGAAGGCATCCCGCCTGACGAACTCATCAGACATGCAAGGGACGCCGACCTGCTGCTGATGTGCTACACCCCAATCCCGGCCAGCGTCATTAACGCCACCACCCGTCTGCGCGCCATCGTCAAATACGGTGTCGGCATAGACGCCATCGACATCCCGGCGGCACGGGCCCGCAGCATTCCGGTGGTCAACATTCCCGCATATGCCGAATCAACCGTCGCCGAGGCGGCTTTCACCCTGATGGCGGCACTGGCGAAAAAGCTGATCCCGCTCGACCGCACCATGCAGCGCGACGGCTGGGCCTGGCCGACCGGACGCTGGCTCGGCCGCGACATCGCCGGCAGCACGCTTGGCCTCGTCGGTCTCGGCCGCATCGGCCGATCCATGGCCCGCATGGCCGGTCAGGGTTTCGGCGCACGGGTTACCGCATATGACCCCAACGTCAGCGCGGCGGAAATGCAGGCGCTCGGCGTGGAAAAGAGCGACCACCTGTCCGACCTGCTCGCCCAAAGCGATTGCGTCTCGATCCACTGCGTCCTCACCGACGAAACCCGGCATCTGATCGGCGCTGCGGAACTCGCCCTGATGAAGCCGCACGCAACGCTGATCAACGTCTCGCGCGGCGCCATCGTCGACGAATCCGCCCTGCTCCACGCCCTGACATCCGGCACCATCGCCGGGGCCGGCCTCGACGCGTTCTCGGAAGAACCCCTGGCCCGTACCGGCCACCCGCTCAGCCCGCTCTATGCCATGGAAAACGTGATCCTGATGCCGCACCTCGCCTTCTACACGGCGCAGGCAATGGCCCGGCTGGAATCAGAAACCCTCGACCGCTGCCGTGAAGCGCTCGAAGACCGCGACCTGCTGGTCAAATCCAACGACCCGCGCCTGCGCGCCCAAGGCACCGGCGTGACCTTCGGCAGCTAACCGGCGGCAAATCCGTCCGGCAGACGCCCGGCCTCCACCAGCCCGGCCCTGCCGCAGAGCGCCCGCAGCGCTGCAGCCGCGGTCCCGCTCCACGGCGCCGACCGCGACAGAAACAGCGTTGCCTGGCTCGGCAGGATCAGCCCGTCCGAGAGGATCTTCAGATGGTTGGCGCGCAGCGTCTCCCCGGTCGAGGTGATGTCGGCAATCGCCTCGGCGGTCAGGTTCTTCACCGCACCCTCGGTCGCGCCCTGGCTGTCGATCAGCTGGTAATCCGCCACCCCGTGCCGGCGGAAGAACTCGCGGGTCAGATGATGATATTTCGTCGCGATCCGCAGCCGAAACCCGTGCACCGCCCGGAACGCCGCCGCCGCCGCATCAAGATCCGACATGGTGTCCACGTCGATCCAGAACGCCGGCACCGCGACGATCAGATCCGCATGGCCAAACCCCATCGGCGCCAGCTCCACCAGCCGCTCCGGCCAGCGCGCGACGCTCTCATGCACCAGGTCCTGGCCGGTCACACCGAGATGGATCCGCCCCTCGGCCAGTTCCCCGGCGATTTCCGAAGCCGAGAGCATGACAAGTTCGATCCCGTCCACACCACTGACGCTGCCCCGGTATTCCCGGTCTGACCCGCTGCGCGAAACGGTAATGCCGCGCTCGGCGAACCAGTCAATCGTGCTTTCCTGCAACCGTCCCTTCGACGGAATCCCCAGCTTGAGCATCATTCCGCCCCCTCACTGAGCGACATCAGGGCCTCCGGCCGGATCATGCCGCCCACCGCCGCCACGCCTTCGCCCTGCCCCAGGACCCGCGTCAGTGCATCATAACGGCCGCCGCTCGCCACCGGCGGCAGGTCGGGCCGGTCCATGGCAACCGCGCCAAACACAAACCCGTCGTAATATTCCAGCGTCGTGCGGCCAAAACTGCCCTCGAAGGCCAGCCCGTCCGGATCAATGCCCCGCGCGCGAAACGCCGCGAGCCGCGCCTCGAACCGGTTCACCGCCCGGTCCAGCTTCGGCATGTCCGCCACCATCCGCCGCAGATCCGCCAGCACCCCGTCGCAGGACCCCTTCAGCGCCAGAACCGCCTCGAGCCGCGCAACCGCCTCACCCGTCAGCGGCGGTTGCGCGGCTTCACGGCTCAGCCGTTCCGCCCGGGCCACCACCTCTTCGACACTCCGCAGGCCGACGACCGTGCCCGCGGCTTCAATCGCTTCAGAGACCCGCCCGGCGTCAACAGCCGCCAGCAGATCGGCCCGCCCGGCGGTCACGCCCGCATGGGCCGCACCATAGCGGCGCAGCAACTCCTGGAATCGCGCCGGTCGCCACAGATGCCGCCGCAGCGCCGCCCTGCGCACCGCACTGGTCTCCAGCGCTTCGACCGCCGCAATCGCAAGCCCCATGTCGCCGGTAATCAGCGTCACCGGCGCGGCCCCCAGCGCCGCCTGGACCCGCACCAGCACTTCGGCATCCGCCGCCGCCGCATCGTCCTGACCAAACAGCTCCAGCCCCGCCTGCACGTATTCGCGCGGCCGGTCGGAACCGAATTCCTGCCGCCGCCACACCGGACCACAGTAGACATACTGCGCGGCCTCCGCCTGCGACGCCATATGCAGCCGCGCCACCGGCAGGGTGAAATCCGGGCGCAGCATCATTTCCGCCCCGTCATCGCGGGTGGTGAACGCCCGTGCCCGAATGTCCTCGCCATAAAGGTCGAGCAGCAGATCGGCCGGCTGCAGAATATCCGCATCGACCCGCGCCGCTTCCGGACCGCCGAGCGCGGCCATGATCCGCTCGACCTCCGCCTCGAACCGGGCGAGACCCGGACCGATCCGCGCCCCCTTCAGATACGCCCTGTCAGTCACCATGGCTCAGCCGCCCGCCCGGGCCAGCATCGCCCGCACCTCCGCCACGAGGTCGGATCGGACAACTTCCATCTGCGCCGGCTGCGCCTTCCAGTCGTCATGGGTCTCGATATTCGCCGCCAGCCTTGCGCCCAGCGCCAGATCCTTGATCTGCACCACGCCGCGCTCGCGCTCGTTGCCGCCCTCGATTACGGCCACCGGCGAGACGCGCTGGTCGGCGTACTTGAGCTGTTTGGCCATGTTGCCGCCGCCCATGAACACCTCGGCCCGGATCCCGCCGGCGCGCAACTCCGCCGCCATCGCCTGGTAATCGGCCGTCCGGTCCCTGTCCATCACCGTCACGACCACCGGCCCCTGAGTGTTATCAGCCAAACGGCCTTTCGCGCGCAGCCCTGCGAGCAAACGGTCAACCCCGATGGACACGCCCGTTGCCGGCACTTTCTCTCCGGTAAACCGGGTCACCAGATCATCATAGCGCCCACCACCGGCCACGGAGCCCAACTGGATCCTGCGACCTTTTTCGTCCAAAATCTCAAACGTCAGTTCCGCCTCGAAGACCGGGCCGGTATAATAGCCAAGCCCCCGCACCACCGACGGGTCGATGATGATCCGCTCCGCCGGTCCCTGCGCGGTCAGCAGTTCCGCAATCGTCTCAAGCTCCTGCACGCCCTCAAGGCCCGCTTTGGATACGCCCACCAGGTCACGCAGTGCTGCACAGGTCGCCGTGCCATTTTCCCGCCGCGCGTCGGTAAAGCCAAGGATCACCGCGATCTGGTCCGGACTCAGCCCAGCCCCTTCGGTGAAATCGCCGCTCTCATCCCTGCGCCCCGCGCCCAGCAGGTCACGCAGCCCCGAAACACCAAGCCGATCCAGCTTGTCCACCGCCCGCAACACGATCCCGCGTGCGTGCGCGTCGGCCTCGGGGTCTTCCGGGTTCAGAACACCGGCAACCTCCATAACCCCGTTGAGCACCTTTCGATTATTGACCCGGATCACATAGTCGTCCGCCGCAATGCCGGTGGCTTCCAGCGCGGAGCCGAGCATCGCACACATCTCCGCGTCGGCAGCAACCGAGCCTGCCCCGACCGTATCCGCATCGCACTGGTAAAACTGCCGGTACCGCCCCGGCCCTGGCTTTTCGTTGCGCCAGACCGGCCCCATCGCATAGCGCCGGTACGGGTTCGGCAGATCGCGGCGGTGCTGGGCATAGACCCGCGCCAGCGGCGCCGTCAGGTCATAGCGCAGCGCCATCCAGGTTTCGTCCTCGTCCTGCCAGGCAAACACACCCTCGTTCGGACGGTCCACATCCGGCAGAAACTTTCCCAGAGCCTCAACCGTCTCGACGGCGGAGCTTTCCAGCGGATCGAACCCATGGGCATGATAGACCTCGGCAACCCGCGCCAGCATCGCATTGCGCTGCAGCACATCCTGTCCGAAATAATCCCGAAATCCGCGTGGCGTCTCTGCACGCGGGCGCCGGGGCTTTTTGATTTTGGTCTTTGCCATGATAAAAGTCCGGTCCATTCTGTCGCGGTACCCGTTACCGAACCCCCTGCCGGGGAGCAAGGTCAACGATGGGCAAGATCGGCGTAGCCACCCCGGTAATAGAGCAGCGGCGCCGCCTCCCGCTCCGAGATCCGCAGCACCTCGCCGACCACGATCAGATGGTCGCCTCCGTCATGCCCGGCGGCATGCCGACACTCGAATACTGCCGCGCAGTCCGGAAGAATCGGCGACCGCCCCAACCCTTCGGCAAAATCGACTCCGTCGAAATCATCACCAGAAGCAGCAAAACGGATCGACAGGGATTCCTGCTCGCGGGCCAGGATGTGAATTGCGAAATACGGCGCGACCTCGAATGCCGGGAACCGGTCCGATTCCCGTGCCGGCGACCACAGCACGAGCGGAGGGCTGAGCGATACGCTGGCAAAGGAATTGACCGTCATCGCCAGCGGGCCGTTCTCGGTCATTGTCGTGACCACTGTCACCCCTGTGGCGAACCGCCCCAGGGCATTTCTGAACTGTCTGCCGCTGAACTCTGCCAATCTGCGCCGCTCCGTCTGCCCGACCGTCTCCGGTCGGGACACACCGTCAATTCCCCGGAGCAGATCCTGCTCCGATTCGCCACCAGGTCCGATGCCGACCGCAAAAGGCACGGCCGGGCGCCTCCGGACGCCGGGCCGGTCCGGCTATAGCCCGCGAACCCGACATTGTCGATGCGTCACCATCCGGCATTAAGGATCGCTCCACGGCAATGGATACTACCATACCGGCGGATTTCCGCTGGAACGATCAAATCACTGCCCCGGATAACGCCGGAGGTTGAAAACACTTAACTATTCCCGCATTATCAGCATGGAAATCTGCTTCGGATATCGTATCGGTAGCGGCAATGATAATTTGCGTCATTGAGTTTGGCGCTGAAGTATCGCATGTTGCGAACTTCTACCTGTAAGGCGGTGAGCATGTATCTTCCTGAAAATAACGAACAGATGTTCGACATCCTTTCGGAACTGCGTGTCTACGCGGCGGCAAATTCACTTCCCGGACTTGCCGAAGAACTCGACGATGCCTTGATTCAACTTGAGGCGGAATCCCGCCGCGTGAAGCCATTTCTCACGACAGGCCAGACCGCCGGCGACAATTTCTGAGCGACATCGGCAGTTTCGGGACGTCACATCCCGCGCCCCGCTCGCGCCCCCCCATGAGGTCCCACCGCGAATCGCCGGCACTCTCCCCCGGCTACGGCGTCTGACCCGCACTGATCGGCTCCACAACCCGGCCGTTGCGCGACAGCAGCACCGCCACCGGACGCGTTGAACTGAAACTGGCAAGCACGATCACGATGCTCGCCATGATCGGCACGCTGAGAATCGCGCCCGGAATACCCCACAGCGTCGACCAGACCGCCAGCCCGAGCAGAATCACCGTAGGGCTGAGATTGAGCGAATTGCCCATGATGTAGGGCTCAAGCACGCTGCCGACCAACATCTGAATCACCGTCAGCACCACCAGCACCAGCACCACGCTGCCAAGATCCGGAAACTGCAGCAGTGACAGGAACACCGGGAAAAACACCCCCATGAACGACCCCAGATAGGGGATGTAGTTGAGAAGACCGATCAGCACCGCCCAGAAGGCGGCAAACTCGACCCCGACCAGTGACATCACCACCCAGCTGGCCAGCCCCAGGACCACGTTTACCAGCGTCTTGAGCGCCAGATACTGGCCGATCCGCAGGTTGATCTCGGCCATCAGGTGACTGATCTCCGCCCGCCGGTCGACGTCGCCGGCCAGCCCGCGCAGCTTGGCGCCGAATCCGGCCCATTCCGCCAGCAGAAACCCCGCATAGATGAACACCACCACGGTCACTGCGACGATCTGCGACAGCGATGCCACCCCACGGCCGATCAGCCCGCCGAGGTCGATCCGGTTCAGCACGTCGTCCCGCAGGGTGGTCCAGCTCGGTTCCGCCTGGACGTGCAGCCGCACCGCCAGCGACTGGATTATCCCCAGCAGCCGGTCCTGGTATTTCGGCACCACCGCGGCAACCTGATTGATGTTGGAAATCAGCAGCAGCACGATCGCCGCCAGCACGATGCCGATCACCACGATCGACACCAGATGGCGCACCAGCCGCGGCAGGCGCGGGCCGATCCGCGGAATGTGCTCGAGCGATTCCGCAAGGCCGATGATGACGTAGACCACCATCACCCCCATCACGAACGGCACGATGATGCCCCGCCCGGCCCAGAGCAGCCAGCCGCCCATCAGCACCAGTGCCAGGGCATGGAACGCGTTCTGCAGCGTCCGGCCGACCGGCGGCGGCGCAGTCATCGCGCGCCTTCGGCGGGGCCGGCCGCGCCTTCCGCCTCCTGCCAGCGCCAGGGCACTGTGAACGCGTCGAGCACATGCGCCGCCCGTACTCTGCCTTCGGCATCCTGCTCATGGCCGACCATTGCCACCAGGCCCAGCCTGCGGTCGTCGATCACCTCCATCACCCGCGCTTCAACGCCGCTGGTGCCGAGGGCGAAATTCAGCGTCCGCCGGATCGCGCTGCGCCGCAGCGCCGGCTTGAACACCTTGCCCACGGCGGTCTTCGGCAGTTCATCCAGAATCTCCACATGGCGCGGCACCGCCGCCCGCTCGGGAATCCGCGCCCTCGCATGGGTCATCAGTTCCTCAACCGTCACCTCCGCGCCGTCGACCAGTTCCACGTAAACCGCCGGAACCTCGCCGGAATGCCGGTCCGGCTGGCCGATCGCTCCGGCGAAGGCCACCGCCGGATGCTGGATGAACACATCCTCGATCGTCGCCGGATCAATGTTGTGCCCGCCGCGGATGATCAGATCCTTCGCCCGCCCGGTGATCCAGAGGTAGCCGTCGGCATCGATCCGCCCCAGATCGCCGGTGCGCAGATAACCCTCGGGTGTCAGCACGCCGCGGTTCTTCTCCGCCTCCGTATAGATCGCATCGCCGACTCCGGGATTGCGCACGCAGATCTCACCGACCTCGTCACCCGTGCAGGTTTTCAACACACCCCCCTCCTCGTCGCACTGCAGGATCCGCACGTCCGTATAGGGGAACGGCAGCCCGACACTGCCGACCTTTCGTTCGCCGAACGGGGGATTGATCGACACGAGACAGGTGGCTTCGGTCATGCCGTAGCCCTCGAGCACCTTGATCCCGGTCGCTCCCTCGAAGCGGGTAAACAGTTCGAGCGGCATCGCAGCCGAACCGCTCAGGGCGGTCTTTACCGTCGAAACATCGGCATTCACCGGCCGCTGCATCAGGGCGGTCGCGGCAGTCGGAACCATGATCAGGAAGGTGGCCCCGTGCCGTTCCAGAAGTTTCCAGAAATTGTCCATCACCCCTTCGCCGCGAAACCCCTGCGGCGTTGGAAACACCACCTGCGCCCCGGACATCAGGCATGACATGAAAACCGGATAGGCGGCAAAAACATGAAACATCGGCAACGGGCACATCAGCACGTCGGCATCCGTAAAGATGTAGGCGACGCCACACCAGCCGTTGTAAAGGATGCCGCTGGCCCGGTGCTGGGCGATCTTCGGCAGGCCGGTGGTGCCCCCGGTATGGAAATAGCTGCAGATCCGGTCATCCAGCGTCTCGCTGAACTCCAGCGCCCCCGACGGAACCGACGCCATTGCCCGGTGAAAATCAAGCACCTTTGCCCGGTGACGCACCCGCATCCGCGGTCGGATCAGCGGCACCACCCATTTGAGCGGAGGCGCGAGGTATCGGGAGAGATCGACCTGCAGCACCGTCTCGACCCCTGGCGCCAGCGCCACCGCCTGGGCGACGTTCTGGGCAAGGTCGGTTCTGGGGAACGGACGCAGGGTCACCACAACCTTCACCCGCATCTCCCGCAGGATCGCCCCCATGTGCTCCGGCTTCAGCAGCGGATTGATCGGCGTGACAATGCCCGCCGTCGCCCCGGCCAGCAGCGCGACGGGTGCCTCGATGCCGTTCGGCAGGATATAGGCAACAACGTCCTCGTGCCCGATCCCCAGCCTGCGAAACAGGTTCGCCGCCCGCGTCACGTCGTCCGTCAGTTCGCGCCAGGTCAGCGTCACCGCCGGATCCTCCGGTCCCGACTTCAGCTGGAAGGTCACTGCGGGACGGTCGGGAAACTTCGCGGTGGTCTGCGAAAGCTGCTCATAGAGCGATCGGGCGGTCCAGCGGTCCTCCACCGGCACCGCCGCCTCGGCCGCCAGTTTGTCGGCAAGCACTTCGACCCTGATCATCGCGCGTTCCTTCCCGCTTCCTGTCTGCGCAGAAATTTCCTGTTGCGATAATGGGGGCGTCGGCAACGCGGAACAAGCCGTTCCGCTGCGTCGCCTGGCCGAATTTGCCGCCGATCCGGTGCTACTGCGACGAAACCGCGGACCGTTTTCCGCTCTGCCGCAGCGCCAGCAGCGAAATCAGCAGGATCCCGACATAGGCCAGCAGCGGATACCAGATGCCGGCGCCGACCGCGCGGGTCCACGCCTCCGGTCCCGCCGTTCCGAGGCCGCCGCCGTGACTGAGCGTGGAAAAGAAGATCTGCCCGGTCACCGCGATGCCGAGCGCACCGCCGACCTGCTGGAACGCCTGCAGCGACCCCGACCCGGCCCCCGCATCCCGCCGCGGCACATGACCGAGCACGATCTGGAACAGCGTCACGATCACGAACCCCATGCCGAGGCCGCAGACGCCGAGCGGTGCGAGAAACTGCACCGGGTCCAGCGTTTCGCCGACGTTGCCGACCGCGATCTTCACCCATGTCATGCCGATCAGCAGCAGCACCGCCCCGAGCACCATGCGGCCTTCGGGAAACCGGCCGTTGATCCGGCCCGAGAGCGTCGAGGTTGCCATGATGCCGAGCGGAAAGGTCACCGTCGTCAGCCCGGACTGGAGCGGCGTCAGGTCGAACCCCGACTGAAAGAACAGCGCCAGCATCATGAAGAACCCCGGCGGAACCGAAGCGAACAGCATCACCGTGACGATCCCGGCCATGAACATCGGGTTGCGCAGCAGCGACGCCGGCAGCAGCTCCGCCCGTCCTGCCGCCGCCCGCGACGCCTCCCATGCGACAAAGGCCGCCGCCGCAAGCCCTCCGGCGAGGATCAGGACAAAACACCACCACGGCCAGCCGAACGCCCGCCCCTCAACCAGCGGAAAAACCACCAGCAGACTGGCCGAAGCGAACAGCAGCACGCCCACCGGATCGGCGCGCATGTCCGGATCGGGGGCAATCGGCGTGATCCAGCGGATCCCGGCCCAGATCGCCAGCAGCCCGAACGGAAGGTTGACGAGAAAGATCGGCCGCCAGTCGAGGCCGCCGATATCGAAAGAAATCAGCGCACCGCCGATGATCGGCCCGCAGACGGCAGCCACGCTTGTCACCGAGGCGAAGCGGGCGAACGCCTTCGGCCGCTCCGCGTCGGAAAACAGCACCTGAATGATCGCGAGCGTCTGCGGAATCATCATCGCCGCCGCCAGCCCCTGCACCATGCGCGCGGCAATCAGCGTGCCGATGCCAGGCGCGATGCCACAGAGCACCGACGCCGCGGTGAAACCGCCAATCCCCCAGAGGAAAATGCGCTTGCGGCCGAGGATGTCGCCAAACCGCCCAAACGGCAAAAGGCCGGCGGCAAACGCCAGGATATAGATCGCCGAGACCCATTCGAGCTGGTTCGACGTCGCCCCCAGGTCCACCTCCATCCGCGGCAGCGCCACATTGACGATGGTAATGTCGAGCAGGTTCATCACCGAAGCAGCCAGCAGCACCCACATGGCGCGGTGCCGACGCGGGTCGCTCCCGCCTTCAGAACTGGAGTGCGTCATGAAAATTCCCCTGCCGGCGCGTCGGCCGCTCCGGAAAAAGCGGACCTGCAATCAGGGTGACTTACAGAGTACCGCGCCGCCAGGCAATCGCTTCACCGGCCTTTCCCGCGCCCGCTCAGGCCGCGCCGTCGGTGAACTGCAGCCGCGCCAGCCTGGCATAGAGCCCGTCCTCGGCCACCAGCGCCCCGTGCGTGCCCTCGGCCACCACCCGCCCGTCCTGGAACACCACGATCCGGTCGGCCCGCTTCACCGTCGCCAGCCGGTGGGCAATGATCAGCGTCGTGCGCCCGCGCGCCAGCCGCTCCACCGCCTGCTGCACCAGCCGCTCGCTCTCCGCATCGAGCGCAGAGGTCGCCTCGTCGAGCAGCAGCACCGGCGCATCGCGCAAAATCGCCCGGGCAATGGCGATCCGCTGTTTCTGCCCGCCCGACAGCATCACCCCGCGCTCGCCCACATACGAATCGTACCCCTCCGGCAGCCTCGTGATGAACTCCGCCGCCGCCGCGGCCTCCGCCGCCGCCTCGACCTCGGCATCACTCGCGTCCGGCCGGCCAAAACGGATGTTCTCCCGCACCGAGGTGGCAAAAATGACCGCCTCCTGCGGCACCAGCGCGATCTGCCCGCGCAGATCCGTCCGCTTCATCTCCCGCAGATCAATCCCGTCCAGCGACACCGCGCCGGACGAAGGTTCAAAAAACCGCAGTAGCATCTGAAAAACCGTTGTTTTCCCCGCCCCGGACGGCCCGACCAGCGCCACCGTCTCCCCCGGCCGTATCTCAAGCGACACCCCGTCGAGTGCGGCAACATCGCGCCGCGCCGGGTAATGGAACGTCACGTCCTGAAACGAAATCGCTCCGCGCACCGGCACCGGCAGGGCACTCGGCTCCGCCGGATCGTCAATCTCGTCCACCGCCTGGATCAGCTCGACCATCCGCTCGGTCGCCCCCGCCACC
>JAUIHM010000027.1 GCA_030432315.1 Alphaproteobacteria bacterium | reverse complement strand
ATGTTCTGCAAGACCGTAACATGATTGATGTAGGCGTCGCCGAAGGTCATCCAAAAGCGGGCGCGTTCAATCTCGGGGAAATGCCGGCTCAGGCTTTCCAGTTCCTCGTGATACATCAGGTACATGTTCTTTTCGCCGACACCCGGAAAGTCATAGGTTACCCTGCGGGTCATGGCGGGCGATGTCACCCAGCCGCCGTTCTCCCAGTGCCGGGCATCGGCGGTAACCTCACGAATGTTGATCTCCGGATTGAAATTGGTGGCGAAGGGCTGACCGTTGTCACCGCCGTTGCAGTCAAGAACGTCGATTTGACGGATGGTGTCCAGTTTGTGTTTTTTCAGCCATGTGGCGAACACGGAGGTCACCCCGGGATCGAACCCGGACCCGAGGATCGCGGTCAGGCCTGCCTCCCGGAACCTGTCCTGGTAGGCCCATTGCCAGTGATATTCGAACTTCGCCTCGTCTTCCGGCTCGTAATTGGCCGTATCGAGATAGTGGATTCCCGCCTCCAGACAGGCATCCATCAGCTTCAGGTCCTGATACGGCAAAGCCAGATTGACCAGCAGTTCCGCACCGGTCGCACGGATCAGCGCGACGACGGCGGCGACATCCATTGCATCGACTTCCGCCGTCGCGATCTCCACTCCGGTGCGGGATTTGACGCCGGCGGCGATTTCATCGCATCTGAACCGGCGTCGGGACGCAAGTGTTATCCGGCTGAACACATCGGAGTTCATTGCCATCTTGTTCACGGCGGCGGATGAGACTCCCCCCGCCCCGACGACCAGTACGTTACCCATCTGCCGAAACCTCCTGCCTGTACCTACTCATAATACGTGTATCCCTCGATACTGTCACGGAAGGCCCCCATCACCTGACGCCGGTCGCTGACATCCATCCGGCCGGAGGCAATCGCACCGTCAACCATGGCCCGAAACGCCGCGACGCAGTCACGCGGATCGTATTCCACATACGACAGAACCTCTGAAATGGTATCCCCCTCCTGTTCATGCAGCAGATTGAAACCGCCATCGGCGCGCAGTTCGATCGTCGTGGCATTGGTGTCACCGAAGAGATTGTGCAGATCGCCCAGGGTTTCCTGGTACGCGCCAACAAAAAACACGCCGAGATAATATGGATGGTCCTCGGAGAGCGAATGGACCGGCAGGCTCGGGGATACGCCATCTTCGAGAATGAACCGGTCGATCTTTCCGTCGCTGTCACAGGTTATGTCGGATAGCACCGCCCTCCGGTCCGGCCTTCTGTCGAGCAGTTGGAGGGGGGCGATGGGGTGGAGTTGGTCGATGGCCCAGACGTCGGGGAGGGACTGGAACAGGGAGAAGTTGCAGTGATAAATGTCGACAACTTCCTCAAGTTCGGCGTCGATTTCGGAAGCGTCCGGATTGGCGGCGGCGAGGGCCTTGATCTGGGCCATCAGGTTGAGGAACACCCGTTCGGCCCGCGCCATCTCGCGCAGACCGATATGCCCGCGGCGGAACAGGGCGCGCAGTTCGTTGCGGTAATAGACCGCGTCGTTCCAGCATTCCTGCATCCGGCCGACGCGCATGTAGGAACTGACGGCGATCATGTCGGTCAGATAATGGTGGTCTCCCTCTTGGACCGCCGGCGCGGTCGGCGCGTCATAGAGCGTACCTTCGAGCACGTTGAAAATCAGCATTGATGAGGTCGCCACGGCGGCGCGGCCGCTTTCGGTCACCAGGACCGGATGATCCAGCCCCGCCTCGTCCATGGCATAGCCGACCGTCTCGACCACATTGGCGCAGTATTCCTCGACCGTGTAGTTGATCGAATTCTCGGACGCCTTTTTCTCACCGGTGTAATCGACGCCGAGGCCGCCGCCGAGATCGAGATGGGTCAGCGGCGCGCCCTCGCGGGTCAGTTCGGTGAAGTAGCGGCAGGCCTCGCTGGCGGCGCGGCGCACGTCGTTGACGTCGGGCACCTGGGAGCCGAGGTGCGAGTGCTGAAGTTTCAGACAATGCAACAGGTTATGTTCCCGCAGACGGTCGATGACGGCGACGAGCTGGTCGGTGTTCATGCCGAAGGTGGACCGGTCGCCGGACGATTCGGCCCAGTTGCCGCCGATCTTGTGCGTCAGCTTGACCCGCACGCCGAGCAGCGGTTCCTCTCCGAGTTCGGCATGAACCTCGAGAACCGTCTCCAGTTCCTTCGGACTTTCGAGCACGATCACGGTGTTGAAGCCGACTTTGCGCGACAGGATCGCCAGACGGATGAATTCCGCATCCTTAACCCCGTTGCAGACGATCAGCGCGTCGTCAGGCAGCCGGTGCGACAGGGCGATGACCAGTTCCGGTTTGGAGCCGGCCTCAAGCCCGTAGTTGAACGCCCGGCCGTATTCGACAATCCGGTCAACCACCTGGGCCTGCTGGTTGACCTTGATCGGAAACACGCCCCGGTAGCGGCCCCGGTAGCCGGTGCGCTGGATCGCATCGAGGAAGCTGTTGTTTATGCGGTGAATTTCGTGTTCGAGAAAGGCGGTGATGCGCAGAACCATCGGCACATGCACGCCGCGCTGTTCGAGATCGCGCAGAATCCCCGGCAGGCTGACCGGGGGGGCATCGGGCAGCAGCGGGTTCTTCAGCGCCAGTTCGCCATTGGCCAGAATCTCGAAATGCCCCCGGCCCCAGCGGTCGATGCCATAGACATCGGCGGGCGGGTCCTGCGGTCCCGAAACGCCGGTGTCGGCGGGCGACGTGTCTGCAAAGCTGGCCACGGGCAAAGGCTCCATCCTGGCTGGTCAACGGGGCCGTAATGGGTTGGGTACAGGGAGATTGCAACCGTTTTACGAAATCCGGGCCGCCACGTCGCAGGGATTTGAGGATTTCCGCCGATCGCGGGGTGCCCCACCCTGGGGCGCGGGGAATGAAGTTTGTCGACAATCTGCCTTCGTTAACCGGTGGCGATCCGATACCCTTTCGATACCCTACCGATACCCTTTTGATACCGACATTTTCGGGTTCGGGCGAAAAGGTTAATTTCGGACGGGCATGCAGCAGGGGCCACAAGGGAAGCGACGGATGTGGGTGTTGATTTGTCCGGAAGTCCGGTTGGAGCCCCCTTACCCCCAGTGCGCGTCAGGGTACGAACGCTTGAATATTGCCGGCATCCGATTTCAAAGTCTCAGGTTACGAGGCCGAGTTCCCTGTCCGTTGCACTGCCTGCATACTTGTCTTTCGGGGGCATCGGTCTTGATTGCCAGCTGGGCTCGAAAACGAAGCTGGAGACGCTACGTCCTTTGGGCAGGGCGCCATTTCCCGTGCCAAGCGCATAGTCGTAGTAGAGCTTGACGATCTCCTCTTCGGTCACCTGACCCGTGCTGGGATGGGCCATGCACGCATGGCGCCACGCACGAACGCGGTCATAGTCCCTGCCCGCGGGCAGCCTGAACCCCTCGTAGTAATCAAGGAACCAGAACCGTTTGAACATTGGTGTAAAGACGGCTTCCGCCAGACCGAAATCCACAAACAGGTACGGGCCCCTCGCATTCCAGTCGACAAGGAAATCATTGATGTCCCGGTAGATCGCCAGCAACCTGTCCAGATGCTCACTCCGACGCGCGCGATCCTGGTTCATGACAAAGAGATAGCCTGCCATCGTAAAGGGGCCCTCACGCGCAATCAGCATCGATTCAATGGCGTGTTCGACCGGATCGCTTCGGCGCAGCATGGGGCCATCCAGGATCTCGTCAAGATACCGCAGGATTACAAGGCTCTCTTTCAAAATGCTTCCGTCACCGGTTTCGAGAACCGGCAGCGCGGTCGAGCCGCGGGTCTTGGCAAGCAGTTGAGGGTCGCGCGGTTTGGTGATGTCGACGACCCTGAACTCGACCGCGTCCTGCTGGCCCCGCAGGGCCAACAGGATTTCCAGGCGCTGCGAAAAGGGGCAGACGGGGATGTGATAAACGAAGTGTTTTGCCATCATTCGGTCAGTCCAGAGGCGGGCCGGTGAAGACCATGCCGTGCCGCCTGGCGGAGTCTTCGATGGTGTGCATGTCTTCCGGGATGCGGCATTGGCCAGCCGCCATATCCGCAAAGAACCCCTCGAATCCGCCCGGCGAGAGGATCACCAGGTGGCGGCACGGCTCATTACCTGCGATCTTGAACGCATGCTCCCTGCCTCGGGGAATGAAGACGCTTTCGCCCGCGCCTGCCGTGAACTCACTGCCGTCAAGCCAGAACCTGCAGGTCCCGGTCAGGATCACGAACGTCTCGTTTTCGTTCTCATGCACATGACGCGGTGGGCCGCTCCCTGCCGGGGACCAGCTGTCCACGATGGACATTGATCCGCCTGTCTTTTCAGAGGTCAAGATCGTCCTGTATTGAACACCGAGCCATTCGATGGCTCCGTCGATTTGGGCCAAGTCTTTCACAGTTTCTCTCCCGTGGCTGTGGATTGAAACGAACGCGCTTTCGTTGACAGGAGCATACGGGATGGCCAACCTATCAGGCAAATCGCACTATCTGATAGTGGGTATCGCCCAGATGAATTTCGCAACGCTTGATCTGAACCTTCTGCGTGTTTTGGACGCCGTCTTCCGCGAGGGATCAACCGTCAAGGCGGCTGACCGTCTGGCCATGTCGCAGCCAGCAGTATCCGGTGCGCTCTCCCGTCTGCGGCACTCACTCGACGATCAACTGTTCATCCGACAAGGGAACCGCCTGGTCGCAACCGACTACGCAGCGGGACTAGAATCCGGCTTGAGAGAGGAACTGGAAAACCTGGAGGCTCTGCTCGCGCCACCTGCTCTCTTTGACCCGCAAACCGCCAGGGGCACATTCCGGATTGCAGCAAGTGATTTCTTCGCCGAACTCCTGATGCCGCCCCTGGCGGATCTCCTGCAGAAGTCAGCGCCACACATCCGGGCGCAGCTCGTAGATCTTGTTCCCAATGACTATTTGGCAAGCCTGGAGCGGCTTAACGCGGACATCGCGCTGATCCCGGAGATGGTGCTGCCGGACTGGGTCAACCGGGAGCCGCTGTTTCTTTCCCCGTTCCACGTCATCGCGCGCGCGGGAAATCCAGGCATCACGGGGCTGCAGGACGGGATGCAGATCCCGATGGACACCTTCTGCGCGCTGCATCACGTGCTGTTCTCGCCCGAAGGGAACCTCGCAGCAATGGGCGATGCGGCCCTTGAACGGGTCGGAAAAAGCCGACAGGTTGCAATGACCGTGCCCGTCTTCAGCGGCGTCTGCCGGGCGGTGAGCGAAAGCGACCTCATCGCGCTCGTGCCCTCGCAACTCGCGGTGAAAGTGGCCGGGACGTTCGGGCTGCGCGTTTTCGAACCGCCGATGAAGATTGATCCGCCGCTGATCATGGGTATCTGGCACAGGCGGTCAGACAACACCCCCCTGGCGGCGTGGATGCGGAGCGAGATTTTCAGTCTCATGAAGGCGTTGGATTGAGATACAAAAGCCGATTTCTCATCGCCATGCGTTCCGGCCCATTGCTGTGCCAGGTCCAGGGACGCCGTTTCAGGCTGAGCTGACGTTTCAATGCTGACATTCGAGCGAGCGGTGCGAAAGCCCGCTCTGTCGGCATGGCGAACATTCGGCTTTGCACGGGGTCACGTTTGCGCCCTGCCGCTGCCCAATGGACAGGGCTGCGGGTGAGGACTAGGAATCCGGGCGGGACACGGCGACAGACACCTAAACGGGGGCGGAATGGAACGGATTGCGGGCGGCGACGGGATCGATTTTCAGCTGCTGTATTTTACCAGCACCAGTCTTTCCGGGGATGGCCGGCATCTGGTGGGCATCGGCACCGTGGACGGACAGCCGAACCTCTACGCGGTCGACCTCGACAGCCGGGAGATGCGGGCGCTGACCCGGAACCGGGAGGGTGTTCTGCGGTCCTATGTCTATTTCGACGGCACGCCGTATCGCGGATTTGGCAAGGCCAGCGTCAGTTTCGATGCGGCGCGCGGGATGCTCTATTACCTGCAGGGCCGCGAGGTGCGGGCGGTGGACCTCGACGGGCAGGAACGGGTTCTGGCGCATCTGCCGGAGGATCAGGTGACCGGATTTACCCATGTTTCGGCGGACGGGGCGCTGCTCTGCGTGCCGACCACCGATGCGGCGGCCTTCACCGAGGATGCGGACTGGGGTGCGCGGCATCACGGCATCGACGCGCGGGTGCAGCGGCTGGGGCTGAAGTCGTATCTGCGGGTGTTTTCCACGGACACCGGCGCGGAGGTGACCTGTGAGCCGGTGCCGTCGGCCTGGGTGACGCATGTGCAGTTTTCGCCGGTCGATCCGGCAGTGATCCTCTACAACCACGAATGGCCGTCGGACTGCGGCATCCGGCGGATCTGGCTGTGGGATGGCAGGGAGCACCGGAGGCTGCGGACCGAAGGCGGCGGGCGCAGCCGGGCGGACTGGACCTGCCATGAGATGTGGGAGCGGGACGGCCGGGCGGTGATCTATCACGGGGTCTATGCGGACGGCTGCGCCCATGTGGGGCGGATTGCGCTCGACAGCGACCGGCCGGTCGAGATTCGCCTGCCCGAAGGCTGGACGCGCTACGGACATTTTACCGTCGGGCCGGATGAGAGCGTGCTGGTGACGGACGGCTGTTACCAGGCCAGATCGGGGGATGACGCGCCGGTGTCGCCGTGGATTTCGCTGCTCGATGTCGACTGGGCGCGGGGATCGGTGCGCTGGCGGGTGCTGGGCCGGTCGGATTCGTCCTGGGACAGCCAGGACAGCCATCCGCATCCGATCATGGATGCGGAGGGCGGGTTCGTCTATTTCACCTCCGATATTTCGGGACGGCGGGCGGTCTGGCGGTTGCCCACCCGGCCCGAAGTACCGGTCGATGAGGTCACGTTTCCACAGCGTTGAGGGTGCGCCAGCGCGGAATATTAACCGCGACCTTATCCGAGTAAAAAACTCGGATTGACATTTCCGACGGTTTCGCTCAGTTAAAACCCATGCCCGGTCATCGCAGCCGCGACGGCCGGGTGGGAACTGAACGGAAACCGCCGCCAAGCCATTTCCATCGCCCGGACCCGTCCCGACACGCAGCCTGCGCGACGGACGGAACACAAGCCGGGCCGCATGTGAGCCAGGACGGCACCAGCGGGCGTGAGCCCGGGAAACAGGAGCGGACCGAATGGTGGAAATGGTAAACGAATCCGGAGCGGCCTTTGCCAACGCGCTGCCGGTGCATGACGCGCCTACCCTGACCGAGGGGGGCAGGCAGGCAATCATCAGGCTGCATGACCAGCTTTACACGCTGCGGATCACCCGGGCGGGAAAGCTGATCCTGACCAAATGAGCCTCTCTGTTCCCTCACGCGGGGGAAACCCGATCGGATACGTGACGGATCTCGGTGAGGTCGAGGCGGGCGCGGTGCGGTATCTGCGTCTGTGGTGCAGCGGGCCGGGACCGCAGGCCGAGGTGCTGGACGATTTCATCGGCTGTCTTGGGCCTACGGAGGGGCGCAGCGCCCTCGACAGTCTGGAGGGCATCTGCCGGCTCTGCGCGCTGCATGGCCGGCGGCCGCTGGTGCGTCATCAGCCGGCCTGCCGGCATCTGGGCACCGACGAGGCCTGTTTTGCCAATTTCATCGCCGCAGCCGGCGAAGGGGCGCGCGAGGATGCGATGCTGATCGCAACCCTGATCGTGCGGGCGGACATGGCCTGTGTGGCGGTGGAGATGGCCGAACGGCTCGGGCTGGCGCTGCGGCGCATGGGTCTGCGGCGGCGGCGGCGGCTGAACTGATCCCGAACGATTTCAAACCAACCTGCAACGAGAGGACATGACATGAAACCTGCACTGACGGCGGCCGCCGTTCTTTGCATCGGCATCGGCTCACCTGCCCTTGCCCAGGACCGGGACGCGGTGCTGCGCACCTATGCCGACATTGCCGCCGCGGCCTATGGCGACAGTCTGACGACGGCAGAGCGGCTGCAGGCGGCGGTCGATGCGCTGATCGACGCGCCGTCGCCGGAGGCGTTCCAGACGGCGCGGGCGGCGTGGCTGGCGGCGCGCGGGCCGTACCAGCAGACCGAGGTGTTCCGGTTCGGCAATCCGATCGTCGACGACTGGGAGGGCAAGGTGAATGCCTGGCCACTCGACGAGGGGCTGATCGACTATGTGGACGGGTCCTATGGCGGGGCGACGGACGAGAACGAATACGCGGTGCTGAACGTGGTGGCGAACCCGGAGTTTTCGCTGTCGGGCGAGAGGATCGATGCGAAGGAGATCACGCCGGCGCTGCTGCGCGGGACGCTGCACGAGGCGGACGGGGTCGAATCGAATGTCGCCACCGGCTATCACGCGATCGAGTTCCTGCTCTGGGGTCAGGATCTGAACGGTCATGCCGATGGCGCGGGGCAGCGGCCGTGGACCGATTATGCCGCCGGCGGTGCCTGCACGGGCGGCAACTGTGACCGGCGGGGGGCGTATCTGCAGGCGGCAACGGATCTGCTGGTGTCGGATCTCGGGTGGATGGCGGCGCAGTGGGCCGAAGGCGGCGCGGCGCGGGCGGCGGTGCTGGAGAACGCCGATGCGGGGCTGAGCGCCATTCTGACCGGGATGGGGTCGCTGTCCTATGGCGAGCAGGCGGGAGAGCGGATGCGTCTGGGACTGATGCTGAACGATCCGGAGGAGGAGCACGACTGTTTCTCCGACAACACCCACAACAGCCATTACTACGACGGGCTGGGCATTCAGAACGTCTATCTGGGCGAATATGTCGGGATTGACGGTCGCGTGGTATCCGGGCCGTCCGTTTCCGACCTGGTCGCCGCGACCGATCCGGCGCTGGACGCGGAAATGCGCGATAGGCTCGCGGCAACGATGACGGCGCTGTCGCGGATCAAGATCGCCGCCGAAGCCGGTTTCAGCTATGATCAGATGCTGGAGCGCGGCAATGCCGAGGGCGAGGCGCTGGTGATGGCCGGGGTGAACGGCCTGATCGACCAGACAAAGTCGATCGAGCGGGTGGTTTCGGCGCTTTCGCTCGACGGGATTGCCTTTGAGGGGTCGGACAGTCTCGACGACCCGGAAGCGGTGTTCCAGTAGTTCACTTCTGCGTCGGGGCCTCTTGCCCTGGCGCGACCCCGGGTCCAAAACCGGACCCGCGCCGCGTGCCGTCCGGCCACGGCGGGCCTGAACAAGCTGATACAGGACACCCATGCCAGTTTTCCGCGCCGGATCGCCGTTCCATGCAGTGCTTCTGGCGTTGGCCTGCGGGGTGGCCCTGTCGGCGGCGCGGGCCGAACCGCTCGATGAGCCGCATCTGAACATCGTTCCAAGGACCGGGGCGGAAGCGGCGCGGATCGCGGCGGTGACGGCACCGCCGAAGGATTTTTCGAAACCGGCGAAATTCGAACATCTCTCGGCGGGCGCGGCAACGGTGCGGCCGCGCAGCAATGCGGATGCGTTTTCGGATCATTCGGCGAACATGCCGTTCGAGAGCGAGTTGGACTTCAAGGTCGGCAATGCGCTGTTCCGCAAGCTCTGGGTGTCGTCGCCGTCGTCCACGCTGGCGTCGGACGGTCTGGGGCCGCTCTACAATGCGCGGTCCTGCCAGCGCTGTCATCTGAAGGACGGCCGCGGCCATCCGCCGGAAGGGCCGGAGGATTCGGCGGTGTCGATGTTCCTGCGGGTGTCGATCCCCGGAGCGCCGGATGACGCTTTCACGGATGTCGAGGATTACCTCGCCACGGTGCCCGAGCCGACCTACGGCAGCCAGCTGCAGGATTTTGCCGTTGCCGGACTGCCGGCGGAGTACCGGCTGCAGATCGAATACGAAGAACTGGAGGTGCCGCTGTCCGGCGGTGAGGTGGCGACGCTGCGCGTGCCCAGCTACACGGCGGCGGATCTGGGATACGGGCCGCTGCATCCGCAGGCGATGCTGAGCCCGCGGGTGGCGCCGCAGATGATCGGGCTGGGACTGCTGGAGGCGGTTCCGGCGGCGGATATTCTCGCCCATGCCGATCCGAAGGACGCGGACGGCGACGGAATTTCCGGCCGTGCGAATGTGGTCCGCTCAGTGGAGTTCGGCATCCCGATGCTGGGCCGGTTCGGGCTCAAGGCGGGCGCACCGACGATCCGCGAACAGTCGGCCGCGGCCTTCGCAGGTGACATCGGGATATCTTCGCCGCTGTTTCCCGATCCCTGGGGCGAATGTACCGAAGCCGAGGCGGCGTGCCGGGCCGCGCCACACGGCGACGGCGATGAGCGGGTGAATGAGATCGGCGCGGAGGGCCTTGATCTGGTGACGTTCTACAGCCGCAATCTGGGGGTTCCGGCGCGGCGGGACGTCGATGCGCCGGACGTGCTTCGCGGCAGGCAGGTGTTTTTCGAGACCGGCTGCGCCGCCTGTCATGTGCCGTCGTTTGTCACCCACCGGCTGGAGGATCAGCCGGAACAGAGTTTCCAGCTGATCTGGCCCTATACCGACCTGCTGCTGCACGACATGGGCGAGGGTCTGGCAGATCACCGGCCGGAGGGTCTGGCCGGTGGAACAGAATGGCGCACGGCGCCGCTTTGGGGTATTGGTTTGACGGAACAGGTCAGCGGCCACACAAGGTTCCTGCATGACGGACGGGCGCGCAACCTGACCGAGGCGATCCTCTGGCACGGCGGAGAGGCGCAGGCGGCGCGCGATGCGGTGGTGGAGATGCCGAAAGCCGACCGTGACGCCCTGATCCGATTTCTGGAAAGTCTCTGACCGATGCGCATTCCCGTCCCGCTCACCGCTCTTGTCCTGCTGTCGCTCGCCGGTCGGGCCGGTGCCGAAACGCAGATGGTGACCAATGTGGTCAACGACTACATCATTCCCGGGTATGAGGCGCTCTCGGCAGCGACCGAAGGCCTGAAGGAAGCCGCGGCGGAGGATTGCACGGTCACGTCGGAGCCGCTTCTCGCCGCCTATCACGGGGCGTTCGATGCCTGGATCGCGGTCAGCCATCTGCGGTTCGGTCCGTCCGAAGAGGACAACCGCGCCTTTGCGCTGGCGTTCTGGCCGGACAGTCGCGGGGCAACGCCGCAGACGCTGTCGCGGCTGATCGCCGACCAGGATCCGGGCGCGGTGTCGGCGGAAGAGATCGGCGAGGTGTCGATTGCGGCGCGCGGATTCTATGGGTTGGAGTTTCTGCTTTACGATCCGGCGCTGAGCGTCGCGGGCGATCCGGCCTATCACTGTGCGCTGGTGCAGACGCTGGCGGCGGATATCGACGCCAACGCGGATGCGATCCTTGGCGGCTGGCAGGACGGATATTCGGATCTGATGATAAACCCGGGTCCGGACAGCCCGTATCAGAGCAACGAGGAAACGGTGCGCGAACTGTACCGGGCGCTGTCGACCGGCCTGGAGTTCGACGCCGACGCGCGGCTGGGCCGACCGCTGGGCACGTTCGAGCGGCCGCGGCCGACGCGGGCGGAGGCGTGGCGCTCGGGCCGGTCGCTGCGCAACGTGCTGGTTTCGCTGGCATCGCTGCGGCAGATGGCGGAACTGATGGCGGACGGCGACGAAGAACTTGAGGCGGATCTGGACGCGGTATTCGCCCGCAGCCTCGCGCTGACGGATCCTGCAGACGATCCGGTATTCGCCGGTGTGGCGACACCCTCGGGCAGGCTCAGGGTCGAGGTATTCCAGCAGTCGATCAGCCGGATCCGCGACACCGTCTCCGGTACGCTGGGGCCGGCGTTGGGGGTTGATGCGGGGTTCAATTCGCTGGACGGGGACTGACATGCCGGACAGACGCGGGTTTCTCGCCGGTCTTCTTGCCACGGGGCTGATCCCCGCCGCGACCTGGGCGGATGCGGGCAGCCCGGAGTATCTGTCGGCGGGGCGGTTGCCGAACGGCGGTCATGTGCTCTGCGGGCTGGACGGCGCGGGTACGCTGCTGTTTCAGATCCCGCTGCCTGACCGCGGACATGCGGCGGCGGCGCATCCGAACCGGCCCGAGGCGGTGGCATTCGCCCGGCGGCCCGGCACGTTCGCGGAAATCATCGACTGCGTGAGCGGGCGGGCGAAGGCGCGGCTGAGCACGCCGGAGGGCCGGCATTTCTACGGCCACGGGGCGTTTTCGGCGGACGGGTCGCTGCTGTTCACCACCGAGAACGACTTTGATGCCGGTCAGGGCCGGATCGGTGTCTGGGATGCCGCGGCGGGATACCGGCGGATTGACGAGTTTGCCAGCGGCGGAGTCGGGCCGCACGAAATTCTGCTGGTGCCGGGCACGGAGACGCTGGTGGTGGCGAACGGAGGTCTGGAGACCCATCCGGACAGTGAACGGGTTATTCTCAATCTGCCGACCATGCGACCGAACCTCGCCTATGTTTCGACCTCCGGCAGGCTGCTGGAGACGGTCGAGCCGGAAGCGGCGGCGCGCAGGAATTCGATCCGGCATCTCTCGGTGCTGGCGGACGGGCTGGTGGCGGCGGGTTGCCAGTGGCAGGATACGCCGGGCACCGCGCCTGCCCTGCTGCTGCTGCACCGGCAGGGTGGTGCATTCACGGCGATAGCGCCGCCGGAGGCGGAACATCGGCGGCTGGCCGGTTATGTGGGCAGCGTGGCGTTTTCGCGGGACGGCAGCAAGGTGGCGGTCACCTCGCCGCCGGGCGGGGTGCTGGAGATTTTCGACGTGGGATCGGCTTCGCATGTCGCCAGCCATGCGATTGCCGATGCCGGGGGCGTCAGCGACGCGGGCGAGGGATTTCTGGTGACGGCGGGAACCGGCGATCTGGTCGGCGCGACCGGGCGTGAAACCCGGCCCGGCGCGGCGCATCCGGTGCAGTGGGACAACCACCTGGTCCGGATCCGTCAGGTGGCGGTGTGATCCATTGCCGCGCGGGGGCGGTCAGAGCCCCCGGTCGAAGGCTTCCAGCACGTTTTCGAGCGTTGCCCTGGTGTGGGCATAGCTGATCCGCATCGCCGTTTCCGTGTCATGGCTGCGGAAGGCGTCGAGCAGGGCGTGGTGTTCGGCGCGGACCCGGTCGGCATAGGATCTGTCGCGGCCGGCGCGGATCAGAATGCCGTGGCTCAGCCCGTAATTGCGCGAGACGAGGTCGGCGGCGGCGGTATTGCCGCCGAAGGTGTTGATGTAGCGGTGGAAGACAAAATTGGCCCGGTCCATCTCCGCCCAGTCGAGGGTTTCGGCGGCGGCGTCGTGGGCGCGCTGCAGGTCCGCGGCCTGGCGCAGGGCCGAGGGCGGCGCGTCGTCGGCGAACTGCCGGGTGAGGTAGAGCTCGATCCCGGCGCCGATTTCGTGGGTGTGGATCAGGGTCATCCGGTCCATGCGGCGGACGATGGCGCCGCGGTTGGGGATCATTTCGATCAGCCCCTCGCCTTCCAGCAGCTGCAGCGCCTCGCGCACCGGCTGGACGCTGACGCCGAGTTCCGCGGCCACGGTGCTCATCGGGATGCGGGTTCCGGAGGGCAGCACACCGCCGATGATGTCGCTGCGCAGTCGGTTGGCGACGATGGTGTTTTTCGGCACCGGCGCGGGATCGCTGCCGGCGGAATAGTTCCGGGCGTCATAGGGATTGATCCTGGTCACCGCGCGGCTCCGACTTTGCTTCACATATGATTTGACGAATCATATACGATCATGAACTATCATATACATAATCACAGAATCGGGTGTACAGGCAATCCGCGCGTTCGCGACCGGGGTGCCACCCGCCGCCGGGGACCGGGCGCGCGGGGCCAGGTGCAGCGGGTGCGGGCCATCCGGCACCGCGACAGATTGATACGGGAGGACGACATGCTTAAGAGATTGATGCTCGCCACGACGCTGGCGGCAGGACTGGCGACGGGCCATGCGGCCTGGGCCGAAACCACGGTGACCTTTGCCTCCTGGCAGCTGGAAGAGCCGGGCAATTCGGACTGGTGGAAAGAGGTCATCGCCAAATTCGAGGCGGAAAACCCGGACATCAAGATCGAGCCGGTCTATGTGCCGTTTGCCGACTACCTGACGCAGATGACGGTGCGATTTGCCTCGAACCGGGCGCCGGCGGTGATCCAGCTGTCGCAGCAGCTGCTCGGGGCCTATGCGGCGCAGGGGTGGCTGGCGCCGCTCGACGACCTGATTGCCGGAACCGACATCGAAACCGACTGGGCGGCGGCGCAAAACACGCTGTCCTGGGACGGGGCGACGCGCGGGGTGCTGGTGTCGAACTCGGCGATGATGCTGTTCTACAACAAACAGCTTCTTGAGGATGCCGGTGTTGCAGTGCCGGACAGCTGGGAGAGCTTCAAGGCGGCGGTCGGCGAAATGACCGATCCCGACGCCGGAGTGTTCGGGCTTTCCGCCGTGACCACCGAGCATCCGACCGCGGTCGAGGAAATGCACCGCTATACTCAGTGGGGCGGAACCAGTCTGGTGAAGGACGGTCAGTACAACCTGACCTCGCCCGAGGTGATTGCGGCGCTGGACGAGTACCGCAAGACCGTCGGTCCGAACGCGCCGCTCGGCAACAATTCATCGGTCGCGCGGCAGCTGTTCGTCGATGGCCGCACCGCGTTTTTGATCGACGGGCCGTGGGTCTGGTCGTGGCTGGAGCGGGCGACGCCGGAAATGCGGCCGAACCTGGTGATGGCGGCGACGCCGTTCGAGCCGACGCTGGCGCCGGGCGGTCTGTCGCTGCATCTGAGCGAGGGGCTCGACGATGAGACAAAGGCCGCAGCGTGGAAGTTCATTCAGACCGCAACCGAAGCGGAACTGCAGCGCTCGTATCTGATCACCACCGGTCAGCCGCCGGGGCGCAAATCCCCGGTGCTGACGGCAGAGGATGAAGCGGCCTATCCGCATCTGGCGGTGGTTGCCGAAGCGGCGACGAATTCGGTGCCGATGTTCCCGACGGAAGAGGCCATTCGCGCCAATTTCGCGGAATATTCGGCGATCCTGATGGAAGTCGCCCTTGCCAGTCTGTCGACGGACCGGCCGACGGAAGAGATCCTGACGGAAGCGCAAGGTAAGCTCGAGGCGGCAATCCCGCTCGACTGATCCGCGACGTGAAACGGGGGCCGGGTGACTGCCCTGCCCCCGATGCCCTCTCCTGCGGGACCGATTTCCCAGATGACCCGATCTTCCACCCTTTCCGCCGGAGCGGATGCGCCGCCGCTTGTGGATCTCGATTTTCACAAACGCCAGAAGGCGCTGTCGTTTGCGCTGCTGCTGCCTGCCGCCTTCGCGGTCCTGACGCTGATCCTCTATCCGCTGATCCGGGTGGTCGAGATCTCGTTCCGCGACGGCAGGATGATGAACTTCGCCAGGATCAGCGAGTTGCCGCTGGGGCTGGGGAATTACGCGCGGGTGCTGGGCGATGCGAATTTCTGGAATGCCTGCGCCACCTCGGCGCTTTACGTCACCGGCAGTGTCGGGGTCGGGTTCCTGATCGGGCTCGCGACCGCGCTGCTGCTCAATGAAAAGCTGCCGGGGACGCGGTTTCTGCGGACGCTGATCCTGCTGCCCTGGGCGGTGCCGGGGGTGATCGTGGCGATCATGTTCCTGTGGCTGCTCGACAGTTCCTTCGGGGTGTTCAATGCGATGCTGCGCGATGTCGGGCTGCTCACGGGGGATTTCCCGTGGTTCGTCGATTCGCGCTCGGCGCTGATCTCGGTGGTGCTGGCGACAGTGTGGAAGACCTATCCACTGATCACCCTGACGATTTTGGCGGCGCTGCAGTCGGTGCCGCGCGATCTCTATGAGGCGGCGATGATCGACGGGGCCAACCGCTGGAATTCGTTTTTCGACATCACATGGCCGGGGATCAAGGGGCCGGCCTATCTGGTAATCATGATTTCCGCCCTCGGGGTGTTCCGCGACATCGACATCGTCTTTGCCACCACCAATGGCGGACCGGCGCGGGCGACCGAGACGCTGGCGCTCTATGTCTACAAGGAGGCGTTCCATTATTTCCGCATGGGGGCGGCGACCGCCGTCGGTACGCTGATGGTCGGGGTCGCGTTTTTCATTGCCTTCCTGTTCGCGGGTCTCGCGAACCGGGCCAGATACTGAGGGGCGGGCATGAGCATCCGACGCATTCTGTTCTGGCTGGTTCTGGCCGGGTTTACCGTGGTGACGCTGTTTCCGTTCTACTGGATGGTGATGACGGCGATCATGCCGACCGACGCCATTCTGGCCCGGAGCCCGTCGCTGCTGCCCGATCTGTCGCGGGCGAGTTTTGCGCCGTTTGTCGAGATTTTCGTCGACAAGCCGTTTCTGATCTGGATGCGCAATTCGCTGATCGTCAATCTGATCTGCACGACGCTGAGCCTGCTGGTGGCGGCGCTGGCGGGGTATTCGCTGTCGCGGTTCACCAACCGGCCGCAGCAGGCGCTTGGCGCGTCGCTGCTGGTCAGCAAGCTGGTACCGTCGAGCCTGATCCTGATCCCGCTGTTCATCATCTACAGCAACATCGGCCTCTTCAACACCTATGCCGGGCTGGTGCTGGCCAACATGACCATCGGCGTACCGCTGGCGACCTGGCTGATGAAGGGGTTTTTCGACCGGATTCCGCGCGAGCTGGAACAGGCGGCGATGATCGACGGGGCGACGCAGCTGCAGGCGCTCAGGCAGATCGTGCTGCCGCTGGCGCGGCCGGGGCTGGCGGCCTCGACGGTCTATCTGGTGCTGACCAACTGGTCGGAGTTCATTTTCGCCCGCACCCTGGTCGATACGCCGAGCCGCCAGGTTCTGACCGTGGGCATGCAGTCATTTGTCGGTGAGCAGATGGTGGACTGGCAGCTGCTGATGGCGGCGGGGACGGTGTCGGTTCTGCCGGCGGTGATCCTGTTTATTTTTCTCGAGCCGTTCCTCGTCAGTGGTATGACCAAGGGCGCGCTGGCGGGAACCTGAGATGCGCAGTCACAATAATAACGGGAGGTAACATGCTGGATCGGAATAACTTTCGCGGAATATATGTCATTGTCGTAACGCCGTTCACCGAAGATTTCGAGGTCGACGAGGCGGCGCTCTCCGCGACGCTGGATTTCTGCCTCGATGCCGGTGTGCACGGTCTCGTGGCACCGGCGATTGCCAGTGAGGTCAGCTATCTGTCCGAGCAGGAGCGGCGGCGGGTGGCGTCGATTGTCGTCGAGAAGGCGAAGGGGCGGGTTCCAACGGTGATCGGGGTGTCGTCGCCGCACTACCGGCTGTCGATTGCCCATGCGGAATTTGCCGCCGAGATAGGCGCGGATGCGATTCTGGCGACGCCGCCGAATTTTCATCCGCCGAGCCCGGCCGAGGTGCGCGGGTTCTACCGTGAGCTTGGAGCGGCGACGCCGCTGCCGGTGATCATTCAGAACGCCTTCGGCCCTGGTGCGACGCCGATGTCGGCGGCAGTGCTGACGCAGATCATGAACGAGGTGCCGACCGCCCGTTTCGTCAAGGAAGAGACGCAGTTTCCGGCGCAGATGACCGGGGAGATCATCGCGGCGGCGGGCGACCGGTTGCTCGGGGTGATGGGCGGGCGCGCCGGACGTGCCTTCATGGAGGAATACCGCCACGGCAGCAGCGGCACCATGCCGGCCTGCGAGATTGCCGACGTGCATGTGGCGCTGTGGAATGCGCTCGAGGCGGGCGAGGATGCAAAGGCGCGGGAGATCTTCCGCCGGCTGCTGCCGCTGCTGGATTTCGAGCAGTCCTATGGAATGGCGATGTGCAAGGAGGTGCTGCGGGTGCGCGGGGTGATCCCGAACGCCACCTGGCGGCAGACCGGATGCCGGCCGCTCGACACCCATGCAAAGGCGGAACTGGCGCAGATCCTCGATGATCTGCGGGAGTACATGCATCCGGACCATCTGCCCCGGGCCTGAGATTTTCAAAGCTGATTGAGGCATGACCATGACTGACAGGACCACTCCGACCGACCGCATCGAGAACGCGGTCAACCGCAATTCCAGCCCGTCCGACCTGCGGATCACCGACATGCGGCTGGCGGTTGTTGCATCGAATTACGACTATCCGATCCTGAAGATCGACACCAACCAGGGGGTTTATGGCCTCGGCGAGGTTCGGGACGCGGGCCACGCGGAGAACGCGCTGCAGTTCAAGAACGTGCTGCTGGGGCAGAATCCGTGCAATGTCGACATGATCTTTCGGCTGATCAAGCATTTCGGCGGGCATGGCCGCGAGGGCGGCGGGGTTTCAGGGATCGAACTGGCGCTGATGGATCTGGTCGGCAAGGTCTACGGCGTGCCGTGCTATCAGCTTCTGGGGGGCAAGTACCGTGACCGGGTGCGGCTCTACGGCGACACCCCTGCCCCGGACAATCCGACGCCGGAGGATTATGCGAAGGCGGTGCGCAGCCGCGCCGACCTGGGCCTGACCTTCATCAAGTTCGACCTGCGCCCGAGCCTCTTTGAGACGGCGGACAATGCGCTGATCGGCCATGACGCGAAATACGACTATGTGCTGAAGGTCGGACGGACGATCAAGGCACCGGGCCACGGGCGCGGCGTGAAGATGACCGAGAAGAGCATACAGGCCGCGGTCGACGTGGTCGAGGCGGTACGGCGCGAGGTCGGCACCGACATCCAGCTTTGCGTCGACCATTTTGGCGAGGGCTATCTGACCGCCGATGAGGTGATCCGCATGGGCCATGCGCTCGAGCGGTTCGATCTGGCGTGGATGGAGGATCCGATGCCGACGCTGGATGTGCTCGGGCACAAGAAGGTTGCCGATGCGCTGCTGACGCCGATTGCCGCCGGCGAGGACCTTTATCTGCGCGAGGGGTTCCGCGACGTGATCGAGATGCGGGCCTATGACATCGTGCATCCGGATCTGCTCACCTCGGGCGGGATGCTGGAGACCAAGCGGATTTCCGACGATGCGGAGGATCAGGGCATTCCGACGGCGCTGCACTGTGCCGGATCGCCGATTGGCTTCTCCGCCAACATTCACTGCGCGGCGGCAATCTCGAGTTTCATCGCCTGCGAGCATCACGGGCTCGACCTGCCGTTCTGGGAGAGTCTCGTCACCGGGCTCGACGCGGATTACATGGAAGGCGGCTATGTGAAGGTGCCGGAGAAACCGGGGCTGGGGGTCGATCTGAACCTCGAAGCGATTGAGGCGAACCTGCGCACACCCGGAACGATGTTCCTGCCGACCGATGCCTGGAACACACCGAAGCTCGGTTTCTGGCGGCCTGACGACCGCTGGCCGGAATAGGACAGGCAAGCCATGGCGGGGATCGCAATCAGGGACGTTCGCAAGAGCTACGGCAGCCTGGAGGTCATGCACGGGGTCAGTCTCGACATAAAGGACGGGGAGTTCGTTACGCTGGTCGGGCCTTCGGGCTGCGGCAAGTCGACGCTGCTGCGGATGATCGCCGGTCTGGAGGCGATCTCCGGCGGCACGGTGGAAATCGGCGCGCGGGTGGTCAACGGTCTCGCGCCGAAGGACCGCAACGTGGCGATGGTGTTTCAGAACTACGCGCTCTATCCGCATATGACCGTGGCGGAGAACATGGGGTATTCGCTGCGGCTGAAACGGACCCCGAAAGCCGAGTACGACGGAAAGATTCAAAGGGTCGCTGAAATCCTCGGACTGGGGGAACTGCTGCAACGCTATCCGGGGCAACTCTCGGGCGGCCAACGGCAGAGGGTCGCGATGGGGCGGGCCATCGTGCGCGAACCGGACGTGTTCCTGTTCGATGAGCCGCTGTCGAACCTCGACGCGAAACTGCGGGTGCAGATGCGCCTTGAGATCAAGGAACTGCACGCGCGGCTGGGTACGACGGTGATCTATGTCACCCACGACCAGATCGAGGCGATGACCATGGCCGACCGCATCGTCGTCATGCGCGACGGGGTGGTGGAACAGGTGGGTTCGCCGCTCGAACTCTACGACAACCCGGCCAATGCCTTCGTTGCCGGTTTTCTCGGATCGCCGTCGATGAACTTTCTCGAAGGGCGTCTGACCGGCGGCGCGGATCAGGGCTTTGAACTGACCGCCGGCACAATCCTCAGGACCGGGCGGCAGATGCCGGGCGACAGCAGTCCGGCGCTGCTGGGGATCCGGCCGGAATCGATCCGGATCGAGGAAGGCGGTACCGAAGTCAGGATCGCGGCGATCGAGCCGACCGGGGCCGATACCCATATCACCGCCAGCATCGCCGGGCAGCATCTGACCATCGTCATCAACGGCCGGGTGAGCGCAAAGGTGGGCGAGACGATTCCGGTGGCGGTCGATCCGGCGGCCCTGCGCTATTTCGCCCCGGAGGACGGCAGGCGGCTCGCCTGAGAGCCGCCGCACCGGTTTGGTCTGCGATACCGGGTCAGGCCGGGTCGCAGGCGGCGGTGACGATGATTTCCACCGTCAGATCGGGGCTGGCAAGGGCTGCTTCGCCGCAGGCCCGCGCCGGAGCGTGACCCGAGGGAACCCAGGCGTCCCAGACCGAATTCATTTCCTCGAAATCCTTCATGTCCTTCAGCCAGATCACCGCCTGGAGGATCTGCGACGGGGACGAGCCGGCTTCGGCCAGCAGCGCCTCGATCCGCTTCAGACATTCGCGGGTCTGATCGGCGACGCTCTCGCCTGGATTGCCGACCTGGCCGGCGAGCCAGACGGTGCCGTTGTAGCGGACGATGCCGCTCATGCGGGCAGTGGTGTGTTTTCTGTCGATCATGGTCTGGTCTCCCTCGATGTGGCCCGGCCTCCCGGCCCGACGGTCTTTGCGTGCCGCGCCGGTGTAGCTTCCGGGGAGCCGGTTGGCAATTCGGCTGCCTGCCGCCTCCGTCAGTCGAGGCGTGGGTCGATGACGAATTTGATGCCCCCGGCGGCGAAGCTGCGGTCGAAGGCGCTTTCCCAGGCGGAGAGCGGAACAATTTCAGAAACGAGGCTTTGCAGATCGAGGCTGCCCGCGTGCATCAGCTTCATTGCCCGGTTCCAGCTGCGCGGGTTGCTGGCGAACCCGGAGGTGATGGTGAGTTCCCTGTAACAGACCAGATCCATCGGCAGGGTGCTGTCGCCGCCGGAGAGTCCCATCTGCGCAAGGTGGCCGGCGCGGCCGAGGAATCGGAGGGCGTCGGCGTAGCCGTGCGAATTGCCGGAACATTCCACCGCGACGTCGAACCGTTCCTGTTCCAGCGCATCGCCGGCGACGGAAACCGCGAAACCGAGCCGTTCCGCCGCATCGAGGCGCAGCCGGTCCCGTTCGGTGCCTCGCACGGTTACCCGGCCGCCGAGCACGCGGGCCACCTGGGCGGCGATCAGGCCGATGGCGCCGGGGCCGACCACCAGCACCTCGTCGCCCGGCTCGACATGGGGCATTTCGCCGTAGAGCGAGTTGGTGACGCAGGCGACCGGTTCGGCGAGGGAACAGGCTGCGTCGCTCATCGCTTCGGGCGCCGGGTGCAGGTTGACCAGCGGCACTTCGACGAACGGCGCCATGGCCCCGTCGACATGACTGCCGATGGATTTGCGGTCAGGGCAGAGGTTGGTGCGCCCGGTGCGGCAGTGCCGGCAGCGGCCGCAGGTGGAGTGAAAGGTTTCGGCGACGAAACGCCGGCCGACCAGGGCGGGATCGACGCCGTCGCCGGTTTCGACGACAAAGCCGCAGACCTCATGCCCCATGATGACCGGGGGTGTGACCCGGTATTCGTTGCGGAAGATATGCAGGTCGGTGCCGCAGATCCCGGCGGCGGCGGTGCGCAGCACCACGCTGTCCGGCCGGGCCCTGGGCTGCGGGCGGTCGAGCAGGCCGACATCGCCAAAGGCGTCACTGCGTTTCGCTACACCAAGCACCTGCGTATTCCCCTTTCGTCACCGCCGGAACCGGGCCGGAGCCGTTCAGGCAAATTCCACGTCGACCCGGCCGAAAAGCTGCTGGCCCGGCGTGAGGATCGTGCAGTACCGGGCATCGGTTCCGTCGGCGATGTGATTGGCCAGATGGGAGACCGGTTCGACGCATGTATAGCCCGGTTCCCGGTCGAGGGTAACCATATGGTCAAGCTCCGGCGATGCGGTAATGTGGATCCGGCGCAAAAGCGCGCTTTGCAGCGTGGCGGTGCGTGTTCCGCCGAGAAAGCACAGGGCATTCGACAGATCGCCGGGTGCCGGCAGGGGCGGGTCGACCGGGATCATTGACGAATCGTGGCGCCAGCTGCGGTCGGCATCGGTCACGAGGCTCACCGCTTTGGGGAAATACGGGTGCCAGCCGATGGCGCCCGGCATCGGTTCCGGACCGGTGTTGGTGAGGGACAGATCAACGGCCAGCGTGCCCGCGGTGAGGGTGAAATGCTGCTCGGCCCGGTAGGACCAGGGCCAGTGCATGTCCGCCTCGCTGTCGAGAGCAAGCGAAAGGCTGGAATCGGTGCGCGCGGTGACGGTCCAGGGTTTCTTGCCTGAACTGCCGTGCAGGGCCCCCGTCTCGCCACCGCCATGCGGGGCAAGGGCGATGTCGCGGCCGGCAAAGCGGAAGGTGGCATTGCGGATCCGGCCATTGAACGGAATCAGCGGGAAGGCGCCGCCTTTCGGCCAGTTCAGCAGGTCGAACTCCGCCTCGATGACCGGATAGATCACGTCCCTGCCCTGCGGATCGCGCAGTGCCAGCACCCGGCCACCCCAGCCGGGACGCACCGTTGCCAGCGCCCCGCCGGCCCGCAGTTCGATTGCCCCCGACATCAGTGCACACCGAAGCGGGCAAGGGTTTCCGGATCGGGCTCGAACCCGAGGCCCGGTGCGCCGGGAACGGCAATGACGCCGCCGCGCGGCATGGGCTGGTCGAGACCCGGGGCCGCCTCCGGCCAGACGTAGAGGTATTCGAACAGGCCGACGCAGCCGCGGGCCGCGGCGATCTGCAGGGTTGCCCAGTAACCCGGGCCGAAATAGGGGGAATGGGGCATCAGGGTCTGTCCTGCTGTGGTTGCGGCGTCGGCGATCTTCAGGAATTCGGTGATCCCGCCGACCTTGGTGACGCTTGGCTGCGGATGGGTGACGGCACCGGCAGCGGTCAGGGCGCTGAACTGCCAGGCGGTGCAGAGGTTTTCCCCGGCGGCAAGCGGCACCGGTCCGGCGAGCGAGGCAAGGGTGGCGTAGTCTTCGGGCGGAAACACCGGTTCCTCCAGCCAGAGCGTATCGAGATCCCGCAGCAGCGGCAGGATCGCACGGGTTTCCGCGACGCTCCACATGCAGTTCACGTCGACGACAAACCCGGCATCGGGGGCGGCACGGCGGCAGGCCTCGATTTCGGGAACGGTGATTTCATGGATCTTGAGGGTGGCGAAACCCTCGTCCCGGGCGCGCTTCGCGAAACCGGCGGCCACTGCTGCGTCGCCGTAGCGCACGAGACTGGCGTAGGCGGGGATTTCGCTGCGCTGTCCGCCGCCAAAAAGATCGGCCAGCGGGCAGCCACGGGCTTTGGCGGCGATGTCCCACAGTGCGGTGTCGACGCCGGAGATGGCGAACATGGTGATGCCGTAACGTCCGAACAGAACCAGGCGCCGCTGCAGGTCGTGCATCATCGTCGCGGGGTCGGTGAAGTCCTGCCCGGTCAGGGCGGGCACGATCATCCGGTCGACCACCGCCTTGACGGCCGTGGCGCAGAAATAGCCGAAGGCCTCGCCCCATCCGGTCAGGCCGGTATCGGTTTCGATCCGGATCAGCACGGTTTCGAGGCTGCGCCAGGCGGTGGGGGTGAGGCCCTCGCCGGTGCCGCCGTCGCTGAAGGGAATGTCGAGGATCTGCGCTGCGACGGAGGTGATTTTCATGGCATGTCCGGTCGGGTGCGGCGGCGGACGCGGTTGGCGGCGGCGAAAGACCCGCCGATATCCGTATCCGGCGGCAGCGCCGGACCGGTGGCGATGGCCGGATCGGCGAGATGGTCGCGCGGGTCCCGCGCCGGACGGAACCCCAGCGCGTCGAGCCCCGCGTCAGAGAAGAACGGCTCCGGCCCGTTGGAATTGCAGAAAAACGCGCGGTGCCCCGGCTGCGGCCTGTCGAGCACGGCGGCAACGAGCCGCGCCAGGTCTTCGAAGCTGAGCCACATGTGCAGCCGCCGCCGGTCCGCGACTTCGGCGCTGGCGTTGCCGATGCGCAGGCTGGTGCCGTTGAAGCCGTGGGCTTCGGCATAGAATGCCAGAACCGCCTCGCCCCAAAGCTTGGATATGCCGTACCAGCCGTCGGGCCGGGGCGGCATCGTGTCGCCAACCGGCGTATCGGCCACCTGATAGAACCCCCAGCCGTGGTTGCTGCTGGCGAAAATCACCTGACCGACCCCGTGCCGAGCCACCGCGTCGAGCAGGACGATCATGCCGCGGTAGTTGACGTCGAGCGTCTGCTCGAAACCGATCGCGTCCGCATGAACCGCCGCCAGATGCAGCACGGCATCCACGCCGCGCACCGCCGCATCGACAGATGCGACATCGGTGATGCTGGCACGGTATGGCTGCTCGTTGTCCGCCAACGGGCCGAAATCGGCGGTATCGAGCAGGACCAGATCGAAGGAGGAGCGCAGCAGCGGGCGCAGGGCCGATCCGACCAGCCCGGCAGCACCGGTTATCAGCAGTTTTGTCATCGCAGGGATCGCCGGGGCGCGCGGTTCCGACCGGGTTCGAACCAGACGCGGCGGGCCGTCGGGCGGGTATTCATCGGCTTCTCCCCCTGATCGCATCTGCATGGACGCGGTCGCTGCCGGAGTTCGCTCAGGCGCATTTTCAAGTGAGTCTTACCAAGTATGCGAAGTCTGGCAACAAAAAATTGCCAGACTTATCATATCATGATAGACAATTGGCAATTATTTCGCCCTTTCGTCCAAAAGATGATAGTTTTCCCGCAAAGGCAGGGTTGAGATGCAGCAGGCGCGCGGCGCGAAACCGGAAGGAAACCGGATTGCCGGTACGGCGCTGCTATCGAAGGCCATGGACATCGTCGAGTGCATTGCCGCGACCGAACGCCGCCTGAAGATCGGCGATATCGAACACGTGACCGGATATGCGCGACCGACGCTCTACCGGATACTGGCGGCACTGTCGGCGCGCGGCATGGTCCATCAGGATCCGCGTGACCATGCGTGGGCGCTGGGTCCGAAGTTCACCCAGCTTGCCGGCAGCATAGCCCACCACACCGATCTGATAACCCTTGCGGCGCGGCCGCTGCAGGGGATCGGACGCAAATTCGGTGAGGCGGTCAATCTCGGCATCCTGGCGGGCAACGGTCAGCAGACCGTCGCCCGCTGGACTGGATCCGACGCCCGGCCGGTGGCGGATGTCGGCGGGCGCAAGCCGCTCTACTGCACGGCACTCGGCAAGGCGCTGCTCGCGTTTCAGCCGGAGCGGTCGCTGGCGGATCTGATTGCCGGGATCAGCTTCGAGCGGCTGACCGAACGCACCGTCACCGATGCGGCAGCGCTGGTCGCGGAACTGGAGTCGGTCCGGTCGCGCGGGTTTGCACTGGACAGCGGCGAGATCATCGACGGGACCGCCTGCGTGGCAGTGCCGATATTCGACGACCGGGGCGGGGTCGCCGGTGCGGCCAGCGTTTCCGGCCCGGCGTTTCGCATGACGGACCCGCGCCGGTTCGACATTGCCGCCGACCTGCTGCGGGCGGCCGGAGCGGTAGCCGAAGGATTCCGAACCCTGCACCAGGCGGCACCGGCGGAGGCGGATCCGCTTCCACCCGGCAGTCCCTTCTCGGTTGACAGGATCGGCGCGTTTGGAGCCACAGCGATCCTGCCGACCGGGACCGGTGACATTTACTGCGTGATCGACGGGCCGGGAGCCCGGGTTCTGCAGGTGGAAGCAGGGCGGGCGCGGGTGGTGGCGGAGTTTTCCGCGCCGGTGCAGGCCGGGTTCCTGCGCCGCGGAAAGGTCCATGCGCTGTCGGAGGACCGGCTCTGGCGCGTCGATCCGGGAAGTGCATCGTTCGGGCCGGACCCGGTGGTGTGCAGCGGCGCGGTTGCCGGGGCCGATGCGCTGGTGTCGCTGCCGGACGGAACCCTGTTTGCCGGTGTCGGCAGCCGGGTGCTGCACGTCGGGCCGGCGGGTGACGTGACGGTGGTGGCGGAAGGGCGGGATCCGGCCACCGGGCTGCATTTGGCCCCCGCAAGCCTCTGTCATGTCTCCGGTGGCGCGGTGGTGCTGACACCGCTCGCCGGCCATGCGCCGCAGCGGCGCATCGAGACCGACGCTCCGGTGCGCGATTTTGCCGTAACAGGCGACGGCGGAGCATGGGTGACCGAAGCCGGACGCTGGGAGGTTTCCAGGGTTTCGGCCGACGGCGGCACCGTAGAGCGGCTGCCGCTGCCGGTGCCGGCGCCGTCCGCGGTCGCGCTGACGGGCTCCGGCAGGGTGCTGGTGGGATCGGACCGGTTCGGCCTGTCCTCGGCACAGCTCGACCTTGCGCCGCTTTCGGGCGGGGTTTTTTCGCTAAACACCATCAACGGACACCACGAGGCCACCGGCGGGAGGACATAATTCATGACATCGCAGATTTCCGCCAGGACACTGGAACAGCTCAAATACGCCAGCACGGCGACGCTGACGACACAGCTCTTCCGGCGCGGATACCGCCAGCAGTTTCTGGTCGGGGTGATGCCGCTGAACCCGGAGGCCGGGGCCTTTGCCGGCGAGGCGTTCACGCTTCGGTTCATTCCCTCCCGGGAGGACCGGGACTGGGATCTCGAGGATTTGGCAAAACGGGGCGAGGACAACATCCAGTGGGAGGCGGTGGAGCAGATCGGCGCCGGTCAGGTGCTGGTGATCGACAGCCGACAGGACCCGCGCTCCGCCTCGGCGGGCAACATGCTGATGACCCGGATGATGCGCAGGGGCGTGGCCGCCGCCGTGACCGACGGGGCGTACCGGGACGGAACAGAGATCGCGAAAATGCCGTTTCCCGCCTTTTGCCGGGCCAATACCGCCTCGACACGGCCGGCGTTTCACCGCGCGGTCGACATGCAGCTGCCGATCGGCTGTGCCGACGTGGCGGTTTATCCCGGCGACATCATTGCCGGCGACTGTGACGGGGTGGTGGTTATTCCGCGCGACATCGCCGCCGAGGTGGCAGAAGATGCCGCCGAACAGGAGTTGCGCGAGGAGTTTCTGTTCACACGGATCGATGCCGGCGCGCCGCTCTGGGGCACCTACCCGCCCGACGCGGCGACACTCCGGGAATTTGAGCGCTGGCGCCGGGAGCGGCAGGGCGGGAGGGCACCGGAATGAGCCCCGCTGCAAAAGCCGAGGCGCTGATCCGGCACTATTTCGACATGTGCAATGCGGGTGACCGTCAGGGCCTGATCGACTGTTTCACCGAAGATGGCGTTCATTACTTTCCGCCCGGTCTGCCTGGTGCGCCGTGGCGCGGAGCCGCGACGATTGCCGATGGATGGGTCCGGTGCGTCGAGACGCTCGGGTCGCAGTGGACGATTGAAAAGGTGCTCTGCGCCGTGGACGGACGCGAGGCGGCAATCGAGTGGACCCACTGGAAGCGCGCCCTCGGCGAGGTCCTGCGCGGAGACGAGTGGTACGTGTTCAACGCGGACATCACCCGGATCTGCGAGATTCGCGCATATTACGCGGCACCGGTCGACAAGTCATCGCCGGTCAATGCGCTGCTCGGGTTCGATTATGCGGGGCGCGGATATCACCTCGGTCCGGTCAAATCCGGCGCGTAGCCCGGAACACGGCCGAGCCCGGGGACGTGACCGGAACGTCCGGCAAACCACCCGACAGACTGCACCTGGAAAACCGCGCGCTCGCGAAGCTTTGCGAGGGCGGGTGAAAGAAATGTTGACAGGAAGTTGTCCCCCGACGTATGACATCGGTGTCATGACACCGATGTCAGACCGGGATCCCGAATGGGACGGCATTCAGTGGGGGAAAATTGGCCACGATATACGATGTCGCCAAAGCCGCAGGCGTTTCGCCGAAGACGGTCAGTCGGGTGCTGAACGGCGATGCGCCGGTCAATGCGAAAACCCGCGAGGCGGTGGAAAAGGCGATCGGCGCTCTTGGTTACGTCCCGTCTACCGCAGCACGGACGATGCGGTCCAACAGGTCGGGGCTGGTCGGAGTGATCACCGGTGCGATCTCGCTGACGCCGCACAAGTCCGATCAGGCGGGGCTTCCCTATCTCTTCATCGTCCAGGGCATCCAGCGGGCAATCGAATCGAGCGGCAAGACGCTTTTGATCGCCGATACCGGCGGGCGGAAAAGCCGGGTTCCCGGGCTGATGCGAACGTTTGAGGAACACCGTGTCGAAGGGCTGATCTATGTGGCGGATCACCATCAGAAGGTGTCCCTGCCCCCGGTCTCGCCGAAAACGAAACTGGTGCTGGCCAATTGTTACGACGACATCGGCACGCCGTCGATTTTGCCCAACGACTGGCAGGGGCAGAAGCTGCTGGTGGCCGATCTGATCGACAAGGGCCACCGGCGGATCGCCTATCTTTCCCTCGGCGCGGCGCTGGAGGCGACCCGTCTGCGCAGCAAGGGTTACCGGGATGCGCTGCAGGAAGCGGGGATCGACTATGATCCCGCGCTGGTGGTGCCGGCCGACCTCGATGCTCCGGACCCGGAGGCCGAGGTGCAGCTTTTGTGGGATGCGATCGACCGGGTGCTGGCCCTGCCGGATCCGCCAACGGTGATCTGTTTTGGCAACGACCGGATGGCGCTGCGTGCCTACGGCATTCTGCGCTCGCGCGGACTGGCGCTGCCTGACGACATTTCGGTCGCAGGGTACGACAATCACCGGCTGATCACCGAGACGCTCTATCCGACGCTGACCTCGGTCGAACTGCCATACTCGGCGATCGGCGTCAGGGCGATGCAGCTGCTGCTTTCGCTGATCAACAACGAAATACAGCCGCCGACGGCGCCGATGCTGGTCAGTGGGCCGGTACAGGCGGGAAATTCGGTCCGGCGGCTGCCGAAACCGACAACCAGAATATCCATCATCGGGAGGACGACACAATGAACAGACGAATCCTGCTTGCAGCCACATTGGCCACGACGGCCGGATTTGCCGGCACGGCCTCGGCGCAGACGGCGCTGAGCATGTGGTACCACGGCGCTGGCGGCGAAGTTGAGGGCGCGATCATCCGTCAGATCGTTGACGACTTCAACGCGTCGCAGAGTGACTATGTGGTCTCGCTGGAGAGCTTTCCGCAGGAAAGCTACAACGACTCGATCGTCGCGGCGGCGCTCGCAGGCAATCTGCCGGACATTGTCGACGTGGACGGGCCGGTGATGCCGAACTGGGCCTGGGCCGGATACCTGCGGCCGCTGGACATCGACGAGAGCCTGATCGAGAACTTCCTGCCCGGCACCAAGGGATACTGGAACGGTGAGCTTTATTCGGTCGGGCTTTGGGACGCGGCAGTGGCGCTATATGCCCGGCAGTCGACGCTCGAAGCCCTTGGCCTGCGCACGCCGACCCTGGAGGAGCCGTGGACGAAGGAAGAATTCATGGCGGCACTCGATGCCGCAAAGGAATCCGGCGATTTCGAATACCCGCTCGATCTCGGCATGGCCTGGACCGGGGAATGGTATCCCTATGCGTTCAGCCCGTTCCTGCAGTCGTTTGGCGGCGACATCGTCGACCGTGAGACCTACCAGACTGCCGAGGGCGTGCTGAACGGCGACGCGGCGCTGGAGTTTGGCGAGTGGTGGCAGAGCCTGTTTGCCGACGGATATGCCCCCGGCACCAGTCAGGACCCCGCGGACCGCGATGCGGGCTTCATCGACGGGAAATACGCCTTTTCCTGGAACGGAAACTGGGCGGCGGTCAACACCATAGAGGGCGGCGTGGATGACGTGGTGTTCCTGCCGGCCCCGGATTTCGGCAATGGCAGCGTGATCGGCGCCGCCTCGTGGCAGTTCGGCGTGTCCGCAGCCTCGGAGCATCCCGAAGGGGCGGCGGCGTTCATCGAGTTCGCGCTGCAGGACAAGTATCTGGCGGCATTCACCGACGGAATCGGCCTGATCCCCTCGACACCGACGGCGGCGGAAATGACCGAAACCTATAAGGAAGGCGGACCGCTGAACGTGTTCTTCGCCCTGAGTGAGGAGCAGGCGCTGGTCCGTCCGGTCACCCCCGGATACGTGGTTGCCGCGAAGGTGTTCGAAAAGGCACTGGCCGATATCGCCAACGGTGCGGACGTGGCCGATACGCTTGATGCGGCGGCGGACGAAATCAACGCCGATATCGAGCGCAACGGCGGTTACGGCCACCAGTAGTCACGCCAGCGGGGCCCGCAGCGGCGCGGGCCCCCTCTCCTCTCGGGGAATTGCCATGACATCGAAACTGACCACGTCGAACCGGGCCGGCTGGGGCTTTGCGCTACCCGGATTTGCGCTGATCGCGACATTCATCGTGTTGCCGTTCATCTTTGCGTTCTGGCTGTCGCTGACCAACCAGCGGCTGATTTCTCCCAACCCGACGGAATTCGTCGGTCTCGACAACTACCGCAGTCTCCTGAGCATCGACGTGCTGAGCATCGAGCCGGAGCGGGATGCGGCGGGCGCGCTGGTGCGCGACGACGACGGCGCGCTGAGCTATCCCGCCGTGCGCGGCTTCACCCGCAACAACCCCGACTATCCGCAGTATGCCGGGATGCGGGAATGGTTTCGCTGGCACTGGGGTGACACGGCCAAGGTCGTCATCGCGACGGACGTGATTTTCTGGAAAGCCCTCGCCAACACGCTGACCTTCGTGCTGGTGGTGGCGCCGGTCCAGGGGGCGCTGGCGCTGGGTCTTGCGCTGCTCATCAACCAGCGGCTGCGCGGGATCAATTTCTACCGGGCGGTCTATTTCATGCCGGTGGTGGTGTCGATCGTCGTCGTCTCCCTGCTCTGGCGGTTCATCTATGACGGTGAGGACGGGCTGCTCAACAATCTGCTCTCGGCGCTCACCTTCGGCGCCTTCACCGGCATGGACTGGCTCGGCAACCCGGACACCGCGCTTGGCAGCATCATGGCAATGTCGATCTGGCAGGCGGTCGGCTTTCACATGGTGATCTGGCTTTCCGGCCTGCAGACCATCAGCCCTACCCTATATGAAGCCTCGGCGATCGAAGGGGCCAGCAAGTGGCAGACCTTCCGCTACGTGACCTGGCCGGGGCTGCGCAACACGGCGGTGCTGGTGGTGATCGTCATCACCATGCAGGCCTTCGCCCTGTTCGCGCAGATCGACGTGATGACCAATGGCGGCCCGCTCGACAGCACCCAGACCGTGGTCTTCCAGGCGGTGGAGCGCGGTTACGGCAAACAGGACATTTCCGGCGGCTCGACCATCAGCGTGATCCTGTTCGTGCTGGTTCTGACGATCTCGCTGATTCAGCGCTGGCTTGCACGGGAGAAGACCTGATGGCTGCGATATCCTCGGACAATCACGGTCTGCGCCTTGTTGTGCGGTATGCGGTGCTGACCCTGATCGCGGCAATCTTCATCTTTCCGCTGGTATTCATGGTGATGTCGAGCTTCAAGCCGGACCTGCAGCTGCTGCGCGACACGTCGAGTTTTCGGGCGTTCCTGCCGGTCGGCGACCTGAGTTTAGACAATTACCGCGACGCGTTCACCCGCGCACCGGTGGCGACATTCGTGTTCAATTCGGTGCTGGTGACCGGGCTGACGGTGCTGCTGTCGCTGCTGTTCTGCTCGCTGGCGGCGTTTTCATTCGTGTTCCTCAACTGGACCGGCCGGTCGGTGCTGCTTTCGGTGATCCTCGCGACCCTGATCGTACCGTTCGAGACGATTGCGATTCCGCTTCTGCTGCTGGTGTCGAAACTGCCGTGGATCGGGCTGGACGGTTTTCAGATCGGCTGGCTCAACTCCTACCGGGTGCAGATCATCCCCTGGATTGCCGACGGGCTGACGATCTTTCTGTTCGTGCAGTACTTCAAGGATCTGCCGAAGGAACTCATCGAGGCGTCTCGGGTCGAAGGGGCCAGCTGGTGGCAGATCTACCGCAAGGTGGTGATGCCGCTCTCGGGTCCGGTTCTTGCCACCGCGGCGATCCTCAAATTCCTCGTGATGTACAACCAGTACCTCTGGCCGCTGATCGTCGTGCAGCAGGAAAGCTACCGTCCGGTGATGGTCGGCCTGCAGTATTTCTTCCAGCTCGACACCGCCTGGGGTGAGATCATGGCCTATCTCACGGTGATCACCGTGCCGGTGCTGGCGTTCTATCTCGTATTGCAACGGGCATTCATTGCCTCGATTGCGTCAACCGGCGTGAAAGGCTGAGAAATGGTTTTGGCACTCAAGGATCAGTGGATCTGGGACAGCTGGTATGTCCGGGACGGGGAAACCTGGCACGGGTATTTTCTCAAGGCCGACAAATCGCTCGGCGACCCGGACCTGCGGCACTGGAACGTCAGCATCGGTCATGCGACCAGCCGCGATCTGCGCAACTGGACCCATCTCGGGACCTGTTTCGCACCGGCCCACGGTGAAGCCTGGGACAACCGGACCACATGGACCGGATCGACCCTGCGCGGCGACGACGGGCTTTGGCACCTGTTCTACACCGGCACCAATGCCGGTGAAAACGGCCTGTTGCAACGGATCGGCCACGCGACGTCGACCGATCTGCATCACTGGAAACGGGTCGGCGACGGGTTGGCGCTCGACCTCACCGGGCCGAATGCCGAACACTACGAGACCGTTCTTGCCGAAGGTCACTGGCACGACCGGGCGATGCGCGACCCCTGGGTGATACGCGATCCCGATGGCGACGGCTGGCTGATGTTCTTCACCGGCCGTGCCGACGGCATCGCCGAGGCCAATGCCGCCGGGTGCATCGGCTTCGCCACCTCGCCGGATCTCTTCAGCTGGACGCTGCAGCCGCCGGTGTTCACCGGCGGATACGGCCAACTGGAAGTGCCGCAGGTCTTTCCGGTCGGTGACCGCTGGTACTGTCTGTTCTGTACCGCGGCAGAGCACTTTTCACGGGATCAGGCGGCGCGCACCCCGGGGGGGCCGGTCACCGGCAACCATTATCTGATCGGTGAAAGCCCGCGCGGCCCCTGGCAGCTGGCGCCGGGATTTCTCGACGGCGCGCTTCCGGGACGCCGCTACGCGGCCCGGATCCAGGACAGTGGCGACGGGCTGGTGATCCTTGGATTTGCCGACCGCCCGGACGGGTCGGATTTTGTCGGACATGTCATGGATCCGGAACCGGTCGAGGTGACCGACGCCGGACTGTTGCAGATCAGATCCCTTTCCAGGGCGGCGGAGTAAAACATGGCGACGGTAAAACTGCGCGGCATTCGCAAGAGCTACGGTCCGGTAGAGGTCATCAAGGGTGTCGACATCGACATCAATGACGGAGAGTTCGTTGTCTTTGTCGGACCATCGGGGTGCGGCAAGTCGACGCTGCTGCGGATGATCGCCGGACTGGAGGACATAACCCGCGGCACGCTGGAGATCGACGGCAAACGGGTGAACGATCTCGAACCGTCGAAACGGGGCATCGCCATGGTGTTTCAGACCTACGCGATCTTTCCCCACATGTCGGTGCGGGAAAACGTCGCCTTCGGCCTGACCATCAACGGGGTCGGCAAGGCGGAGAAGGAGGCGAAGGTCGCGGAGGCCGCGCGGATCCTGCAGATGGAGCACCTGCTCGACCGCAGACCGAGCGCCCTGTCCGGTGGCCAGCGGCAGCGTGTCGCGATCGGCCGGGCGATCGTCCGGGATCCCAAGGTGTTTCTGTTCGACGAGCCGCTGTCGAACCTCGACGCGGCCCTGCGCATGGACATGCGGATGGAGATCGGCAAACTGCACCAGGATCTGGGCGCGTCGATGATCTACGTCACCCACGACCAGGTCGAGGCAATGACGCTGGCCGACCGGATCGTGGTGCTGAAGGACGGTCAGGTGATGCAGGCCGGGGCGCCGATGGACCTCTACCACGAGCCCGCGAACCTGTTCGTGGCCGGGTTCCTCGGCGCGCCGTCGATGAACTTCATGGATGTCAGGGTCAGCGAGGTCACGGAGTCGAATGTCACCGTCTCCAACGGGGCGCTCGATCCGGTGGCGGTGCCGCGCAAGGGCCGCGACTTCACCCCCGGGCAGCAGGCGACGCTCGGAGTGCGGCCGCAATACCTCAGCCCGGCCGAAACGGGCAGAGGCATGCTGCACGGCAGGGTTGCGCTGACCGAACGGCTGGGGAGCGAAACGGTGCTCGACATTACCCTCAAGGACGGCAGCAAGCTGATCGCGGCGCTGGGGGAGGACAGGATCCTGGCGCCGGGAACCGAGGTCAACCTCAACTTCGATCCAGGTCAGGCGCACGTCTTTCCCGAACAGCGCTGACCGCGGCGGGAGCCGGCGCAGGCGGATCGCCCGTGCCCGGTCTCCGCGGCAGGCTCTGCCGCCGAGAGCGCGACCTGTCATGCGCCGCAGGAGCGGGTCGGAAAAACCGGCCCCGCGGCGCCGACGGGCGGACAGCAACAGGCAGTGGCAGCGCCGGAAGCTGCGCGCATTGCGCAAGAATCACCTATCTGTCAGCACTTTTCCCATGGTACGCGTCGTGTTCATGAACAGAACGCGTACCAGATCACCAACCCTCGCAGAAGTCGCGCGGTCCGCCGGCGTATCGACGGCGACGGTGACACGGGTTCTGAAAGCCAAAGGATACGTTGCGGATGCCACCCGGCAGAGGGTGTCGGACGCGCTGGCAAAATCCGGCTACCGGCCGAACATCACCGCCAGCAGCCTGCGGACCAACCGCAGCCGCACCGTAGGGCTGATGCTCTCTGCGATCACCTCCAACCCGTTTTTTGTCAACGTCGCGCGCGGCGTGGAAGAAGAGGCGATCCGGCACGGGTATCAGACCATCATCTTCAACCACAACGGCAGCCGGGAACGCGAGGCGAGCAGCGTTAACCGGTTTCTCGAACGGCGGGTGGATGCGATCCTGTTCTGCGTGTCGCTCGACGCGGCGAATGTGATGCAGGCGCGACAGGCGGGCGTTTCCGTGGTCCAGATCGAAAGGGCAGTCGATCTGTCGGCGGCCTCGATCATGGCCGACAACTATGTCGGGGCGCGGGCGGCGATGGAACACCTGCTGCAGCTCGGGCACCGGAAGATTGCCTATATGGGTGGCGATCCGGACCTTTTCGCACATAACGTTCACCGCGACCTGTCCGTCGAAGAGGAACGGCTCAAGGCCTACGGGGACTGCATGTGCGAGGCCGGCTTGGAACCGAATTCGGACTACGTTCGGCTGGGCGGATATTACAGCATCGCCGATGACGGTTCCGGGGCGATCGGCAGGCACCACATGGAAGCGCTGCTCCGGCTTCCCGCGCCACCGACGGCGGTGTTCGCAACCTGCGACATTCTGGCCGCCGGCGCGCTGCAGGCAATTCATGCGGCACGCCTGCGGGTGCCGGATGACATTTCGCTGATTGGATTCGACGATACGCTGGCGCTCAATCTCACCCCTGCCCTCACCTCCGTTGCGCAACCCATGG
>JAUIHM010000126.1 GCA_030432315.1 Alphaproteobacteria bacterium | reverse complement strand
CGACCGGCAACAAGTCGGAGGTCGCGGTCGGGTACGCGACGATCTACGGCGACATGGCGGGCGGCTATAACCCGATCAAGGACCTGTACAAGATGCGGGTGTTTGCTACCTGCCGCTGGCGCAACGCAAACCACCGCGACTGGATGGAAGGACCGGACGGGCCGGTAATGCCGGTGCGCGTGATTGAAAAGCCGCCGTCCGCGGAACTGCGGGCTGATCAGAAGGATGAGGACAGTCTGCCGCCGTACGAGGTTCTGGATGCAATTCTCGAGCATCTGATGGAAGATGACATGTCCGTGGGCGCCATTGTTGAGGCCGGATTCGACCGTGCGACAGTGAAGAAGGTTGAGAACCTGCTTTATCTATCTGAATATAAGAGGTTTCAGTCGGCGCCGGGCGCGCGTCTGACCCGAAAGGCATTCTGGCTGGACCGGCGATACCCGATTGTAAACCGCTGGCGTGATCCGTCCTGAGATACCGGCGCGGTTTCCGGGGCGGGTGGGAAGGACTGAAATGACAACTACGCGCTTTGCACCGTCGCCGACCGGGTATCTGCATATTGGCAACCTGCGGGCGGCGGTAATGAACTGGCTGATTGCCCGAAAGGGCGGCGGCACGTTCGTTCTGCGTCTGGATGATACCGATCCGCAGCGGTCGAAGCCGGAATTCGCGGCGGCAATCGAAGAGGATCTTCTTTGGCTGGGACTGACATGGGACCGATTCGAGCGGCAATCGGATCGTATCGACCGATACCGGGAAATCGCGGAAAGCCTGCGTGAGACCGGTCGCCTCTACGAGTGTTTCGAGACGCCGGAGGAATTGGAACTCAGGCGGCGGACGCAGTTGGCTGCCGGGAGACCGCCGATCTACGACCGCGCGGCGTTGGATCTGAGTGCTGCGGAACGCGTGGAACTGAGGAAGACGCGCAAGGGCCATTGGCGGTTCCGGCTTGAACGGGAACGGATTTCTTGGAACGACGGAATCCTTGGCGACACGTCGATCGATTCCGCGAGCGTTTCCGATCCGGTGCTGATCCGCGGCGACGGGCAGATTCTCTACACCCTTGCGAGTGTAGTCGATGACATCGACCTCAGCATTACGGACATTGTGCGCGGTGCCGACCATGTGACCAACACAGCGACACAAATACAGATATTTCAGGCGCTTGGAGAGAATCCCCCTCGGTTTGCCCATCACTCTCTGCTTACCGGCGCCAAGGGGGAGGCGTTGTCGAAGAGGTTGGGGGCTTTGGCTTTACGGGATCTGCGGGCGGCGGGGGTGGAGCCGATGGCGGTTTTGTCGACGATTGCGCGACTCGGGTCGGCGGATCCGGTAGAGCTTCGGGGCCGTCCGGAGGATCTGGTGGCGGGATTCAAACTGGGCCGGTTTGGTGCGGCGCCGACGAAGTTCAACGCGGACGATCTGCTTGGTTTGAGTGCCAAGTACCTGCATTCACTTGATTTCCAGGAGATTTCCGGGGATCCGGCCTTGGCGGGCGTGCCCGGTGACGTGGCCGAGGCGTTCTGGCTGGCGGTGCGGGGCAATCTCAACCGTCGCGACGAGATTGCCGAGTGGTGGCGAATCTGTGAGGGGAAATTCGATCCGGAAATAAGTGAGGAAGATCAGGAGTTTGTCGCGGAGGCGCTGGCCCTTCTGCCGAAGGAGACGTGGACAGCGGAGACCTGGGGGCAGTGGACGGCCGCGGTGAGGCAGGCAACCGGGCGGAAGGGGAAAGCCCTTTTCATGCCGCTGCGCAAGGCACTTACGGGGAAAAGCTCAGGTCCTGACATGGCAGAGTTCATGCCGCTTCTGCAACGGGGCCGACAGACCTGAAGGCAGAAAAAAGGGGCAGAACCTGAGGTTCCGCCCCCTGAAATTCGAAGCCGTCAGACGGCAGTTCAGCCCCAGCCGAAAGGGAGTTTCCACAACATGATGTGGAAACCCGCCCGTCAGCCTACCAAAGCCAGGTTGGCTGCGGACTGGCGGCCGTCGCGGCCGGATTCGAGGTCGAAGGAGACCTTCTGTCCGTCGTCGAGGCCGGAGAGACCGGCGCGCTCAACAGCGGAAATATGGACGAAAACGTCTTTGGAGCCACCATCCGGCTGGATGAACCCAAAGCCTTTGGTCGCATTGAACCATTTCACGGTGCCAGTGGCCATTCCGTGTATCTCCTTGATATTGCTGCCCGCTTGGGTGCGGCAGCCTGGCGTCGTCAGTCATAATCGTAGACGGTCGCCGGCAAGGGGATCGTGGGTCGATTGTCGTAACGCAGCGGGCGGAATTATGACGCAAACCGGCGAAAAATCAACAATTTTGGTTAATGCGGTCGGCAAATCGCGCGGCAGCCGGATACCCTTTCGATACCCAACCGGTACCCGGATGATACCGACGTTCGGCATTAACCATTTGCCGCGCCGACCCGATGCGCGTTCCTGGTCTTGACAGCTGCGCCTGCGGAGGATTAACGCGGCGCAGGGCCCCGGACGCCCGCCGCCTGCTGACTGTTGTCACGGTGAAGTCCGGCGCAGCGACCATACTCACCCCCGAAGCATTTCGCAGGTGGGCAATGCAGGCTCCCATCCATCACGAAATGCCTCAGTGGAGGAGTGGGCGATGTCGCAGGCCCCTGCAAAAGAAAACCGGTTTCTGACCGTTCCGACCGGACGGCTTCTCGTTGGCACGGCGCTGCCAATGACAGTGGTCATGATGATGAGCGGCCTTTTGTCCGTCGTCGATGCGGCGTTTCTGGGGCATTTCGTCGGTGCGGACGCCCTTGCCGCCGTCAGTCTGATCTTCCCGGTGGTGATGGCGGCAACGGCGCTCTCGGTGCTGGTCAGCGGCGGCATGTCCAGCCTGCTCGCCCGGTTTCTCGGGGCTGGCGAACGGGAGGCTGCGGCGGATGCGTTCGCCGGTGCGCACGGTCTGGCAATCGCCATCGCGCTGGTCATGGTTGGCGGGTACCTTCTGGCAGGCCGGGCGATGGTCGGTCTGCTGGCCGGCGGGCGGGACCGGATTGCGGAAATCGCCCATGCCTATCTGCTGATTACCCTCTGTGCGACGCCGGTGCAGTTTCTGCTGGGGATACATGCGGATGCATGGCGCAATGAGGGCAGGACGGGGGTCGTCGCGCTGCTGTCGGTTGCGGTCACGCTCGTCAATATCGGCCTGAACTGGCTGCTGATCGGCGTGCTCGGGTTTGGTGTTGCCGGATCGGCCTGGGGCACGGCACTGGCGCAGGGCGCAGGGCTCGGGGTGCTTGTGGGGGTGCGGCAGCTTGCATCCGGCGCGCTGCTGCCGGCGCTGCCCCTGAGGCGGCGCTGGACCGGTGGATGGTTGCGAATGCTGGCGCTCGGTGCGCCGCTCAGCCTGAGTTTCATTGGCATGGCATTGGTTTCGGTCGTCGTCATTGCCAGCCTGCGCCTGACGGGGGAGGCCGGATTTGCCGAGACGGTCGCCGCCTACGGGATCGTCACCCGGATTCTCGGTTTCGCCTTCCTGCCGCTGATGGCGGTTGCGCTCGCCACTCAGAGCATCGTCGGCAACAATGTCGGCGCGGGGCTCTACCGGCGGTCGGACCGGGTCCTGCGGCTCGCGGTGCTGGTCGCTTTCGGTTACTGCGCGGGAGTCGAGACGGTGCTGATCGCAGGCCGGCATGGCATTGGTACTGCATTCGTGCAGGATCCGGCGGTGGTCGCGGAAGTTGGGCGGATTCTGCAGCTGATGGTGTCGCTCTACCTTTTTACCGGGCCTGTTCTGGTGCTGGCGCTCTACTTTCAGGCCGTGGGCCAGCCTCTTCGCGCGGCGTCGCTGACACTTCTCAAGCCGTTTCTGTTCTGTCCGGTGCTGATCCTCGCGCTCGCCGAACTGCGTGGAAGTGCTGCGGTCTGGCTCGCGTTCCCGCTGGCAGACGGAATCGTCGCGGTGGTTGCGGCGGCGATCATCTCCGGACTTCTCTTCGGCCGCAGGCGCGGAGGCGGGTCCGCCGCCGGATTCGGTCTGCGCGTGCCGGGCGCCCAAGGGTGACAGGAGGGATTAACCTTTTTGCGGTAGGATGCCGTTTCCCAAGACATTTCAGACCGTATTTGACGGAGTATTTGATGACCGACCGGAAACGGACGAAGTCCGAAGAACTGGCCTATGCCGAACTCATTGCCGAACTGGACGAACTCCGGCAGTGGCAGCAGGTCAATGACCTGAAGTTCGGCAGTCTGCCGGAGCAGTGGGCGCTGATCGCCCGGGACGCGACGGTGACCCCGAAAAAGGCCCGACTGACCGCCAGTCTCGACGTGGATGTGATCCGGTTTTTTCGAAAGTTTGGCGCAGGATATCAGACGCGGATGAACGCGGTTCTGCGGGCCTGGATGCTTGCCGTGCAGTCGCGCGAATTCGAAACCCCGGAAAGCCGCGACTGGAAGGGCGACGAGATCTAGTCCCTCCGGCCACCCGCCCGTCGTTTGGCCGGCCCGGGTGATGTGTCGACCGGCGGCGGGCTACCTGGCGACCATCGCCATGCATTCGATTTCGACTTTCATGCGCGGGTCGACGAGTGCGGAAACCTCAACCAGCGTCGACGCCGGACGGTGCTCGCCGAAATAGGCAATGCGCGCCGGATTGATCAGGGCGCGTTCCGAGATGTCGGTCATGAAGACCTGAACCTTGGTTACCGTATCCGAGCGCCCGCCCGCGGCCCGCAGACAGGCATCCATTGCCTCGAGGGCGATGTCGAACTGCGCGACCGTATCCTCCGGGATCGATCCGTCTTTGGTCATTCCGACAATGCCCGAGACCCAGATCAGGTCGCCGGACCGTACCGAGTGACAGTAGTGGCTCACCGGGGTCATCTGATCGTCCAGCATGAAACGTTCGATTGTCATGTTGTCTTCCTTCCCTAGGATGCGGTTTTTTGGTGGCGGGGTTTCGTCCGGGTCGGACACCGCCACCGGGCGACAATGGGTTCTGCCGGCAGGCCTGTCCAGACGGGACAGGGAAACGGCGCCCGGCAGGACGCGGCGGCGGTGGAACCGGCGCGGTGTCTGTCACGTCGCCGTGACGAAGGCGGCGCCAACGCAGCTTGAGCCCGTGGCGCGGGCTTGCTAGGTCATTGCGGCATTGACAGATGGCGAGGCAGGCATGGCGCAGGACGCGGGGCAGGATCGTGCGAAGGCGAAGTCGGTTTCACCGCTGCGGGCGCTGGTGCCGTTTTTGCGGCCCTATCCGGGGCTTCTGATCGGCGCAGTGCTGGCGCTGCTGGCGACGGCCGGGCTGTCGCTGACGCTGCCGCTGGCGGTGCGGCGGGTGATTGACGGTTTTCTGGTCGAGAGCCTGCCGCAGATGGATGCCTATTTCGCCAGCGCCATGCTGATCGCGGCGCTGCTGGCGCTGGGCACGGCGCTGCGGTTCTACCTTGTGACGCGGCTCGGCGAGCGGGTGATCGCGGATATCCGCAAGGCGATCTACGGCCGGGTGATTTCCATGAGCCCGTCGTTTTACGAGAAGATCATGACCGGCGAGGTGCTCTCGCGGCTGACCACGGACACGACGCTGGTATTGTCGGTGGTGTCGTCGTCGGTGTCGGTGGCATTGCGCAACCTGCTGACGCTGATCGGCGGGCTGGTGCTGCTGCTGGTGACCTCGCCGAAGCTGACGCTGGCGGTGCTGGTGGTGGTGCCGGTGGTGGTGGTGCCGATCCTGGTGCTGGGTCGGCGGCTGCGGGCGCTCAGCCGGGCAAGTCAGGACCGGATCGCCGACACCTCGGCCCAGGCCTCCGAGACGCTGCTCGCGGCGCAGACCATTCAGGCCTATACCCATGAGGAGGCCAGCCGGGTCCGGTTCGACCGGCTGACCGAGGATGCGTTCGAGACGGCGAAATCGCGGATCTCGACCCGTGCGGTGATGACGGCGATCGTGATTTTTCTCGTCTTTGCCTCGGTGGTCGGGGTGCTGTGGATGGGGGCGCGGGACGTGCGCTCCGGGGCGATGACGCCCGGTGAGCTGGTGCAGTTCGTGATCTATGCGGTGCTGGTGGCCGGGGCGGTTGGGTCGCTTTCGGAGATCTGGGGTGAGCTTTTGCGGG
>JAUIHM010000125.1 GCA_030432315.1 Alphaproteobacteria bacterium | reverse complement strand
CCACGATAGGTGTTCTGCGCCACACCCGCCGAAATCCCCTTCGACACGATCCGCGACCGGGTGTTCTTGCCCAGATGCACCATCTTGGTGCCGGTATCGGCCTGCTGATGGTTGTTGGCGATCGCGATCGAATAGAACTCACCCTGGCTCGCCTCGCCGCGCAGGATGCAGGACGGATATTTCCAGGTCACGGCGGAACCGGTTTCCACCTGGGTCCACATCACCTTCGCCCGGTCACCGCGACAGTCGGCCCGCTTGGTGACGAAATTGTAGATCCCGCCCTTCCCGTTCTCATCGCCCGGATACCAGTTCTGCACGGTCGAATACTTGACCTCGGCATCCTCCAGAACGACGATCTCGACAACGGCGGCATGAAGCTGGTTTTCGTCGCGCATCGGCGCCGTGCAGCCTTCGAGATAGGACACGTAGGAGCCCTTCTCCGCCACGATCAGCGTCCGCTCGAATTGGCCTGTGTTTTCCGCGTTGATGCGGAAATACGTGCTCAGTTCCATCGGGCAGCGCACACCTTCGGGGATGTAGACGAACGAGCCGTCGGAAAACACCGCCGAATTCAGCGTGGCATAGAAATTGTCCGACGACGGCACCACCGACCCAAGATACTTCTTCACCAGGTCCGGATGTTCGCGCACCGCTTCGGATATGGAGCAGAAAATCACCCCGGCCTTTGCCAGTTCCGCCTTGAAGGTCGTGCCGACGGAAACGCTGTCAAACACCGCGTCCACCGCAACCTTGCGGCCCTCGACCGGCGCCTCGCCCACGCCCTCGACCCCGGCCAGGATCATCTGTTCCTTCAGAGGGATACCGAGCTTTTCGTAAGTCGCCAACAGTGCCGGATCAACTTCATCGAGCGACTTCGGCCGCACCTTCATGCTCTTCGGGCTGGCGTAATAGTACTGATCCTGGAAGTCGATCTCGGGATAGTTGACCATCGCCCATTTCGGCTCTTCCATCTGCTGCCAGCGCCGGAAGGCGTTCAGCCGCCAGTCCAGCAGCCATTCAGGCTCACCGTTCTTTTCCGAAATCAGCCGGACGATGTCCTCGTTCAGGCCCTTCGGCGCGTATTCCGTTTCGATGTCGCTGGAGAAGCCGTATTTGTAGCGCTCGCCAACCTGCCGGACAGTATCGACCGTTTCCTGATCCACACCCTCGCGGGCCGGTGCCACATCTTCCGTCAAGACTGTTTCCATACCATCCGCTCCTGTCATTCGTTACGCTGCCCGTTTCCGGTAGCGTGCATGTTGTCCGGCCCAGGCCTGCGCAAAGCGGGCGAGGTCGTCCCGTGTCGTTTCCGGTCCAATCGAAACCCGGATCGCAGCCGATGCCACGTCTTCGGCATATCCCATCGCCCGCAGCACCCGTGAGGCGCGCACCTTGCCGCTGGAACAGGCCGACCCGGCCGACACCGCGAACCCGGCAAGGTCCATCTGCATCACCTGGGTTTCACCCTTCCATCCGGGTACCGCGAAGCAGCTGGTGTTCGGCAGGCGCTTCGCTTTCCTGCCCATGAACATAATGTCGGGCACCGCATCTTCCAGTGCAGCCTCGAGGAAATCACGCCTCTCGGCCACTGCCTCCCAGACGCCGTCGTTCAGGTCCCGCATCGCCGCGGCACAGGCGGCGCCAAACCCGGCGATCCCGGCAATATTTTCGGTTCCAGGCCTGCGTCCCATCTCCTGACCGCCGCCACGCAGGGTGGCAACCGTCTCCACTCCCCTGCGCAGCACCAGGGCGCCGATGCCGCGCGGCCCGCCGATCTTGTGCGCCGAAACGATGCCCCGCCGCGCTTCCAGACGGTCGAACGCAAACGGGATTTTGCCCAGCGCCTGCACTGCATCAACAAAGCCGACCCCCTGTGGCAGCGCCTGGATCACTCCGGTTTCAGAGTTCGCGGCCTGCACCGCGGAACCGGCGGGGTCGTTCACCGCAATCAACCCATCCGCATCGACTCCGAGACGGTCTCCGGTCCAGCCGGCAACGCAGTCGTGCTCGACATCCGCGCCGGCCAGGTCCTGACCGGCCAGCCCGAGCGCCGCCGCTTCCGTGGCACCGGAGGTAAAAACGACTTCCGCCGACGCGGCCCCGAGAGCCTCGGCCACCTGAATCCGCGCCCGTTCCATGACCGCTTTCACCCGGCGGCCATCGCCATGCACCGAAGACGGGTTTCCCGTCAGGTCAAGTGCTGCAACCGCCGCCGCCCGCGCCTCGGGCCGCAGCGGTGCCGACGCGTTCCAGTCAAGATAGACTCTTCCGGTCATGCGTCCTCATCCACCACGACGACAAACGCCGGCACCGCCGGACACGGCGCAAGCTGGTCGCCAACCACATCCGCGAGCCGGGTCTGATGCAGAAGCACATAGACATTGGCCGACAGCTGTTCCCACATCCGGTCCGACAGCTGCTGTTCGGTGGTGCCGCCCTGCCCGCCCGAAGCTCCCGCTCCGCGCGAAAGCGCATCCATCGACTCGTCGACCGCCGAAAGTATCTCCGAAACCCGTATCAGATCCGCCGACCGCGCCAGACGGTATCCACCGCCGGGCCCCCGCACGGATTCGACCAGTTCGGCCCGGCGCAGCTTGACAAAAAGCTGTTCCAGATAGGCCAGCGAAATGTCCTGCCGCTGGGAAACCTCCGACAGCGTCACCAGTCCTTCGCGCCCGTGCACCGCGAGATCGGTCAGCGCAATCATCGCGTAGCGTCCCTTGGTACTGAGCTTCATTCCGGTCTCCTGCGGCTGATGACAGTGTTGACGCGTGACACTCAACCCCTTAACAGCATGCAGGGCCGGGGTTGTCACTGCCATATTTAGAATGCTTCTAGGTTGGTTGACTGATTCCGTCAAGATAGCGTCTCGCGCGCCGCAGGAGTTCTTATTGTATGCCCGAGGTCATTTTCCCCGGTCCCGATGGTCGCCTGGAAGGCCGTTACCACCCGCAGAAAAACAAGGATGCGCCGATCGCGATCATCCTTCACCCGCACCCGGTTTATGGCGGGACGATGAACAACAAGGTTGTCTACAACCTCCACTATACCTTTCACCGCATTGGCTTCACCTGCCTGCGCTTCAACTTTCGCGGCGTCGGCCGCAGCCAGGGCGAATACGACCAGGGCGTCGGCGAACTCAGCGATGCCGCCGCGGCGCTGGACTATCTGCAGTCGCTCAATCCGAACGCCAAGTTCTGCTGGGTCGCCGGCTTTTCCTTCGGTGCATGGATCGGCATGCAGCTGCTGATGCGGCGGCCCGAGATCGCCGGATTCATTTCGGTCGCGCCGCCGGCGAATCAGTATGATTTCAGTTTCCTCGCGCCCTGCCCTTCTTCCGGCCTAATCATTTCCGGCTCCGCCGACCGGGTCGTGCCCACCGCCGACGTGACGTCCCTTGCCGACAAGCTGAAGCAGCAGAAGGGCATCACCATCACCCAGAAGACCATCGAGGGGGCGAGCCACTTCTTCGACCCCGGCATGGACGAGATGATCGAAAGCGTCGAAGGCTATGTGCGCCGCCGGATCACCGAATCGTCGCGATAGCCGCAGCCTGCGCCCTGCCAGACCGGCAGTGGATTTTCCAAACCATCCGATCCCTGCCGGCCTCCGCAGCGCCGGGCCAGGAGGTGATGACCGGACGCGGCGGCATTGAACCGGCGCCCGAAGACAACACCGAAGTCCAGAACGTTTGCGGAGACCTGCCGTGAGTCCGATCCTGCCTGAAATGACGGTCCTGCTGCCCTTCATCCTCGCGGTGGCGGTCATCGCCATTACCCCCGGGCCGGACATGACGTATTTTGTCGGCCGGGCACTCACCCACGGCCGCGCGGCCGGACTCGCCGCTCTTGCCGGTGCAACCAGCGGCATTCTGGTCCATACCGCCGCCGTCACCTTCGGCCTTTCGGAACTGATCGTCGCCGCACCGCGCGCGTTCATGGCACTCAAGATCGTCGGCGCCGGCTACCTGGTCTGGCTGGCGGTGCAGGCCATCCGCCACGGCTCCGCCCTGACCCTGCCGCAAAACGGCGGTCAGGGCCGGACCGGCCTGCTGCGAACCTGGGCCACAGGCGTTGGCATCAACCTTCTCAATCCGAAGATCGTGCTGTTCTTCATGACCTTCCTGCCGCAGTTCGTTTCGGCATCCGATCCCCACGCCCCGCAGCAGCTGTTCTCGCTCGGCCTGACCTTCATTCTGGTCGCCACGCTGATCTGCGTGCCGATGGTTCTGGCCGCCGACCGTTTCGCCGCCACGCTGCGCAGGAACCCGAAAATCACCCGCATCATCGACTGGGTGTTCGCTTCGGTTTTCTGCGCCTTCGCCGTTCAGATCCTGTTCAGCCGCGCCCGCTGACCTGCGGGCACGGCCAATCTGCCCGGATCAGCGGCTGCTTTCGTTGCAAAGCTCGGCCCACTGTTCGCGCTTGGCCGGATCTTCGGGCATGGTGCTGCAGTATTCCGGACCAAAATCGCCGGCGGCGCCACCGGACGCGATCATGTCCGGGTCCGGCGCGGAACTGCACGCGGCCAGGCCAAGTCCGCTGACGGCAAGCAGCAACAACACAGGTTTCATCTCACTCTTCCCCTTGTTCGGATCGGTTTCCCGCCCGGACACTCTGCCAATACCGAAGGATGCTGGCAAATCATTCCTGCCTCCCGGACCGTCCGGCCGCGCGGGCCGCCATTTCCCCCCTTGCGGCGGCGGAGACGATGCCGGAAGCTTCTGGCCACACCCTCTGGAAAACCCGCATGATCATCTACGGCCTCGACACCTGCCCCGCCTGCCAGCGCGCCCGCAAAACCCTCGAAGCGGCGGGCAAAGACGTCAGCTTCCGCGACATCCGCGCCGAACCGCTCTCCGACGCCGAATGGTCCGTCCTGCTCGCCGAATTCGGTGACCGCCTCGTCGACCGCAAATCCCAGGACTGGCGCAACCTGACCGACTGGCTGAAACATTCCGACGCCGACGTGCAGCTTGCCGCCAAACCAAAACTTATGGTCCGTCCGGTAATCCGCGACGGCGACAGTTTCCACCTCGGCTGGGATGCCGACACCGAGGCCGCTTTGCTCGCCGAATAATCGTCCTTCCGGCACCGCAGGCTTTGACCACGGGCCGCTGCCCGGTTAGCGTGCCGCCATGGCAAAAGACTACACCCTCTCCGGCACCGGTGCCCGCATCGCGGTCGAGCAGGGCCTTGCCAACCCCAAATGGTACCGCCCCGCCGTCGACCCGCAGGACATCCGCGCCCTGATGGAAAAATCCGATGCCATTGCCCTGCGCGATACGGTGATCTGGCTCGGCGTCATGGCCGTCTCCGCCGCCATCGCCATCGCCCTCTGGCCCTCCTGGTGGTCGGCCCCGTTCTGGGCGGTTTACGGCGTGCTCTACGGCTCGGCCTCCGATGCCCGCTGGCACGAATGCGGCCACCGGACCGCCTTCAAGACCGCGTGGATGAACAATGCCGTCTACCACATCGCCAGCTTCATGCTGGTCCGCAATCCCTACACCTGGCGTGCGAGCCATGTGCGCCACCATACCGATACGATCATCGTCGGTCGCGACCCGGAAATTGTCGCGATGCGCCCGCCCGACCTGGCCCGTCTGGCGCTCAACCTGTTCGGCCTGATCGATGCCTGGAACCTGACTTTGCGCATGTTCCTCCATGCCGGCGGCCGCATCCACCCCGACGAGGCGACCTACCTGCGCGAAACCGACCATGCAAAGGTCATTCTCACCGCCCGGATCTGGGTGGCGATCTATGCGGCAACCATTCTGCTGGCGCTCTGGACGGGATCGATCCTGCCACTGATGGTGGTCGGCCTGCCGCGGCTCTACGGCGCCTGGCACCATGTCATGACCGGAATGCTGCAACACCTCGGCCTGGCGGAAAATGTCACCGACCACCGGCTCAACACCCGCACGGTGCTGATGAACCCGGTCAGCCGCTTCATCTACCTGAACATGAACTACCACCTCGAACATCACATGTTCACCATGGTGCCCTCTTATCACCTGCCGAAGCTGCACAAACTGATCCGTCACGACGTGCCCGCTCCCGATCGCTCGATCGTCGCCGCCTACCGCCGCCTGCTGCCGGTGCTGGTCAGGCAACTCAAATACGAAGATGCCGTCATCATCCGCGACCTGCCGGAGGGAGCCACGCCCTACCGGCCGGAGGTCGAACGCCTGCGCCCGTTTGCCGTCTGAGCCCCACTCTTAGTGATTTGGAAATCTCCACCGTGCAGACAGGACCCTCGCTGAACCGAAGGGAGCCGCCACCATGTCAAAATCCGTTCTCGCGCTCGGCCTCAGCCTGCTGACGCTGCCCGCCGCCGCCGCGGAGCACGAAATCTCCTTCGACACATACGGCGACTGGCGCGCCTCGGTGGTGCAGGTCGGAAGCAGCGAAGAGACCTGGCGGGAATGCCGCGCCTCGACCGGCGGCGACGGCGATCCGGTGCTGGCCATCGAAATGCGTCAATACGACGCCGGCCCGCCCGCCTGGTTCCCCGAAGCCCGGATCGAGGAACAGGCGATTCGCCACTTCGC
>JAUIHM010000026.1 GCA_030432315.1 Alphaproteobacteria bacterium | reverse complement strand
GCATGCCGACAAAGGCCACGGATATGCCAAGGCCCCCGGGCAGGGTGCCAAACAGCTGCGCCATCGATTCGAGCAGTTCCGTCGCAACCCCGCTCTTTTCCAGAACCACGCCCATGAACACGAACAGCGGCACCGCCACCAGCACCTCGTTGCTCTCGTCCACCAGTCCGTAAATCCGCCCGAACAGCGGCCGCAGAAAGCCGAAATCGCCGCCGGAAAAATAGCCGACATGGCCGATCACCCCGAAGACCGCGAAGATCAGCCCAACTCCGGCCAGGGTGAACGCCACCGGAAAACCGCGCAGCAACAGGACAATCGCCGCCGGAAACATCAGCAGGTCGAGATTGGCGGCAATAACGCTCATGCGGATCCGTCTTCCCGAAACACCGGCGCATCTGATCTGCCGCTGAGCCGCAGCGCCGCCTTTACCGCCACCGACACCGCCTGCAACGCCACCAGCAGCGCAAAACCGAGAATTGTGGTCTTGAGCAGGTAGCGGAACGGCAACCCGTCCGGCTCAATCGACCCCTCAAGGGTCATCCAAGACATCTGCACGTTCGGCCAGGCCGACCAGGCGATCACCCAGCAGAGCGGCAGCACCAGCAGCACCGATCCCAGCAGGTCGGTCCAGTCCCGCTGCGCCTGACCGGCTTCGGTCCGGAATATATCCACCCGCACGTGCCCGTCATGCAGAAAGGCATAGGCCGCCCCCAGCATGATCGTCAGCCCGTGCATGTAGACGATGCCCTCCTGAAACCAGATCGAGGGCATGCCGAACAGGTTCGACGTCGAAAACACATAGCGGGCGATCACCACGGCGAACTGCATCAGCACCATCAGCAGGATGCCCCAGGCGACAATCCGGCCGGTGATCTCGTTCAGCGTGTCAACCGCGTGGCTGATCCGGCCCATTGCCGCCCTCCAGAAAAACGGCGGGCCTTTCCTCCGGCCCGCCGCACCCGTCCGCAATCCCTCAGACGCCCCAGACGGTCGCCCGGTCCATGTACATCCGGCCCTCAAGCAGCCTGCCTGTCGCGGCGCACTTTTTCACGTAGGCGATGTAATCGGCGTGGATCTTCTCTGACATCGGATCGCCGTTCGGATAGGCCTCGATCACCTCGACCGCCGCCGCCCCCATCGCCGCAACCACATCGTCGGGGAATGCCGCCGGCTGCGCACCGGCCTGCACCAACTGATCGAAAACGATGGCGTTGTTGTACGCAAACGCCGCAATCGAATCCTCCGACTGCGCCAGACAGGCATTGCGGATGATCGACTGGTGCACCGGCGACAGCGAATTCCACACGTCCATGTTGACGATGCATTCGAGCATCGGACCCGGCTCATGTGGCGCCGGCATGTAATAATGCGGCGCCACCTTGGCGAGGCCAAGCGCCACGTCGATCCACGGCCCGACGAATTCCGCCGCGTCGACCACACCCGACTGCAGCGCCGGGAAAATCTCCGGCGGCGGCAGGTTAACGGTCGAGACGCCGATCTTCTGCATGATCGCACCGCCAAGTCCGGCAATGCGCATTTTCAGCCCCTGCATGTCATCGAGCGAATTGATCGGCTTCTTGAACCAGCCCCCGGCCTGGGCCATGGAATTGCCGCAGACGAACGGCTTGAGGTTGAACGGCGCGTAGGTCTCGTCCCAAAGCTCCTGCCCGCCGCCAAAATAGATCCAGCCCGACAGTTCCGCCGCCGAAAGCCCGTAGGGCAGCGCGGTAAAATACATCGTCGCCGGGATCTTGCCGGCGGCATAATAGGGCGCGGTATGACCCATATCCGCCGCCCCGGTCGACACCGCGTCATTGACGCCGGTGCCGGGCACCAGTTCTCCGGCGCCGAAATACTGCACGTCGAGCGCTCCGCCGCTCATCTCGGTGATCCGCGCCGCAAGCCGTTCCGCCCCCTGGCCGACGCCCGGGAAGCCGCGGGGAAACCCGCCGACCAGCTTCAGCGTGCGTGTCTCCTGGGCAACGGCCGGGGCTGCCAGTGCCACGGCTCCGAGTGCGGCCCCCCCGAGCAAACTGCGTCTGTCCATTCAATATCCTCCCTGAAAACGGTTTTTCCGCGCCATGCGCTTCTTCCGCCATTCAATGCCTGAGCCACCGGCAAATGCAACGGGGCGCATGCATCGGAGGGGGAATTCCCTTTCGCGACCGCATCGCCGCGGCCCGGGGTCAACGGTCGCGGATCCGCCGCACCGCAGCCAGCAGAAAATCAATGTCCTCCGGCCTGGTCCGGTGGTTGGTGATTGCCACCCGCACCACGACGATACCGTCAATCCGGGTGGTCGAACAGACCGCCACCCCCTCCATCTGCATCGCCAGAACCACGCGCGCGTTGATCTCCCCCTGCAGGTCGGCTTCCGCATCCGGGGCAACGGTGAAAACGCAGATGTTGGAAACCACCCGCCGCACCAGCCCGAGATCACCCGCCGCCGAAACCTGCTCCCCCAGATACCGCGCCAGCACGCAGTTGCCGGTGATCGCCGCACCGAATGCTCCCGCGCCGTACGCCTGCAGCGCCGTCCAGACCTTCAGCGCCCGGTTGCCGCGCGAAAGATCCACCCCGTAGTCGCAGTACCAGGGATCGCCGCCGGCCACGCCCTCCGCCGCGCCCTCCAGATAGGCCGGCCGCGCGGCAAAGGCCGCCCGGTGCAGCCTTTCGTCGCGGATCAACGCAATGGCGCAGTCATAGGGCACGTACATCCACTTGTGAAAATCGCAGGCCAGTGAATCCGCCCGGCCGATACCGTCGCTCAGCCGCTGCCATGGCGGATCCGCCAGCCGCGTCCACGCCCCGAACGCCCCGTCCACATGCAGCCAGACCGCCTCGTCGGCCGCGAGGTCGGCCAGCGCCTCCAGATCGTCGAACCGACCAAGATCCACCGATCCGGCAGTCCCGACCACCGCGAACGGAACCGCGCCCGCCGAACGGTCTGACTGGATCGCCGTGCGCAGGGCGGCGACGTCGATGCCCGCATCCGTCTCCGGGATCAGCACGAGGTTGCCCGACCCGAGCCCGAGCAGTTCCATCGCTTTGCGCGTTGCGGCATGAACCCCGCCGCCGGCATAGGCGACCAGCCGCGCGCCGCCATTGCCGGTCCGCCGCACCTCCGGCCCGAGCGCCCGCACCCGCGCCGCGGCCAGACAGATCACCGTTGCCTGTGACGTGCCGCCGACGAGGACGCCGCTGGCCGTGTCGGGAAACCCCATCACCCGCCGCACCCAGTCGATGACGGCCCGCTCCATGTAGACCGCACCATGGTCACGCCCGCCGCAGTTGGCGTTCATCGTCGCCGCCACCATCTCACTCATCACACCGGTGGCGAGCCCGGTGCCATGGACCCAGCCGAAAAACCGCGGATGGGTGTTGCCCGTACCGTAGGGCAGAACCTCCCGCGCCAGTCGGTCCGCCAGCGCCGCCCCGTCGCCGAGCCCCCCGCCTTCACCGATGGCATAACCGGCCCGCACCGCTTCCGGCACCGGCTGCCACGGATGGTCGCGGGCCGCGACCAGCCGGTCGATACAGGCTTCGAGCAGGCCGTGCGCCGCCGCACGAAACCCGTCCCAGTCGGCCGGGTCGAGCCCGGCCTCCTTCCGCTCTGCACCGTTCCCTGCGGTTTCCCCCGCCATGACCAGCCTCCCCTCTGGACCGCCCACCGGCCGTTGCGGGCCGCTCCGGGCCCGCGGGCAAGTGGATCAGCCGAGCTTGCCGCCGCGATGCGCAGTCTGCATGTGCGAGGCATAGGACGCCTTCGACGCGGCACCCGGCGTATTCGCCTCCAGGATCAGCGTCTCTATCGAACCGCTTTCGACGGCAATGGAAACCGTCGCGGACTCTCTGTTCATCCGCCAGACGTAGAGATCGCCGGTCGGCTGAGGATCGATGCCGTTGCCACCCGTTCCGGGCCTGTAGTCGGATTTTTCCTCCCCAACCACCATGATCCTCGGCCTGGCCATCTGATAGGTGTGGCCCTCGAACATGTAGCCGTAAATCAGCGCCATGGTCGGCGTGGTGTCCTTCGTGGCACCATCATCCGCACAGACCTGACGCGACCGGCACCTCAGTTCCAGCAGGTGGGTCAGATCGCCGGCGACCTTCACATACCCGACGTTGGCATCGGAATCCGGTTCCATTTCCGTCCCGATCAGCCCAACCTCACCTGGATCGTAAATTGACATCGTTCAACCTCCTCACGTTTCTAAATCCATGCAGCCTGCCGCCCCCAGGCGGTTCCCGGCCTTGCGTTCCCCGGGGAACGGACGATCCCGCGCCAGGCCAGACACGCTTCCATCGTCTCCGCCGCGTCGCCGCGACCCATTTCCTGAAGCACGTCGCAGATCGCGTATCCGGCCCGGACAAAAGTGACTTCGCCCGCATCGAGCAGCGGCCATGACCGGGCCAGCGCCGTACCCATCAGATCGCGCGCATCCGCCAGCACCGCCTTGAGGGCAAAATGCTTCAGTTCATAGTTCCTTGAAAAGGCGTCGGCGAAGGTCCTTGCCAGGTCGTCGTCAATGTCGCGTGCATCGATGATCGAGCGTGGCGGCAGATCGACAATCCCACGGGCGACAACCGTGTCGTGATAGATCTCGACCAGGGCATCGAAAAACGCGCCGGTAAACGGCCGCGACCGGTCATGCGCCTCAAGACCCACGTCGCTCATGCGCCGGGAATTGCCGACAATCCGCACCTGCCGTTCGTCGGCCTGTTCGGCGAACTGGTTCATCTCGTTCATCACCAGGAGGTTGCCCGACCCGCGCCGCAGGATCCGGTCCATGGCGGTATCGAAATGCAGCAGCCCCATCAGCGAGCAGAGATCCGACACACCCTCGTGATAGGCGGTGAAATCCGGCCCCGGATTCCTGCCGGCCGGCGGCAGACCGATCTCCGAAAACAGCAGCGCATGCCCGACCTCATGGGCGATCACGTCGAAATTCAGGCAGTACGGATACCGCACTCCGGCCGCCGAAGTATCGTGGCCGAACTCCAGATAACCGAACCCCGACTGCGCATTGTCCCATTCGATCAGCGGGATGAGTTCCAGCCGCTGGAGGCTCCCGGCAAAATGCCACGGAATGTGGTGCCCGACATAGCCTTCCCAGATGTCCAGCACCCGCGCCACCGATCCGAACAGGTGCGCCGAAAGAAATGCCCTGTCGTGCACCGGAATATGGTCGAAATTGCCGTCAGGTCCGGGCTGCGCCGGCGGATGCACCGGACCCCGGTAGGGCGGCAGATACGGGTATTCATAGGGCGGTTTGGAATGCAGCGGATCGACCGCATACATCCGGTGATCGGCGGGTCCGGGCGCCACGCTGCCGGCCGGATTGGAGATCCAGACCAGTTCCGGCCGGTCGTACCCCGGCGTCACCGGCGCCTGCGGATACAGCAGAAACCGCGTGCCTGATCCCGCCAAAACTGCCGCCACCCGCTGCCCCCAACCTCTGTGGTGTTCGCGCGCAGGGTACCGGCAGGCCGGCAAGAACGCTACAACTATTTGGGAATTCGGGCTATTTTTAGCGGATCAAAGCCGCCGTCCCGCAAATCGTCCAGCCAGGCGTGCACAACCGGCGGGTGCATCGCGCGCGGCTCCGGCCAGTCTCCGGCGGCCGCATGGGCCGCAAGTCGCCGCAACAGACCGCAGGCGTCCGCCGCCTTCTGGCCGCGCCAGTGCCGGCGCAGCAGCGCCGCAAGTCCCGCCCTCCCCGACTCGGCCTCCAGCGCCTGGCATCCGCGCCCGGAAAACGGCATCGCCGCTGCCCGTGCCGCCAGGTCCCGCGCCGCGCCCGCATCCAGACCGCCGCTCCGTACCGCCGCAGAGAGGCTGCGCCGCAGGTCGACCAGCGCCGCGCTCAGCGCCTGCCCGCCCGCCTCCTGCGGCGCATGGGTCACCGCCACAGCGTCATCGGCCAGCAGCGGAAACCGGCGGTACCAGCGGTAGATCAGTCCCGACCCGATCATTCCCTGCCGCCACAGTTCCGCCGCCCGTAGCGCCCCCATGCTCGCTACCCCGAATACCGGCACCCCCTCGGCCAGGGCCCAGAGGATTTCCCTGTGCCGCACGGTCGGCTGATGGGTGAACACCCCGTCAATGATCGCGATTGCCGCAGGGCGTGTTTCCAGTGCCCGCAACACATCCCCCTGCGCGACCGGGGCGCGGAACTCCGCATCGAGCAGGCCCGCCGCCACATCCCGGTTCAGCGACGGACCGAGAAACACCACCGGCCGCCCGGTCATACCGCCCGGTCCCGCAGCCGCTCCGGGTCGGTCACCAGACCCGGCGCGAGAACCCGCACCACCGCCAGCGGGATCTCCGGCCGCGCCAGCAGCGGCACCACCACCACCGGCCCGGGCAGGGCCGCGGCCAGCTGCACCGGATTGGCCGGACAGGAACCGTCCTTCGCCGCCTCCCGTCCCCGCCCCGGGTCGAGCCGCGCCCAGTCCCGCGTCCGCACCGCCTCCGGCGGCCGCAGCCGGTAGAGCGCCCGGGTCATGTCCTCCCGCGCCCCGGAAATCGCCGCCAGCCGCCCCTGCGCCGCCTCGAGCAGGGCCGCCTCCACTGCTTCCGCGAGCATCGGGCGACAGGCAAACCCCTCCGCCGGCAGCGGCAGTGCCGGATTGCCCGCCGGATCTTCCATGATCCGCACCATCACCGTCCGCGGCCCCGGACGCGCCGTCATCTCCCATGCCCCGATTCGCAGCCCCTGCCCGGCAATCCGCGCCAGCAGCGCCGGCGGCACCGCCCCGGCCGGCCGCAGCTGCGCCGGACCGTCGCCACCCGGCCGGTCGAAAAACCGCAGCCGCGCGTCGCACTCGATGACTTCCAGCAACCCGTGCCAGACCGCCGCCGCCCAGCCCGCCCCGGCACCGAGCCCGACGGAGGTGCGCAGGATCGGCGCCGCCTCCGAAGCGGCACCGCGGGTAAAATCGGTACAGACCACCGCCTGCGGCACCGGCACCCACTTCCCCGCCGTCACATCCCAGCCGCGCCGCCACGCCTCCTGCCGCGTCGGCCAGGCCACGTCCGGCGGCGCCAGAAATCGCCAGGGGGCCATCTCCGCTGCGCTCAGCCCGCCCTGCCAGCACGCCTCCGCCGGCAGATCCTCTCCCGCCGCCATCTCGACGCATTCGAGCACCGCCCCGACCGCCGCCGCCGCAAGGCTGACGCCCTTGCCCTGGGTCACCGCATTCGACCGCGCCAGCGGCCGGCAGACCTGGACCACCGGCACGCCCAGCCGGTCGAGCCCGGTGATGTCCGCCACCCGCGAAATGCCAAATCCGCTCAGATGCGGCCCGAGCCGCGCCCACAGCGACTCCGCGTCCCCCGCGTGCTCCGGTGATCCGGCAAGATCCCGTGCAGGGTCAAAGTCCCAGGGCATTCAGCACCTGACGGCGCAGCGGCGACGCATCGACGAGCCCGATCCGCTCTCCGGTCAGGTCCCGCAGCCGCGCATCGACCGGCAGGCCCAGGTCCACCCGCGCCGCCACATTGCGCAGCACCAGCATGTGGGCGTTCTGCGCCAGCGCCACCTCCAGCCCCTCGTCGAGCCAGGCCGCGACGTCCTGCCCGACTGCCCTTCCGAGGATTGCCCGTCTGAGCAGCAGTTCCGGCAGCCAGAACAGCAGCCGCGCCTCCCGCGCCCGGACGATCTCGGCCTCGAGCGCCGGAAGCGCCCCGGCCGGATCGCCGCAATGCGCCGCCGTATCGGCGGCAATGTCGGCGTAGACCGGCGTATCCTCCAGCGCCCCCAGATCGCGCAGGGTCTCCAGCCCCTGCCGCACCTGCGCCCCCGCGCCGCGGTCACCGCTCCGCGCGGCGATCCAGCCCTCGAAAATCTGTCTCTTGGCGGCAACCACCGGCATGTCACCCGCCTCGGCCATGCCCGCGACCCTGGCGAGAATCCGGCTCAGGTCCCGCTGATCCCGGCGGTAGAACGCCGCCAGTGTCGCCATGTCGAGTGCGTGGAGGATGCTCGGCGCGTGCCCGGTCGCATTGCCCCACTCCTCGGCCTCGGAAATCGCCGCCCTTGATCCGGCCACATCCCCCAGCATCCACAGCGACTGCGCCCGTTCCCCCAGACCGCAGACCCTGGCATCGTGACCATACCGGTGCCGCGAGCGTTCCGCCTCTGCCGGATCGTAGAGCGCAAGACCTTCGTTCACCGCCGCCAGCGACCGGTCATGGTCCCCAAGATCGAACAGCGTCGCCCAGCCGCAGTGCAGCGCCTGCAACCGGGCTTCCGGTGCCTCGGCGGTCGAAACGTCACTGATCAGCACTTCCGAACGCCGTGCCTGCTCGGTCAGGTCGCTGGCGGTGAACCACCAGCCCCAGAGGATCGGAAACCAGTCGCCGCGCTGCCCCTCCGGCAGTTCGAAACACAGGTCCTGACCGCGGGCATAGACCGCCTCAGCGGCGCGCGGACCGTCGAGATGCGTCACCAGCGGCCCGAGCAGCATGATCGCCCGCAGCTTCAGTTCCCGCCGCCGTTCCCGGCTGCCGATCGAATCCGACAGTGCCAGCGCCCGTTCCAGCATCCCGCGCGGCGCAGCGAAAGCCGACCGGCTCAAACGCCCTGTTCCAGCCGATCCGCCAGCAGACAGTGCTCCGCCAGCACCTCGCGCGCCATTCTCTCACCAAGAGCCGGCTCCGAGGTCACCAGATCGACGATCCGCCCGTGCAGCTCACGCCGCGTGCCGCGCAGCTGGCTCTCGTAGGCCGCGTCGCGCACCAGGGCGTGGTGGAACGAATAGGTCACGCCGTCAGCCGCGAGGTGCTGAATGCCGTGCTGGACCAGCCGGTCGAGATCGGCCTCCAGTTCGTCCCTCGGAAACCGGTCCGCACTCAGCCGGACCAGCAGCGGAAACGGCACGTCGCGGCCGATGACGCTGGCGATCTGCGCCGTGCGACGTGCCCGCCCCGCCATGTCGAGCCGTGCCGCCAGCAGATCGCGCAGACTGACCACCGTCCCGCCCTGCATCGCACCCGCGGGGATCGGTTCGCCCTCGAACGCATCTGCCGCGAAGGCGGCAAGTTCCGTTGCAAACAGCGGATTGCCGTCGCTCTTCTCGACGATCCAGTCGAGCGTCGCGCGTGCGAGGTCATGGTCCGCCACCGCCGCCGCCAGCTTCAGCACCTCGCCGTCGCTGAGCCGCTCGAGCGACACTGCGGCAAACCGCCTGCGCGGCTCCAGCGGCACGGTGCCGGGCCGCGCGGTGCCCAGAACCATCACCGGTCCACCCGCCTCGGCCAGCGCCGCCAGAACCGCCAGCGTCACCTCATCGGCCCAGTGCAGATCCTCGGCCAGCACCAGACACGGTCTGAGCCGGGCCAGCGCGCCGATCACTGCCACACATCCCTCGACAATCGCCCGGCGCCGCGCCGTCGCCGACAGCGTCGGGTCCTCCTCCAGTTCCCGCACCAGCGCCGCGGTTTCCATCGCCGCCTGACCCAGATCCGGGTCCGAATCCCATTCCGCCCAGGCCCGCTCATACATGCCGATCAGCGAATGGAGCGCCTCACCGGACGTCGAGGGCTGACACTGCAGCGTCAGCACCCGCCCGGCGCTGCCGATCCGCTCCACCAGCGCCTCGGCGAGCCGCGACTTGCCGATCCCCGCCTCGCCCTCGACCAGAACCGCCGCCCCGGTTCCGGCCGTGGCCGATTCCCAGCCCTGCCAGAGCCGCGCCGCCTCGGCCTCACGCGCCACCAGCGCCGTGCCGGAGTAGCGCAGCATCCGGAACCGCGATGCCACCGACCGCCGTCCGGTCAGACCGAAGGCGGTGTGAACGTCCGGAAACCCCTTGAGGGTCAGCCCGTCGATCCGAGAGAAGCCGAACGCCCGCCGGCACAGCCGCTCGGTGGTCCAGTCCACCACCGCGCTGTTGGGGGCCGCCACCGTCTCCAGCCGCGCCGCCAGGTTCGGCGCCACTCCAACCGCTCCCAGATGCGCCCCCTGCGCCGCGCCGCGATCGGTCGGCAGCACGACCACACTGGTGGCGATGCCGATGCGGATGTCCGGCGCACCGGCGCCGCTCTGCGCCAGCGCGTCCCGCGCCTGCAGGATCGCCCAGGCGGCACTGACCGACTGAAACACCGCGTCCTCGCTCGCCACCGGCCAGCCGAAGTATGCCATGCCGCCGTCGCCCATCACCTGCTGCAGGGAGCCGAAATGTTCGGCAATGCAGTCCCTGGCGATGTCGTGGACCCGCAGCAGAACTTCGCGGGTATCCTCCGGATCGAGCCGTTCGAGCATCGCCGTCGACCCGACGATGTCATAGAACAGCACCGTCAGCTGCCGCCGCTCATCCGCATCCGACGACCGCGCCGAGCGTCCAGCCGGCCTGCCTGATCCGAATAATGCGCCCAATGCCGAACTCTCCCCGATTCCGTCCACTGCTACCATGCCGGGTCCCGGATCGGAACGCCCCGCAGCAGCCCCGCCCAAAACTTCGACAAACCGGCGTCCGGTGCGCATTTGCGCTTTAATTCCGTGCGTTTGCCGCTAATCATGACGCCATGGCGCGCGAGGACACACCCCCAGACCACCCGTTGCAGGGCTCCCGGATGTTCGGGGATGCCTCACCCGAACTGCGCCAGGCATTCGAGCGGATCATGACCCGGCTGCGGCTTGCCCCGGGCGAGGTGCTGTTTGACCAGGGCGACCCCGGCGACACGCTCTACCTTCTCGAAGAGGGACTGCTGGAAATCAGCGTGCTGTCGGCGGAGGGCCGAAGGCTTGCGCTGAACATGCTGCGCAGCGGCGACGTGTTCGGCGAAATCGCCCTGTTCGATCCCGGCCCGCGCACCGCCACCGTCACCGCAATCGCCGCCTGCACCCTGCGCCAGATCCGCCGCAGCGACCTGTTCGAGGCAATTCACGCCCGGCCCGAGCTTGCCATCGAAATGATCCGCCTCGCCGGCAGCCGCCTGCGCTGGGTGTCCCGACAGCTCGAGGAACAGGTATTCCTGTCCACGGCGTCGCGGCTGGCGCTGAAACTCCTGTATCTGGCCGGCATCTCGCCAAAGGGGCCGGATACCATCGTCATGTCCCAGGCGGATCTGGCCGACCACATCGGCGCCACCCGGGAAATCGTCTCGAAAACCCTGGCCGAATGGGCCCGCAGCGGCTGGATCGAGGTCGGGCGCGGCCGCGTCACCCTGCGCGACCGGGATGCCCTCGAAAACGCGGCCAACCCCGACCTGTTCTGAGCCTGCACCCTCCGAACTGTGCGCCGCTTCACAGACGCGGGCGCCGTTTCCGGGCAAAACCTTCGCAGGGGCCACGCCATGCGGGGCCGGAACATCAGAATGAGGGACACGCCATGACCATGATCAACAATGCCAGCGCGCCGGAACTCCGGTTCATCAAATCCGGCGCCGCCGCAATCCTGCAGCACATGACGCCGTCCTATCTCATTCAGATCAATACCGCATTCCGCGAGTTCCGCAGGTTCAAGGCCCTGAGCCCCGAACTGCTGGCCGATCTCGGCATCAGCCCGGAGCAACAGGAATCGGTAACCTTCGCCGAGTTCTGCCGGATGCCCGGACGCTGACCCGGCGGCCGGAACGGCAATCCCGCGTCCAGCCTCTGGAACCCGCCTGCCGCCGCTGCTAAGGCTCGGTTCCGGAGGCTGCCATGGCACTGAACGATCCGCGACATCCGTCACAGGCGCTTTGGCGCAACCTGCTGGCCCTGACCCTGGCCCTCGCCGGGGCGCTGTTCGGCACCTGGGTCGGCCTTCCCGCCGGGCCGCTGATCGGCGCCAGCCTCGCGGTAACCCTGGCGGCCTGGGCCGGTCTCTCTCCCCGCATCGACGACCGCCTGCGCAACGGCGCGTTCGTGGTGATCGGCGTATCGCTCGGCGCCGGCATCACGCCCGGAACCCTGCAGGCCATGGCCGGCTGGATCCCCAGCCTGATCCTGCTGTCCGTGTCGGTGATCTGCACGCTGCTGGTCGCGGCCTGGCTGCTCCGGCGCGTGTTCGGCCATTCCCGCGACACTGCGCTGCTGGCCAGCAGCCCCGGCACGCTGTCCTTCGCCCTCGCGGTTGCCATGGACGGGCGCGGCGACGTGACCGCGGTGCTGGTGATGCAGTGCCTGCGGCTGCTGATCCTCGTCAGCGCCCTGCCGCTGCTGATGCGGTCCGTGGGCATTCTGCCCGCCACCACCACCGTCCTGCCCGGCCTGCCGATGGCCCTGCCGGCAATGTCCGCCGTGTTCGCCGGCGGCTTCGCCCTCGGCTGGACCGGCACCCGCCTGCGCATCCCGGCCGCCTACCTGATCGGCGGCATGCTCGCCAGCGGCCTCAGCCACGGCAGCGGCATCGCCGCGGGCCCGCCGCCGCAGCTTCTGGTCTGGCTCGCCTTCACCGTCACCGGCGGCACCATCGGCGCCCGGTTCGCCGGCGTGGCAAAATCCGATCTGCTGCGGTTTTCCGTCTCTGCTTTCGCCGTCGTCGGCGCGGCGGCAGCGGTCTCGCTGGCCTTTGCCCTGGTCGCCGCGGCGGTTTCCGATCTGCCCGTGGCTGAGACCTGGGTCGCCTTCGCCCCCGGCGGCGTCGAGGCAATGGCGGCCATCGGCCTCGCCCTCGGCTTTGACCCGGCCTATATCGCCCTGCACCATCTCGCCCGGATCCTGACCCTCGTGGTGGCGCTGCCGATCATTCTCGGCCGCGTTCCCGAACCTGAGCCGGCAAAGCCGTGCTCCGCGCCCTGAACTCCGGCAAACGAAAAGGCCCGCTGCACCGGGCAGCGGGCCTTGCATTTTCACCGGTTCAGGCGGGGTCAGGACAGATCCCGCCCCCCTGGCGCTCCTGCCTCAGGCAGTGCGCGCGGCATCGCGGGCGATGTCAGGGATGTTGAACCGGCTGATGCCGATGTCTGCCAGTTCGCGGTCGCTGAGCAGCTGCAGTTCTTCCTGGATCGCCAGGTACTTGCGGTAGCCGACCACCTTCTCGCGCAACCGGGAGAACAGTCCCGACTGGGTGGATGCAGTGGAGTAGTCGTTCAGTGTCAAAGTCTGTGCCATGATAGGGCTCCTTCGTGTCGTTATGGCCGTTCCGGTTGTGTGTCCGGTTTGCCTCAGCGGCCGTATACTTCGCGGCGGGCGATTTCCGCCAAATCGCCGCGGTTGAAATTCAGGTCTTCCAGGGTGCGGTCGGGCAGTTCCTTCAGCGCCGACAGGGTCGCCCGGTAAGTCCGATACCGCTTCCAGGCGGTGTAAAGTCCGTCAAATGTGCCATTGGCACCCGTTTCGGGCGATACCACATTCAACCGGACGCTGGTCGCATACAGATTACTTGCGATCGTAGCCATTTTGGTCTCCTTCCAGTTGCATTTGTGGGCCGTCCCCTCCTTATGCCTGAAAGATAGTACACTTTGTGCGCTGCACAACGCCATAAAACGAAATGCTGCCATGCAACCCGCGCAAGGCTTTCTTAACAAAATTTTCACAGTCTTTACATAGTGATCCGGGTCGGATTTTTCACCGACCTACTTCACTGCACCGCAAAATCATACGACACCGGTACGGTCTGAACCGGATTTGGCCACCGGTCGCTGCCTGCATAAGCACCACCTCGCATCAACCGATTAAAAATCAGGCACGGAGTTCGCGCTACGGCGAAACCTGCCTTCCCTCTGCCGGCAGCTGCGCCCGGCAGGGGTCCGCGGCAAGATCCCGGACATCAGCCGGAGTCCGGCACGGACAAGCAAAAACAAAAGTCCGCCCCCTGGCACCTGCCGGAGAGGGCGGACGGAAATTCTTCAGTCATGCGGTCAGTTCCCCAAACCCTGGCGCTGCTTCCCGCAGCGTCCCGATGCGAAACCGAGACCGGGCTCAGGCGCCGTATACGGACTCGCGGGCTACCGCGCTGACGTCGGAGCGGGTCAAACCCATGTCTTCGAGGCTCCGGTCGCTCAGCGACTCAAGCTCCGCATGGATCGCCAGAAACCGCCGGTAGTCGGAAACGCCCTTGATCAGGCGCGCGACAAAACCCTGTGCGGAAGTGACATTGGTGGCGTGGTCGGTGAAAGAAATGGCATGTGCCATGGTGGTATTCCTTACGTGTATGTTTGGCCGGCCGGACGTTGGTGCCCGGATTTCATCAGTGGCCGTAAACTTCGCGGTGAACGGCTCCCGCCAGATCACCCCGATCGAAGTTGAGATCATCGAGCGTCCGTTTCGGCAGGCCGCGGAGTTCCGCAAGCGTCCTGCGATAGGCCCGGTACTGCATCCATCTGGCGCGAAGCCCGCCCAGGAAATCCGTGGCGTACGCGTCGAACATGGATACGGTCGAACGGGGTTCCGTCGAAACATATGTTGCAGCCATGATCGTCATCCTTCGTTTGCATCTGCGGAGGATCATCCACCCGCCGCCTCAAAATAGGAAACATGCTGCAACGCACAACGCCTGAAAGGGGAAAGCCGCCATGCAGCCCGCGCAGGGCTTGGCCACACGCCAATTTCGCGTTTCGGGCTGGATGGCGGAGCGTTAACCTTTGCGGTCCAAACGGATTCCGTCGGTATCAGAAGGGTATCGGTCGGGTATCGAAAGGGTATCCCGCCGCCGCATGGTTAACGGCACCGCAGCCCCTCAGGCTGCATCGCCCTTTTCCGCCTGGTCGGAATATTTCTGGAACAGCGGCACCTGGGCCATGATGAACAGAAAATTGCCGACCGGCAGAACGAAGGTGCGGAAACTGACCCAGAGATCCGTGCCGAAACTCCGCCAGACCACCTCGTTCAGGATCGCCAAAAATATATAGAAAACAACAAACCGCCGGGTAAACTTCATCCACCCTTCATCGCGCATCGGCAGCAACTCGTCCATCAGGTACTTGAGGTAACTCTGCCCGCGCAACAGCCCGAATCCGAGAATCCCGGCAAACAGACCATAGAGAATCGTCGGCTTCATCTTGACGAAAGTATCGTCCCGCAAAACCAGCGTCAGCCCGCCGAAAATCACCACGACAACCGCCGTAATCACGGCCATCTTCGGCAGGTGCCGGGTAAAGTACCAGCTCAGCCCAAGTGTCGCCAGAATAACCGGAATGAAAACTTTGGTGGAAAACAGAATCTGTTCAAGCTGTCTTTCCATCGTATCCAGCCCGTCAGGAACCGGAGCCCATCTGTAGGCCAGAAAGAACACCGCGATCGGTCCCACTTCGAGAACCAGCTTCAGGATCGGATTGATTTTGCGCTCTGCCATTCTGCCCTTTACCGCCTCACTCAGCCAAACTCCACCACAACCGCACCAAGCGCGATCAGCCCCACCAGCCCCGCCCGCACCGGTCCGATCCGCTCGCCGAGAAAAAGCCACCCGATCAGCGCTGCGAAAACCACTGAAGTTTCACGCAAAACTGCCGCCTCCCCCACCCGGTCGATCCGCGTCGCCAGCATCACCGAACCGAAACTCAGATAGGCGACCAGACCGCCGATCACTCCCCGCCCCAACAACGGCAGCAGCGCCGGCGGATGAACCATCGCCCGGTAGCGGAAAAACGCGATCCAGGGAAACACCAGCCCGTCAAGGACGAAGAACCACGCCAGAAACGTGAACGGATCCGGTGTCGCCCGGATCCCGAATGCGTCATAAGTGGTATAGAACGCAACAAAAATTCCCGTGACCACCGCCCAGGCGATCGCCACTGCCAACCTTCTGCGCCCGAGCGTCGCCCGCGTGATGTTGAACCAGGACAGCGAAAAGATCGCCCCTGACAGCAGCAACACGCCAAACCACTGCAACGCCGAATAGCTCTCGGAAAACACCTCCCCGACCGCGAGCACCGTCACCAGCGGCCCAAGCCCCCGGACAATCGGATAGACAACGGAAAAATCACCGCTGCTGTAAGCCTTTGCCTGACAGAACTTGTATCCGACATGGATCAGCATCGCCCCGCCGAGCAGCCACCAGGCATCTTCCTCCGGCCATGGAACCACGAACAGGGCCACCGGCAGCGCCATCAGCGAGTAGCTGAAATCAATCGCCCCACGCGACAGCCACGGATCATGCCGTCCCTTCTGCAGCGCTCCGAAAACCGCGTGCGTAACCGCCGCGAACAGTGCCAGCCCCATTGCCACGAGCGACGCATGTGCCGACCCTTCCAGCGACTGCACCCAGGCGCCCAAGGGCTCAGAGTCCGGTCAGGGCGCGGGAAAACTCGTCGGGATCAAACGGGGCAAGGTCCTCAATTGCCTCACCGACACCGATGGCATGGATCGGCAGCCCGAACCGGTCGGCAAGCGCCACCAGGACACCGCCCTTGGCAGTACCGTCGAGCTTGGTCATGACCAAGCCGGATACATCTGCAATCTTCCGGAAAATATCCACCTGGGTCAGGGCGTTCTGACCCGTGGTTGCATCGAGCACCAGGAGCGTGTTGTGCGGCGCCTCCGGGTCTCGCTTGCGGATCACCCGAACGATCTTGGCCAGTTCCTGCATCAGATCCTCGCGGTTCTGCAACCGACCAGCCGTGTCGATCAGCAGCAGATCCGCCCCGTCCGCCTCCGCCCGAACCATAGCGTCGAAAGCCAAGCTCGCCGGATCGGTTCCCTGGGCGGCGGTCAAAACCGGCACACCGGCCCGCTGCCCCCAGATCTGCAGCTGCTCCACCGCCGCCGCCCGGAACGTGTCGCAGGCGGCAATCACCACTTTCTTGTTGGCGGCGCTGAACTGGCTGGCCAGCTTGCCGATGGTCGTGGTCTTGCCCGATCCGTTGACCCCGACCACCAGCACGACCTGCGGACGTTTGCTGTAGATCGGCATCGGCCGCGATACCGGCTCAAGCACCGCGGCGATTTCTGCCGCCAGCGCCTGCTTGAGTTCGGTAGCGCCAATCCTGCGGCCAAAGCGCCCCTCGGCCATGCTCGAAGTCAGCTTCAGGGCCGTTTCAACCCCCATGTCGGCGGTAATCAGCAGATCCTCGAGGCTTTCGAGCATCGCATCGTCAAGAACGCGTGCCTTTTCCCCGCCGAGCAGACGCGCAGCAATCGAAGGCGCCGCCACTTCTTCGGCGGGAGCGGCGTCCGCACCGGCGGCGGGCGCCTCTTCAAGGATCCGGTCAATCCCGTCGTCGATCTTCGATGAGGACTTGAACAGCCGGTCCTTCAGTTTCTGGAAAAACGCCATGACACCCCATCCAGGAAAACACGCAGTTCCCCTAAACCGTCATTCGACGCAATGCAAACGCTGCTCCCGCGGCTTCCCGCTATTCCCTGTCGAGCAGGCTGATCGTGCCTTCCTTGGCCATCTCCTGAATCTTCTTGGTCAGTTCGATCTGCGCCGCTTCGCCTTCCTTGACCGGCACGGGGTCCATACCTGACAGGTCCTCGACAAAACGTTCGCTCAGGCGGCGCGGGAGGTTGTCCAGAATGTGGCGAACCGTCTCGCTGCCCTGCGCCTCCCCGGCCTTGAGGGCGGCCATGAGCACGCTCTCCTCCATCTCGCGGACAATCGTCGCCACGTCGCGGCCACCGATCCGAACCCGGATGTCCTCGAAGGTGAACATGGTCCGCAGCACATCCTGGGCCAGAGGCCCGTCCTTGGCCTCCAGAAACGACAGGAATCCCTCACGCACGTCGCTGGAGATGTTGTTCATCAACCCGGCGATCAGATCGGCCGGACGCCGTTTCGACAGGTTGCCCTGAAGCACCGAGAGGAAATCCCGTTCGATGGCCTCCTCGACCGCTTCGGCGACACGCGGATCGATGCTCGGGACGGTTGCCAGCCGAAGAACGATTGACTTGGCGAAATCCGGATCCATTTCCTCAAGTGCCGCCGCCGCCTTGTCCGCGCGCAGCTCCGTCAGGATCATCGCCACCGTCTGCGGGTGGTTGGCCTGAAAAAACGTCACCAGCGACTTCAGCGGCGCATCGCCCAGCCGCTCCCAGACCGTCGCCCCCGACAGATTGGCCCGTCCGGAGAGAATCCGGTCTATCTCGCTCTCATCGACAAGCCCCGCGAGCAGTTCCCGCGCCGCCCGCGCGCCGCCGGAAACCTCCGGTCCGATGGTCAGCTGCTCCAGAAACTCGACGATCACCGCATCCAGCACCCGTTGCTCGATGCGTCCAAGCCGGCCCACAACGTAGGTGAACCGCTCGACGTCACGCTCCTCGAGCCCACCGAGAACACCTGCGGCGAATTCCGGGCCAATGGCCGTCAGCACGATCGCAGCCTTCTCGATCGGGCTCGGCATCAGTTCCTTCGGAAGCGGCGCGCGAACCGCCGTCCCTCCGCCCGCCTGAGCGGGTACCAGTGCCGATCCGGGCGATCTGGCGACCACCAGTTCCGATCCGCCTGACGGCGCCGCCGTCCCCACCTCTACCAACTCCGTCATTGCGCATAACCCCGTACCATCGCACCTGCGAGCAGACTCCACCCGTCCGCCACGACGAAAAACGCCAGCTTGAACGGAAGCGAAACAATCGCCGGCGGCACCATCATCATCCCCATGGACATCAGCACCGCGGCAATCACCAGATCAATCACCAGAAAAGGCAGGAAAATCAGAAAGCCGACCTCGAATCCCCGTTTGATTTCACTCAGAAGAAACGCCGGCACCAGGGTGGACAGCGGCACGCCCTCCTCGATGTTCTCCTCCGCCGGCGTGGCATCGAGCAGCGTCGTCACCGTATCGGGATCGACCCTGGCCTCCATGAAATGCCGAAACGGCAGCATCGTCGGCGCGAAGGCATCCTCCGGGGTCAGGGTTCCTTCGACCATCGGCTTCACCCCGGTTTCCCAGGCCTCCGTGAACACCGGCTCCATCACGAAATAGGTCAGAAACAGCGCCAGGCTGACAATCATCATGTTTGGCGGCGCCTGCTGCACGCCAATCGCCTGGCGCAGGATCGACAGCACCGTCACCATGAACGGAAAGCAGGTGAACATGATCGCCAGACCCGGCGCCAGACTGAGCAGCGTCAGAAGAATGAACAGCTGTACCGTGCGCAGACTGAACGACTGCCCGTCTCCAAGCGAAATGGAGATGTCCTGCGCATGCCCCGGCTCGGCGATCAACGCGAGAACCGCGACCAGCGCCAGACCGGTCGCCGGCAAAAGTCTGTTTCGCCTAGAGATCATCCGAAAAATCGGCAACTTCGGTCAAACGCACCCCGAGTCGACCGGAATTGTCGCCCATTTCCTGCAACTCGCCCCGCGCGATCAGCCGGTCCCCGACATAAAGCTCGACGGGATCGTCGATTCCGGAATCGAGCGTCAGCACCGAATCCCGGCGCAGTTCGACCAGTTCACTGACTTTGGGTCGGGCTTTGCCCACCGAAATGGTGACCTCGATCGGCACGCCGGAAAAGGCGCCGGACCGCGACCGCACAGGACCCTTCTCTGACAGTGAACCCGATTCCAGTCCACCCAGCTGACCGCCTTCCGACACTTCAGAATCCGTCATGTTTCACGCTCCCGCTCTCGGTTTTCAGATGGGACGCAAGACACTGCCGCACCTGGGCAACGCAGGCGTCCATGTCAATGTGATCGTACCCCTGATCCCAGACGATCCGGGCCTCACGGGGCAGAAATTCCGGCGCCGCTTCGACATCGGCCGCAATGCCGCGCTCGTCGAGGAGTTTCGCCAGTGGTCCTGCAAGTTCTTCGGCGCAGCGTACCAGCGGCCTTGCTGCAGGCGAGGCCTCCAGCGCCAGTTCCACCAGCCGCGCAACCTCCGCGGTCATGCCGGCCTCGGCAAGCGACGGCGCGATTGCCGCCCCCAGCGCCTCGATCATTGGCGCAAGGCTCGCAGCAACGTGCCGCCGGGCGGCCTCGTTGGTCAGCCCCGCATCACTCAGCGCCTCGACCAGTTCACCGGTCAGCCTGCCCTGATCCTCGAGATGGGCTTCGGTTGCCGCGGCCTGGCCCGCGAGAAACCCCTGCTGATAGCCTTCGTCCCGCGCCGCCTGCAGCGCGAGGTCGGCCGCGGAAGGCCCGCTGCCTTCCCGCGTGTCGCCCCCACCCGCTGCATCAAAGGTCTGTAACCGAAAAGTACTCATGAACCGACCGACTCCTTCTGGCCCTCAGGCGCTTCAATCCAGCTGCGCAGGACACTCGCGGATTCCTCGCTGCGGTCGGTGATCACCTCGCGAAGGCGTTCGATCCGGTTCACCGTCGCCGGCGGCATGTCCATCATGTCCTCGGCACGCTGATCTGCCAGCTGCTGCGGCATGCCGTCCTCAAACATGTCCGCGCCGCCGAGGTCCGGGAACGCCGTCTGGCCATTCCGCTTCAGCATCGGCCGCAGCACGAAGAAGATCAGCGCCATGATGATTCCGCCGAGCACCCCGGCCTGGATCAGCTGGGCGCCATATTTGTCCATGAAGGTTTCGCCGTCACGCTCGACGACCGTGCCCAGTTCGAGCGGTGCGGTGAACTGCAGCGATTCAATGGTGATGGTATCGCCGCGCTCCGCGTCAAATCCCGCTGCCGTCTGCACGAGCTGGCGCAGCGTGTTCATCTCTTCCTCCGAGCGGGGCTGCCAGACGATCTGCCCGGTCTCGTCGGGGGCGAAAATGCCGTCGACCATCACCGCCACGTTCACCCGGCGCACCTGCCCCGGCAGGATGACGGTCTCGCTGTTGGTCTCGGAAACCTCGAAGTTCTGCCGCTCGCGCGTCTGCGTTGAGCTGTGATTGTTTTCGCCCGCACCACCCTGGACATCGCCGTCCGGCAGATTGCTGGCGACGGTTACCCCCGGTGACGTACCGGTCGAACTCTCGACGTTTTCTTCTGTTTCGGAACTGATGGCGACCCGGCTCTCGGGATCGATCCGCCGCTCGCTGATGGTCCGGCTGTCCATGTTCGCATCGACGTGAACCTCGACGATCGCCCGACCGGCTCCGACCCGCGCCTCCAGCATCCGCTGTACGTTGCCGCGAATGACCTCGGCGCGCTCGTCCGGACTCTGCACACCGGCGCGGGCGAATTCGTCGTCGGCACCCGACAGGACAATGCCGCGCGCACTGTCGATGACCGCAACCGCGTCAGGGTCGATCCCGGCCACGGCCGAAGACACCAGATAGCGGATCGCCTCGGCCTGGCTCGCGTCGAGACTGCCGCTGGCGACGGTCACCGTCACGGAGGCGGAACCGGTTGGCGTCCGCGAAAACGGCTGCGATACCGGATTGGCGAGGTGAACCCGTGCAGAACGGATATTGCGGCCCGAGGCGATTGTGCGGGCCAACTCGCCCTCCTTCGCGCGCCAGTAGGCGGCATCGAACATCTGGCTCGTGGTACCAAACCCCGTCAGCCCGTCCAGAAGCTCATAACCTGCGGGTCCACCGGCAGGCAGCCCCTCAGACGCGAGGCTCATCCGCACGCGGTCACGGTCCGCCTGATCGACATAGATTGACGTATCGCGAACCTCGTACCGGACGCCCTGCGCATCCAGCGCCGCAACAACCTCACCGGACGCCGCGGCGTCCAGCCCCGAATACAGAAGTGCCATGTTGGGCGCGGTCGCAATGCGGCTGATTCCGAACATGGTGGCGAGAATGGCGACGGCCGTCATGACAGCAATGATGCGCTGCCTGGTTTCCAGGCCTTCCCATAGTGTCTGTAACTGCGTTGGCACGGCGCCTCGTTATCTTGTTGTTTCCGGGCAGGCCCGACCCTTCGGGACCCTGAAGCCACTATTCGCGCCGACAGGCTTAACATTTGGTTATTAAGCGCAAAAAACCGTGAAGGTTTCGCACCTCGCACGCTTTTGCCGCAGTGCAGCGGTGCCAGGCCCGGACAGCGCCGCCTTCCGGACGCGGCCCGCCGGTCCGGCCCATCGGATCGGATCTCGGTCAGAGGCGCGAAAAGACGAATTTTGTCTTTGCAAATTTTGCATGTTGGACAAATTGTGCATTCATCATAACATGCCCCCATGAAAACTCTGACAAACCGTCCCCGCGCCAGTCAGGCGGACATTGCACAGGCACTCGGTGTTTCGATCAGCACCGTGTCCCGTGCCCTGTCGGATTCCCCCAGCATCACCGAGCCGATTCGCCGCAAGGTCCGCGACTGCGCCCTGCAGATCGGCTATCCGATCAAACAGCGCCAGACCGTCGAGAGTTTCGAATCCATCGTGGTGATTTCCGCCATCGAGGATTTCAACGACGTCCGGTCCTCGATCTATTATGAAACGCTCTCCGGCATCCGCGAGGAGGCGCACAAGGTCAGCGGCAGCGTCGAAACCTTCATGACACAGTCGCGCACGCCGCTGCCGGCGGAAATCAGCAACCGTCTCAACCCGCGCACCGGATGCATCTTTCTCGGCCTGACGCCGGCTCCGGAAACGCTGGCCGATTTTGCCGAGCGTGGCATTTCATCCGTGATCGCGAACGGAATTGATGAGGAATTACGGGTAGATGCCATAACGCCCACCAACTTTCTCGGTGGCGCGGTAATCGGGCGCTACCTGATGGGAATGGGTCACCGCCGCTTCCTCTACATGGGCGGGCGCAACCGCCTGACCCTGCAGCGCCGCTTCGCCGGCTTCCGCCAGCATGTAGAAGGCGGCGCCGATGCCGCCGACGGAAAGGTCGTCTCGGTTTTCGGCCACACCAGCCGCCGGCCGGTCGAACCCGACCTGAAGGAGTTTCAGGCCTGGGTTACCACCCACCTGCACGACGCCACCGCGCTGTTCTGCTACAACGACAGCGCCGCGGTCTGGGCGATCGAAGCAATGCGGATGATCGGCATCTCCATTCCCGATGAGATGTCCGTGGCCGGATTCGACGACATGCCGATCGCCAAACTTGCCTCACCGGCCCTGACCACCTTCCGAATCAACTGGGTCGACGTGGGCGAAGAAGCCGTGCAAACTTTGCACAGACGCATGGTTTCTCCTGAATCCGCGGTCCGGCTGATCCAACTGGGCGGGCAGCTCGTCCCCCGCGACAGTGTGGCCAAACTCTGACGCCGGGCGGAATTCAGGCACGAAATCAACCCGATCCTGCATAATTCCCTTACAATACACGCCCTGCCCGCCGCCGACACCTCGGCGCAAGTTTTTTTTGACCTTGCAATTTTTGCACGGCATGTGCAAAAGCGATGAAACAACAACCCGGGGGGAGGCGGTCAGTTGACCACGTTTGCGGCGCTCATGCCGATGCACACCTACAGGCATCAGTTCACTGCCGGGCACATCGCGCGGCTGGAGGCCCTGGCCGGTTCGGGCAATGTGATCCATGTCGAATCCCTTGCCGATCTGACCTCCCATCCGCAGGCCGGAGACGTTTCCGTCATTCTGACCGGCTGGGGGGCACCAAAGGTCACACCGGCACTGCTGGCGCACTGCCCGTCACTGCAACTGGTCGCACACTGTGCCGGCACCCTGCGCGGCGTGCTCGATCCGGCGGTGTTCGACCACGGCATCCGTTCCACCAACAGCGCGGCGGCGAATGCCGTGCCGGTTGCCGAGTTCCTCGTCTCGTGGGTGCTGCGCTGGAACAAGCAGCTGCCGCTCTGGGAAACCGGCTACACCGGCCCCGAAATCTTCCAGGAGAAGAAATCCGAACGCCATGCCGCAATCGGCAACCGCGACAAGACCATCGGCATCATCGCCGCCTCAAAGGTAGGCCGCTGTTTCGCCGACCTGCTGCGGTCGTTCGACCTCTCGGTGCTGATCTACGACCCCTTCCTGACCGAAAGCGAAATCGCCGCACTCGGAGCCCGCAAGACCGACCTGCCGACGCTGCTGCGTGAAAGCGACATCGTCTCGATCAATGCGCCGAACCTGCCGGAAACCCGTCACATGATCGCCGGCCCCGAACTGGCGCAGATGCGAGACGGCGCCCTGCTGATCAATACCGCACGCGGCGCGCTGCTCGACCACGACGCCCTGCTGCGCGAACTGCGCAGCAACCGCCTGAGCGCCGTGCTTGACGTCACCGACCCCGAACCGCTGCCGGCCGGATCGCCGTTCTTTTCCCTGCCGAACTGCATTCTCACCCCGCACGTCGCCGGCTCGATGGGCCGGGAGATCTACCGGATGACTGAAAGCGCAATCCGCGAAGTCGAACTGTTCCTCAGCGGCGGTGACCTGCTGCACGAGGTCTCCGCCCGCAACTGGAGCACCGCCGCATGACCGCCGACCGCACCACCCTGCGTCCCGGCCTCTGCTCCGTCACCTTCCGCGGGCTGGACTGCGATACGGTGATCGGCCTCGCCACCCGTGCGGGCCTCGCGGCAATCGAATGGGGCACCGACGTCCACCTGCCGCCGGGTGACCTCGCCCGGGCCCGCGATCTCGCCCGCCGCTGCGCCGACGCCGGCCTCGCGACCCCGACCTTGGGAAGCTACCTTCGTTCCGAAGACGGCGACGACGACAGCCTCAACGACGTTCTTGATACTGCCGAAGCGATCGGCGCCGCGCGCATCCGCGTCTGGGCCGGCAGAAAGGGCAGCGCCGAAGCCGGGGCCGACGACCGGGCCGCCGTCGCCGCCAACGTCAACCGCTACTGCGAAGCCGCCGCCGCGCGTGGGCTGGCCATCGCCCTCGAATTTCACCCCAACACCCTGACCGACACCGCGCCTTCAGCCGCCGCCCTTCTTAACGCAGTCCCGCACCCGGGCCTGCGCAGCTACTGGCAGCCGAAACCTGACATGACAGCTGAGATGGTCCGCGAGGAAATCGCCCTGATTGCGCACCGGCTGTCGGACCTGCACGTGTTTCACTGGGTCGGTGAAGCCAAGGTGCGCCGCCCGCTGGCCGAAGGCCGCGGCTTCTGGGCCGCCGCCTTCGCCGCCGCAGCGGAACTCGCCCCCGCGCCGGACAACGCCCCGCGCCATGCCTTCATGGAATTTGTCCAGGACGATTCACCGGACAGATTCATCGCGGATGCCGCGGTCTTCACCGACCTCTGCGCCGCATCTGACGCCACTTCCACGAACAACGAATCCTAGGGAGGTTACGATGAGAACACTCAAGTCAAAACTGAAATACACGGCACTGCCGCTGGCGCTGCTCGCCGGGCCGGCATTCGCGTTCCAGCAGGCGCCAATGCTCGACGACGCCGTTGCCAACGGCACCCTGCCCCCGGTTGAGGAGCGCCTGCCCTCCAACCCGGAAGTTCTCCAGGCACCGGAAGTGGGCGTCTACGGCGGCACATGGCGCTCGGCACTGAAAGGCAGCGGCGACACCGGCTGGATCCGCCGCTCGGCCGATTACGACCCGCTGGTGCGCTACACCATCGGCTGGGACGGCATTGAGCCGAACATCGCCGAATCCTGGGAAATCAACGATGACGCGACCGTCTACACCTTCAAACTCCGCGAAGGTCACAAATGGTCCGACGGCAAACCCTTCACCGCTGACGACGTGGTTTTTGCCGTCAACGACATCATCAATAACGAGGAATACACCGGCAACCGTCCGGCAGAACTGATCGGCGCCACTGCCTCCGCGCCGGATCCGCAGACGGTGGTGATCGAACTGCCAAAACCCAGCGGGATGCTCCTCGAAGTGCTGGCAAGCGTCAACGGAACCCAGCTGGTGCAATTCCAGAAGGAATACTGCTCGCAGTTCCATCCGGCCTACAATCCGGACGCCGTCAAGAATGCGACCGACGCCGGCATGACCGGCTGGGGCGAGCAGATGAAGAACGTCTGCGGCGTCAACGATTCCGTCGAGGCCGACCGCCCGACGCTCTACGCCTGGGACCAGATCGACGATTACGACGGGATCAACTCGCAGGTCCGCTTCGTTCGCAACCCCTACTACTTCAAGGTTGACCAGGACGGAAACCAGCTGCCCTACATCGACAACCTGCAGATGACCCTGGTCGAGGACACCAACTCGATCGTTCTCATGGGAATCGCCGGTGAGCTTGACTTCACCAACCGTCATATTGAGACCGTCGCCAACAAGCCGGTGTTCTTCGACAACCAGGAAAAGGGCGGATACCACCTCTACGACACCACCCCGGCCTTCATGAACACGGCCGTGATCCAGTTCAACATGAACTACGACGATGACGCCTTCCGCGACCTGTTCCAGAACCGCGACTTCCGCGTCGCCATGTCGCTGGCCACCGACCGCGAGGAAATCATCGACGTTCTATACGCCGGTCAGGGCGAGCCGTTCCAGTCGGCACCGCGCCCGGAATCGCCGTTCTACGACGAAGAAATGGCAAAGCAGTACACCGAATGGGACCCGGACACCGCCAACGAGATGCTCGATGCCATCGGCCTGGACCAGCGCAACGAGGACGGCATCCGTCTGCTGCCCGACGGCCGGCCGCTGAACATCCGCTTCGATGTCTCCAGCGACATTGGGCCGCTCATCGACATTCTCGAACTGGTGAAAATCCACTGGGAAGAAGTCGGCGTGAACCTCGACCTGCGCAAGGCCGAGCGCAGCTATGTCTATGACCAGAAGGACAGCAACAAGCACATGGCGCATGTCTGGACCGGCGACGGCGGTCTTGGCGACGCACAGCTTGATGCCCGCTACTACCTGCCGATGAGCAACGAAAGCGCCTACGGCATCCTCTGGGCGATGAACTGGTACAGCCCGAACAACCCGCTGGCCCAGGAACCGCCGGCACCGGTCAAGAAACAGCAGGAACTCTATGCTGCCATGTTCGCAAGCCCCGATCCGGAGGAACGCGAACAGCTGTTCAAGGACCTGCTGCAGATTGCCAAGGAGGAGTTCTACACCATTGGCGTATCCCTGCCGCCGAGCAGCTTCGGTGTCACCACCAACGTCATGGGCAACGTCCCGGAGAACCAGCCTCACGCCTGGATCTACCCCAACCCCGGTCCGATGAACACGTCGCTGCTGTTCAAGCGCCAGTGATCTGACCGCAACGGCGGCCCGCCCCTGGCGGGCCGCGCAACCAAGGGGGAGGATGCCGTGTTACGCTTCATTGCCAACCGCATGTTTGCGATGGTGATCATGACGCTGGTCCTGTCGTTCGTCTGCTTTTTCATCATCCAGCTGCCACCGGGCGACGTCATGACGGCCTATGCCGCGCAGCTTGCCGCGGCCGGCGACTCCAGCAGCGCCGACACGATTGCCCGCATGCGGGCGGCTTACGGTCTCGACGAGCCCTTCCTCACCCAGTATTTCATCTGGCTCAAAAGCCTTCTGTCCGGAAATCTCGGCTACAGCTTCACCCTGCAGCGCCCGGTTTCCGAAATCGTCAGCAGCCGCATCGGCATCTCGCTCGCCGTCGAGCTTCTCGCGATTGTCGTGCTCTGGGGCATCGCCATTCCCGTCGGCATCTATTCCGCCGTGCGCCGCTATTCCGTCGGCGACATGTTCGCCACGGTTTTCGGTTTCATCGGCATCGCCGTGCCCAATTTCCTGCTGGCCCTGCTGATCATGTACATCATTTACCTCTATACCGGCACCGCGGTGGACGGGCTGTTCTCGGCCGAATACGTCCAGGCCCGCTGGTCGCTGGCGAAACTCTGGGACTTCTTCACCCATGTCTGGATACCGGTGATCGTCATCGCCACCGGAGGTGCTGCGCAGATCATCCGCATCCTGCGCGCCAACCTGCTTGACGAACTGAACAAGCCCTACGTTGTCACCGCACGCGCCAAGGGCATGTCCGAACGCAGGCTGATCATGCGCTATCCGGTCCGCGTGGCGATGATCCCGCTTGTCGCCACCGTTGGCTGGGTCCTTCCGACGGTGATCTCCAGTTCGATCGTGACCGCCATCGTGCTCAACCTGCCGACCCTCTCCCCGATCCTGCTCCGGTCGCTGCTCACCCAGGACATGTACCTTGCCGGCGCCCTGATCCTCTTCATGGGTCTCCTGACCCTGATAGGAACCCTGGTCTCCGACCTGCTTCTCGCCTGGATCGACCCCCGCATCCGCACTGGAATGACCGATGGATAAGACACAGGAAGCCCTTGCCGCAGCGGACGAACCGGTTTTCGAAGCACATACCCCTCTGACCACCCAGGGCACGGAAACCCAGTTTCAGCTGATCTGGCGCGCCTTCAAGGCACACCGCCTCGCCATGGTCAGCCTCTGGGTGCTGATCTTCCTCTATGCCGTGGCCGCCTTCGCGGAGTTCCTTGCACCGAACGATCCGCTGGACGTCAACGCCCGCTACACCTACGCCCCGCCGCAGGAATTCCGCTGGTTTGAGCATACCGAAGAAGACGGCTGGGCCTTCCGGCCACACGTTCTCGGTTACGACGTCGAGGTCGACCCCGTAGCCCTGCGCCGCACCTTCGTCATGGACGAGGAAACGAAGTACTACGTCAAATTCCTGCCCGAGACCTGGGAAACAAAAATGTGGGGCTTCATTCCGATCAGCCGCCACCTGATCGGCGTCGAAGGCCGGCGCGACGTCCTGTTCCTGATGGGCACCGACCGGCTCGGCCGTGACCTGCTGTCGCGCCTGATCTACGGCGCCCGCATCACCCTCTCCATCGGCCTCGCCGGCGTCGGCCTCAGCCTCGTGCTCGGCGTCATCATCGGCGGCATCTCCGGCTATTACGGCGGCATCGTCGACAACCTGATCCAGCGCGTCATCGAATTCATCCGCTCGATCCCCCCCATACCGCTCTGGATGGGCTTTGCCGCCGCCCTGCCCCGCGACTGGTCTGCGCTGCAGAACTACTTCGCCATCACCCTGATCCTGTCGCTGATCGGCTGGACCGAACTCGCCCGCGTGGTGCGAAGCCGGTTCCTCTCGCTCAAATCCGAGGATTACGTCTCGGCCGCCAAACTCGACGGCGCCGGCGACTTCCGCATCATCTGGCGGCACATGCTGCCGGCGTTCTCCAGCCACATCATCGCCACCGCGACCCTCGCCATTCCCGGCATGATCCTCGCGGAAACCAGCCTCAGCTTCCTCGGTCTCGGCCTGCAGACACCGATCATCTCCTGGGGCGTGCTGCTGCAGGAGGCACAGAACCTGCGCGCCCTGGCCGATGCCCCCTGGCTGCTGATCCCGGGCGTGTTCATCGTCATTACCATTCTGGCGATGAACTTCCTCGGCGACGGCATGCGCGATGCCGCCGATCCCTACGGCTCGAACCACTGAGAGGATGGACAGCATGGACACCCAACCGGTCGACAACATCCTCGAAGTGCGCAACCTGCGCGTCGGCTTCGGCATCAACAAGACCATCGTGGACGTGGTCAGGGACGTCTCTTTCGACCTGCGCCGCGGCGAAACCCTCTGCGTGGTCGGCGAAAGTGGCTCGGGCAAGTCCGTCACCGCCCGCGCCCTGATGCGCATCGCCCGCCCGGGCCGCATCACCGGCGGCTCGATCCTGCTGCGCAATCCGCGCGGGGACACGCTCGACATCGCCGCCCTCGACGACGAGAGCGAGCAGATGCGCGCAGTCCGCGGCGACCGCATCGGCATGGTCTTTCAGGAACCGATGTCCTCGCTCAGCCCGGTCCACACCATCGGCGCGCAGATCATCGAGACCATCCTGCTGCACCGCGACATGACCCAAACCGAAGCCCGCGCCCAGGCCATCGAGGCCCTGCGCCGGGTCCAGATTCCCAACCCGGAAACCGCGATCGACAAATACTCGTTCGAATTCTCCGGCGGCATGCGCCAGCGCGCCATGATTGCCATGGCGCTCTCCTGTGAACCCGAGATCCTGATCGCGGATGAGCCGACCACCGCGCTCGACGTCACCACCCAGGCGGAAATCCTCCGCCTGATCAAGCGCCTGCAGCGCGATCTCGGCATGTCGGTCATCTTCATCACCCACGACATGGGCGTGGTGGCGGAAATCGCCGACCGCGTGGCGGTGATGTACCACGGCGAACTGCTGGAGATCGGCCCGGTCAAACAGGTGTTCCATGAGCCGAAAGCGCCCTATTCCCGCCACCTGATCGGCGCCTCGAACAAGTTCACCATCACCGGCGACCATGCCCGCGGCGGCACCCTGCCCGGCCTCGACCCCGGCGTGATGCTCGACGTGCGCAACCTCGACCTGACCTTCCGCAAGTCCACCGGCGTCCTGTTTCGCAAGGTGCAGGAATTTCACGCCCTCAAGGACGTCTCGCTCAAACTGCGCGACGGTGAAAATCTCGGCATTGTCGGTGAAAGCGGTTCAGGCAAGACCACGCTGGTGCGCGCCCTCGTCGGCCTCATTCCCGCCGACAGCGGCCAGGCGATCTACCGGAGCAAGGACGGCCGGGATTTCGACCTGCTGCAGAAAGGCGCCCTGCGCAAGGCCGGCCTCAACCGCGAGATCCGCATGGTCTTTCAGGACCCGTTTTCCTCGCTCAACCCGCGCATGACCGTCGAACAGGTGATCGCCGAGCCACTCTACCTCGAAGGCAAGCGCTCGAAGGCCGAGATCCGCGCCAAGGTCATCAGTCTGCTCGACCGCGTCGGCCTGCCGAAAAACGTGCTCTCGCGTTACCCGCATGCCTTTTCCGGCGGCCAGCGCCAGCGCATTTCCATCGCCCGCGCCCTCAGCGTCGATCCCCGCCTCATCATTGCCGACGAGGCCACCTCCGCCCTCGACGGCTCGATCCGCTCGCAGATCCTCGACCTGATGTTCGAACTGCAGACCGAACTGGGGCTCAGCTACATCTTCGTCGGCCACGATCTTGGCGTGGTCCGCTATTTCTGCGACCGCATCGCGGTGATGCACAAGGGCGTCCTGGTCGAAGTCGGCACCGCCGCCGAAATCTGCCAGAACCCGTCGAAAGACTATACGCGCAGCCTGATCGCCGCTGTTCCCGGCACCGATCCGGACCACAGACGCCTTCTGACAGCCTGACCTTCCACTGGAGAAACCATGAATCCCCTTTCCGGCAATCCGCTGAAATCCCGTGACGATTTTGCCCGTTCCGTCATCGAACTCTGGAACCCTCTGAAACCCTATTTCTCCGAAGGCCGCGCCCGCGTCGACATTTCCGAAACCGGCGCCCATTTCACCAAGGCCGCGGCCGAACTCGAAGGTTTCGCCCGCCCGCTGTTCGGCCTCGCCCCGCTTGCCGCCGGCAACCTTCCGTTCGACGACTGGGAGATGATCCGCACCGGATACGCCAACGGCTGCGATCCCGACCATCCCGAATACTGGGGCGACGTCTACGACCATGACCAGCGCCTGGTGGAATCCGCCGCCATCGGTTTCGGCCTGATCCTCGCCAGGGACAAAATCTGGGATCCGCTCACCGACACCCAGAAGCAGAATGTCGGCAACTGGCTGAAGGCGACTCTGCTGAAGAAAACCGCCGACAACAACTGGCACTTCTTCCATGTCCTTGCCTCGCTCGGCCTGGAAACCTGCGGTGTCGAACACGACATGCAGATCCGCGAAGACGCGCTGGTGAGGCTTGAGGAATTCTATCTTCAGGACGGCTGGTACACCGACGGCATCGCACGCCGGTTCGACCACTACATCCCGTTCGCGATGCACCTCTATGGCCTCGTCTATTCCAAGGTCGCCAAGGGCGACGAGGCCCGCTGCAAGCGGTTCCGCGACCGCGCCGTCGAGTTCGCCCAGGAGTTTCAGCACTGGTTCGACGAAAACGGCGCCAACATCCCCTACGGTCGTTCGATGACCTACCGCTTTGCCCAGGCGTCTTTCTGGGGCGGTCTCGCATTCGCCGATCTCGAAGCCCTTCCCTGGGGTCAGATCCGCGGCCTCTGGGCCCGCAACATGCGCTGGTGGGGCGAACGCGACTGGTACGACAACGAAGGCGTGATGCCGGTCGGCTATCTCTATCCGAACCTGCTGATGTCGGAATTCTACAATTCGCCCGGATCGCCCTACTGGGCGATGAAATCCTACTTTCCGCTGGCGCTGCCCGCCGACCACCCGTTCTGGACTGCCGAAGAGGAAGCCAAGGCAGAGCCCGGGGCCCAGACCTCCAGCGCGGTATCCGGCACACTCACCTACGCTGCCGGTGGTGCACGCATCCTGATGCCCGCCGCCAGCGAAATGCGCCACACCCTGCGCTGCGGCGCGGAAAAATACGGCAAGTTCGCCTATTCCTCCGCCTTCGGCTTTTCGGTCGACATCGAACGCCAGGGCTTTCTGGTCAATCCGTTCGACAACATGCTCGCCCTGTCCGAAGACTGCACCACCTATCTGATACGCAGCCAGATCGAAGACTGCCATGTCGGACCCGACTGGCTCTACTCCCGCTGGCTGCCCGGCACCGGTGTCGAGATCGAAACCTGGCAGATCGTCCGCGCCCCCTGGCATCTGCGGGCGCACCGGGTCACCGTCGACCGGCCGTACTATGCAATCGAGGGCGGTTTCGCCATCGAGCGCACCGACGCCGAACCGGCACTGACCGTGACCGAAAACGGCATCGTCCGGATCGACACCGCCGTTGCCACCACGCTCGCCGCGGACCTCTCACCGGTGCGGCGCACCCCCGTGGCGAAGCGGCCGGCGCCAAACTCGTCACTGTATTTCCCGCGCACCCATGTGCCGCACCTCACAACGCGGATCGAACCTGGCACCCACTGGTTCATCGGCGCCTGGGCGGCAAGCACCACGCCCGCCGATGCGGAGACGTGGCTGGCGGCGGTGCCCGAGACACCGGACACCGCCTGGCTGGAATCACTGGTCACCGAGGCGACCCGCAGCCCCGGCCTGAAGTTCCGCGAAGGTGCGCCGTCCGACCGGTTCCTCTGATCCGGCACCCGGACCGGTTCCGCCACGGGCGCCTGCCCGGAGCACGCATGAAGATGACCTGAAAAAGGGCCGCCCGAGATGTCTTCCGGGCGGCCCTTAACCATTGTGTTAACGGACCGTGGGCGCGACATGACCCGAATCCGTAGGTATCGGTAGGGTATCGAAAGGGTACCGGTAGGGTATCCGGTCGCCGCAGCGCAACAAACCCGCCGAAGCCGGCATTAATACTGCTTAAGCGGCCCGGATTTAACCACTGGTTAGTGATGACACGCTTAGATGCGTGAAACACACACATACTTCGGAACAGTGATGGCCGACCAGACAGCCGATCAGATCGATATTGACGCGCCCGAACCAAAAAAGAAGGGTGGTGGAGTAAAATCCCTTGTTTTTGGGATAGTTGCAGCGGTCGCTTTAGGTGGCGCAGGCTTTTACCTGACATCCTCCGGACTTCTGAACCTGCCCGTCATCGGCGGCGGCAAGCCGTCCGCAGCCCACGCAGACGCCTCCTCCCACGGCGACGTTGCCGAAAACCTGAGCTTTCTGCCGCTCGAAACCATCATGATATCCCTGCCGCGCGGCTCCAGCGCCAAATTCCTGAAATTCACCGGCGAGCTTGAGGTTGAACCGGGTCAGATGGAAAATGTAACGCAGGTACTTCCACGAATTCAGGATGTTCTGAACACGTACCTGCGGGCAGTAGACGTAAAGGACATAGAAACACCGGCCTCGGCAACCATGTTACGCGCACAGATGTTGCGCCGTGTACAGATTGTTGCCGGCGAAGGCCGGATTCGCGACGTACTTGTAACAGAATTCGTTCTTAACTGAGGATAGCTTACCGTGGATTTACTCAGGGATGGACTGCTTATCGCAGCGACACTTTTTGCAGGCGGTTACTGCTGGGTACTGTCCCGGCGGGTCAAAGATCTGAAGTCACTGGACAAAGGTCTCGGCGGATCAATTGTCACGCTCACAAGACAAATCGAACTTGCCCGCACGACACTGACAGACGCGCGCAACGCGACTACTGAGAAACACACCGAGCTTGACGCACTTGTAGAGCAGGCGCGCTCCGAAGGAGTGAAACTACGCCAGACTTTGGCCGCAACCCGCAATTCTGAAAAGACGCTGCAGACGATCCGCTCCAGCCTTGAAGACCACGGCAGTTTGACCCTCGAAATCGAGAAAATCTCCGGCAGAATTGCGACTATCGAAACCGCCCAGGCCGAACTCGCGGAAAAAGTCGTTGCAAACGGGAAGCTTACCGCGCAACTCGCTGCGACGCCCGCCGCGCCGGCACCGCGCCCGACCCTTGTGGAGACGGAACCGGCCGCGCCAGACCTGCCCAAACCCCGGGCTCTTCCGGCATTCTCCAGCCCCCTGCGTCGCCGCGGATCCGCCGCCCTCGCACCGGTCAACACCGAGGACGACGTGGTCGAAGCGCTCGCCGCTCTGGCTGCCGGAGGCGGAAACTGAGCGATGTCAGATACTTCCACTCCGGTTCGCATCAGCGGCGTCGCCCTTATCGTGGTGTGTTTCTTCGCGTCGGCGGCCTTGCGCATCTCTGAAAGCGGCCCCGCACTGGCTGAAGGTATCGCCAACCTTTCAGGCGAAGACACCAGGGCCGCTATGGACGTAGCGACCACCGAACCCGCACCGGACGCAGATCTCCTGCTCGCGGCCATTCGGGAGCGCGAACAACAACTTGACCGCGAATCTTCAGCCCTGACCGACCGGTCGCAGGCCCTGAGCGTTGCCGAGACCAAACTCGCCGAGCAGCTCGCCGCCTTCCAGAAAGCCCAGGAAAATCTCGAACAGACCCTCGCCATGGCCGACAAGGCCGCCGAACGCGACATCGACCGTATGACCACGGTATACGAGAGCATGAAACCCACTGATGCCGCACGCATCTTTGAACGGATGGAGATAAAATTTGCCGCCGGCCTTCTCTCCCGCATGCGCCCGGAGGTAACGGCACAGGTCCTGACCAGCATGGAACCCGATACCGCCTACGCAGTCACCCTGACAATCGCCAGCCGGAATGTAGGCGTTCCCGTCGAATAAATGCTCGGCGGTTGAAGGTTTTCTAAAGACCTTCCCGGTAACACTGACCCTGCAAAACATCCGCGCTGAATGCGCCTCAAAATTGCGAGCACAATCATGATCGGGCTTGTTGGAATTGTTATCGTTTTCGTCATGGTCTTCGGCGGATATACTATCGCCGGCGGAAAGATCGGCATTATCCTTCACTCGATGCCCTACGAGATGATGATGATCGCAGGTGCGGCTCTCGGTGCCTTCGTAATCTCGAATGACACCAGCGGGATCAAACACACTCTCCGGGACATTTCCAAGGTATTCAAGGGTCCCCACTGGAAAACCAAGGACTACGAAAACCTGCTCTGCCTGATGTTTCAGCTCCTGCACGTCTCTCGCACCAATCCGGTAGGCCTCGACGAGCACATCGAAGATCCCGGGGCCTCGAAAATCTTCCAGGCATTTCCGAAAATCGCCAAGGACGCGGAAGCCGTCGCGCTTATCTGTGATACGCTGCGCTCCGCATCCATGAACTACGACGACCCGCACCAGGTTGAAGAAGTACTAAACAAGCGCATCGAAGCCAACTACGAGCACGCCCAGCATTCGGCACATACGCTGCAGACCATGGCCGACGGGCTGCCTGCCCTCGGTATCGTTGCTGCCGTTCTCGGGGTTATCAAAACCATGGCGGCGATTGATCAACCACCTGAAATTCTTGGAAAAATGATCGGTGGCGCGCTCGTCGGCACCTTCCTTGGCGTATTTCTCGCCTATGGCTTCGTTGGCCCGTTTGCTGCCCGCGTCAAGGCGGTGATCGACGAGGACCAGCATTTCTACAACCTCATTCGTGAGGTCATGGTCGCAGCACTGCACGAACACGCACCGAACATCTGTGTCGAGGTCGGACGCCAGAACACGCCGTCCAGCATGCGCCCCAGCTACGATTCACTTGAAAGCGCGATCCGTGAATCCAAGCAAAGCCTCGCCGCATGATCCCGCCGTTCAGACTTGGGGTCTGCGCAGTTCTGTGTGCGCTGCCGGTCCCGCTTCAGGCCGGCGGGCAGATCCGCAGCGGCGAGCACGAGGACTTCACACGACTTGTGCTCAATACCGGTTCGGCCACCGACTGGAATGTCGGCGTCCAGGACCGTAAAGTCACGCTGTTTTTCCCGGGCGCGACCGAGCGGTTCCAGACGGATCGCATCTTCGACCTCATTCCCAGAACCCGCATAGGAACGGTCGACGCACAGACGGGTCCGGACGGAACGCGGGTAAGCCTGACGCTTGAGTGTGACTGCCGGGTCAGCACCCTGGACGCCGGTGCAAATTACCTTGCAATTGACATAGCCGACAGCAGCGCACCGCTTCTTGAAGGGTCGCAGGTGCACAGTCAGGGCACACCGCCCGACCCACAGCAGCCCTTCCGCGAAGAAAAAATGGTGAGCAACGCAGAGATCGCGCTCATTGAACAGATTCAGAAGGCAGCTGACCAGGGCATCATCAAACTGGACGAATCCCGAATGTCCGCCACAGAGACCGGAAGCGCTCGCGCGCCCAATCTGGATGTCGAACTGTCGCGATTGTCGCCTGCCGTTCCGCCTGCGCAGCCGAACATGCCGGCGTTGCCCTCGCAACCGGTCATGCCGCTGTCGAATACGGGCCGCGTGGACCGGCCTGAAGATGCGCTCGCGATGATGTTTGACAGTTCACAGATCCAGGCCAGTACGGTTTTCGACCGCTACAGTGCGCGACATGCCGACAGAATGACCGAACGCGCAACGCCGCTCGACTGCATTCCCGATCATCAGCTTGACATTGCATACTGGTCCGACGGCCGGGAACTGTTCGACCAGGCCCCTGAACTCTACGGCAGACTGGTTGGTGAGTTCGACACGCCAAACGACGATGCGGTCCTCGAACTGTCCCAACTCTACATCCGCTTCGGGTTCGGAGTGGAGGCACGAAGCGTTCTCTCCGCCTTCAACATTGACACGCCGCACAGCGCCCTGCTGACAGATCTCTCGCATATCGTCGACGGTGGACGTGTCGGTCCTTACGGCCCGCTTGCCCGAACTTCCGTCTGTCCCGGGCGGCACGGCCTGTGGTTGGCCGTCGGGGGCGCAGCACCGACGTTCCACAACGAAGAACACTTTACCAGTGTCGCTGCCGCTTTCGCAGAACTGCCGCCCGATCTCAGAGTTATGATAGGCCCGCGGTTCATCGAAAACCTCCTGTTGACCGGTCGCACCGAACAGGCAAGACAGATCTACGACATAATCATCCGGTCCGGTGCCGAGGCGGACACATCGCTGCGGATTGCCGAGGCAGTTCTCGTTGCGAAGGAAGGCAATCCGGCAATTGCAATCGAGGCCCTTTCCGATCTCATCGAAAACAACGGGGGACATCTGATTGATGCGCTCAAGTACGCCGTCACCATCGCCGTAGACTCCGGGTACCCTATTCCGGACCGCATCGATACCGACATCCGTGCAGCACTGCTTCAGTACCGCGGTTCGGAAATGGAAGCCGGCCTGCGTCGCCTGCTGGCACTCTCACTTGCCGGGAAAGGGAAGCTTGAATCGGCGATCGAAGAAATCAATCGGGCGATCGAACAGGGCGAAAACAATCCGGAACTCGACGCTGCAATCCGAAAGATTCTCGGTTCTGCCGATCCCGACCGGGACGGTGCCGCCGCCTATGCAAAGGTGATGCTGAATGCCGACGCCCTGCTACCGGAAAACCCTGCGGGAGATGAGACCCGAACGTCCATTGCGGCACATCTGCTTGAACTCGGGCTGCCCGGGCCAGCAGAACGGATCGTGACGCCCTCGGCAGGCCGGTCGGTTCCTGCCCGTGTCCTGCTTGCCAAAGCGCTGATCGCACAGGGAAAGACCGAACGCGCCCACCAACTCGCTCTCGGATTGCCGGCGGAAGAGGCGGCCGACATCGAGGCTCGCGCCTATGCGGCCGAAGGAAGGTTTGACCGGGCACAACAGTCGCTCACGTCCGTAGGCCGAACCGAGGAAGCCAGATCGCTCGCCTGGCAGTCGGGCGACTGGTCCCGGGTTGAAGGCACGCCAGACGCGCCCGAGCGAACTCCGATGGCGGAATTCATGGCAAACCGGGCCACCGGCACGGGTCCGGACACCGGATCGGGATTGCCCGATGCGCTCGATCCTGCTGCGGCATTTGTCGAACCCCTGCCCCGCCTGGACGAAGCCAGCCTCGTCGCCTCCCGCCGCCTCCTCGCGACCGGCGGTCAACTGGAGGAGTTCATTCAGTCGCTGCTTGAATCAGAATAGCCGCTGCAGACAAATTTTCTGCGGTTCCTCTTGCGATCCGTCGAGAGTCGGAATAGACGACCGGGCGACTAGTGGAGAGATGCCGGAGTGGTCGAACGGGGCGGTCTCGAAAACCGTTGAACCTTTGCGGGTTCCCAGGGTTCGAATCCCTGTCTCTCCGCCACTTTCCTTTGATTTCATTGAGAAATTAGGCAAGTTGCCAAATCTACTAACGCTCCACTACTCTTTTTCAGTCGGTGTTTTGGCCGGTTTGAAGGTGGCAGTTGTACGTTGGCATTCGGCTTCACTCTACATATAGTTTGTCGCAAGAGTTCAAACACAATGCGAGTTAGCAATGCGAGGCTACAATTCCGAGTCCAGTGAACTTCTTTTCCACAAGGGCGATTGGCACGCTACGCAAGATGGTTGGAAGAAGCAGATGGCATCTGCGATTGAAGCCATGGATGGAGACTAACTTCTAAACACTTCGACAACAGACTTGGCGCGCTACTACTCTGATAATTACTCCTTCGATGCGCCAACCATCCATCCGAACGAACTTGAGGTAGATCAACGCGAAACACAAATTGACGTCAGCCAAGATAGAAACCGATGGATCGACGACCGGTTGCGTCCATTTTACATGACTGGCACGGCGTTGGACGTTGAGATTCCTTACAGCGGCCACAAGATTGGCTTCGATACGCAGCCTACGACTTGGAGCACAGGAATGCCACGAGGCACCGTTGCTGCGAATGTAATCAAGTTCACCATTTCCGGCACGGATCTAACGCAAGACCGCGTGAAAAGCGAAATCGACAGACGTATTTCCGGGCTGGACGAACACCTTGAATGGTTGCGCAACGATGCGCGTGGCTACAACGCCGGACTTGAAGCACTTGCGACCCAAACTATTGAACGGCGCAAGGAAAAACTGCTGAAAGACACGTCTTTGGTAGCTGGCTTGGGCTTCAAGATGAAGCAACGCCCCGGTGCATCTGAAACCTACGCCGCTCCGCAGGTGCGGAGGAAAATTCGCTCGGCCACGCCGAAACCTTCCGCATCCCGCGCGCCCTACACTCCCGAACCGACGCTTACCGTCGAAGACTACGAACACATACTGACGGTGCTTGA
>JAUIHM010000124.1 GCA_030432315.1 Alphaproteobacteria bacterium | reverse complement strand
TCATCACCGAGGGACGCAGGATCGGCAGGTGGACCCGGCGCAGAGTACCCAGCGGCGGTGTCCCGAGCGTCCGGGAGACCGCGTCGACATTTGGGTGGATCGTGCCGAGGCCGCTTTCAAAGGCATTGAGCGCGGCGGCAATGAACCGGACCATGTAGGCGATGACCAGCAGCCAGATCGAACCGGTGAAGAGCAGCCCGGTGGACAGACCGAAGGTCGCGCGCATCCAGGCGTCGAGCCCGTTGTCGATGGCGGCGAAGGGAACAAGCAGGCCGACGGCGATCACCCCGCCCGGCACGGCATACCCGATCCGCGCGGTATGGGCGGACCAGCGCGACAGCTCGCCCGGCCAGAGACGTTGCCGCACAGAGATCAGGATCGCGCCCAGCACGGTGAGAATCGCTGCTGTCCCGGCGAGCACGATCGTGTTGCGCGTGAAATCGAGGTAGCGGCGGCTGAACAGCGATTGCTCTGACTCCATCCCCATCCCGGCCAGCAACAGGATAGGAAGGGCGAAACCGAAAAGAACCGGCAGGCCGCACAGGATCATGGCGCAATATCTTCGCCAGCCGCGGAGCTCTGCCGATGGCAGCCGTTCGAAGCGCTTGCCCGCGCTGTGATGGCGGGCACGGCCCCGCTGCATCCGTTCCAGGATCGCCAGCAACAGGGCGAAGCTCAGCAGACAGAGGGCGAGCTGCGCGGCTGCCGCGCGGTCGGCCATGGTGAACCAGCTCGTGTAGATTCCCGTGGCAAAGGTCTGGACCGCGAAATAGGAGACGGTGCCGTAATCGGCGATGGTCTCCATCACCGCCAGCAGCACCCCGCCGGCGATGGCCGGGCGCGCCATGGGCAGCGAGACGCGGAAGAAGGCCGTCCAGGGGCTGCGCCCGAGGGCTCGTGCCGCGAGGAAGGCCGTCGCACTCTGTTGAAGAAAGGCGGCGCGGGCAAGCAGGTAGACATATGGGTAGAGGACCAGGATCAGCATGATCGCCGCGCCTTCGACCGAGCGGATTTCCGGGAACCAGTAGTCGCGCGGCCCCCAGCCGGTCAGGTCCCGGAGCGCGGTCTGAACCGGGCCGGGATGGTCGAGGAAGTCGGTATAGGCATAGCCCATCACGTAGGCCGGGAAAGCCATGGGAAGGGCGAGCGCGACCTCGAAGAAGCGTGCGCCGGGAAAACGCGTCATGGTGACGAGCCAGGCCGCCCCGGTTCCGATCGCGGCGGTGCCGACGGAGACGATGAGGACCAGTTTCAGGGTGGTGACGGAATAGGTCCACAGGACCGTGTCGGCCAGGTGGCGCAGGGTGTCGGTCGAGCCGAACAGCGCGGCAATCGCCACGGCCAGCATCGGCAGGATACAGAGGGCCGCGACGACGAGCGCCCCTCCGCGCAGGAGGCCGGTCGCTGATCGCTCGGCCAGGGCGAAGGGGCGCAAGCTCATTGTGAGCGTTTTTATCGGACTTCGTGCCGGGCGGAAATCGGAAATCGTGCGGCGGATCTGCAGGGGGTGGCAGGGGCGGATGTTCGACCCAAAAACCGGTCGGATCGGCACAATCCGGGGATCGGATCGACCGAAATTCCGGTCGTTCTTGTACCTGGGGGAGCGGTCTGGGCGGTGATGACGGTCGAAACGGCTGGAAAAGGGCGTTCAAGTCGCTTTTTCGGTCGTTCCTGTACGGGGTTTCGACCGAAAGAACGACCTGTTTGCGCGGGTGCCGACCAGACCGGGAGACCGGATTGCAGGTCGGGCAGTCGATTTTTCGGACGTGGACCGGGCATTCGGCGAAGGGAGTGTGCGGTCCGGTCAGCCGACCTTGCCGCCGTTCGCTGCAGGCGAAGCATTCGGCAACGTTTTCGCCCGGCATCTGGTAAGGGGGGCACGAACCGGACTTTCGCCGCCACCCTCAAGAAGAGCGCCTCAGCGGACGCGGACGAAGCCGCTCGCGCGGCAATGGCGCGTGTGGCTGTCGTTCGGCACTGATCTGACTGCTGCGTATTTGGGAATGATCATGTCTGGCTGACGATTGGGGCCTTCTCAATCGACAGACAGGAGGTTCCGATGAAGGAGGAGAGAACCACGCCGCTGCGGAAGCGAATGATCGAGGACATGCGCATCCGAGGAATGGGTGACAAGGCGCAGAAGGCACACATCCGGGCGATCAAGGATTTCGCCGCATTTCTTGGGCATTCACCGGACACGGCCACGCCGGAGGAGTTGCGAGCCTATCAGTTGCACATGGCGGACACCGGCGTCACGCCGACGACCTTCAACGCCCGGATCGTGGCGCTGCGTTTCTTTTTCGGCATGACTTGTGGACGGGAGGACATGAAACGGTTCATGCAGTTCCGCACCGAACCGCGGAAGCTGCCGGTGGTGCTCAGTGTCGAGGAGGTCTCGGACATCCTGATGGCGGCGCCGGGGCCGGGTCTGAAGTATCGGGCGGCGCTCAGCATCGGCTACGGCACCGGGCTCAGGGCGGCGGAGGTGTGCGCCCTCAAGATCGGCGATATCGACAGTGACCGGATGCTGATCCATGTCGAAGAGGGCAAGGGCGGCAAGGACCGCAAGGTCATGCTGTCGCCGGGATTGCTGGGCCTGTTGCGGGACTACTGGTGCGAGGCGCGGCCTGAAGGCTGGCTTTTCCCTGGGAAGCCAAAGCTCAATCCGATCTCGCCGCGGCAGTTGAACAGGGCATTCACATCGGCCAAGCACATGGCAGGGGTCACGAAGCCCGCAACGCTGCACACGCTCCGGCACAGCTTTGCCACGCATCTTCTGGAGGCCGGGACCGACGTTCGGGTCATTCAGGTGCTGCTCGGCCACGCCAAGCTCTCGACCACGGCGCGCTACACCCATGTTGCCACGAAGACCATCCGAGACACGATCAGCCCTTACGACATGCTGGCGAAGCTGCAGGACCAGACAATGAAGCGAAGCCTGCAGTGACGGGCGGGGGCCTTGCCCCGACTGACGCTGGAGATCGCTGATATCTTTCGCGAGCACGGTCCCGCGTGGCGGCAGGCCAATGCCGGGCATGTCAGCCTGAGCCAGCTCAAGGTGATGTCGGCCATTGAAGCCTGCCGAACCGAAGCACTCGGCGGGCATGTGGCGGCGTGCTCGGATTGCGGCCACCAGCATATCTCCTACAATTCCTGCAAGAACCGGCATTGTCCCAAGTGCCAGGGGCCCGCGGCGCGGGACTGGATGGCGGCGCGGGCGGAGGATTTGCTGCCGGTGGAGTATTTCCACGTCGTCTTCACCCTGCCGGCGGAGATTGCGCAAATCGCGTATTGGAACAAGCGCGAGGTCTACGGCCTGCTGTTCCGGGCCTCTGCGGAAACGGTGATGACCATCGCCGCCGATCCCAAACGGCTCGGCGCCCGTATCGGCATCACCAGCGTGCTCCACACATGGGGATCGGCGCTCACCCATCATCCGCACATTCACATGATCGTCCCGGGCGGCGGCCTGTCGCCGGACGGTTCCCGGTGGATCGCCTGCCGCCCTGGGTTCTTTCTCCCGGTGAAGGTTCTGTCCCGGTTGTTCCGGCGGCTCTTTCTTGAAGGTTTGGTAGGGCTCCATCAGGTCGGAACGCTCAGTTTCTACGGCGACATGAAAGAGCTGACCGATGGCGATGCCTTCGCCACATGGCTGGCGCCGTTCCGAAAAGCCGAATGGGTGGTCTATGCCAAGCCACCCTTCGGCGGCCCCGAGGCCGTGCTGGCCTACCTGAGCCGCTATACCCATCGCGTCGCGATCTCGAACTCCCGGCTCGTCAGCGCCAACGCCAACACCGTCGCCTTCCGCTGGAAGGATTACCGCATCAAATCCGGCGACCGACAGAAGGTCATGCGGCTGGAGACCGGCGAGTTCATCCGCCGCTTCCTGCTCCATGTCCTGCCCGACGGCTTTCACCGCATCCGCCACTACGGCCTGCTCGCCAACGCCGGCAGAAAGGCCAACATCGCCAGGGCGCGAGCCCTGCTTGGAGCCAGACCGTCTGAGCCGGAACGGCAGACCAACTCGGAGGCCGCCCCGCTCACCCTGCGCGAGCCGTGCCCCTGCTGCGGCGGACCAATGCGGATCATCGAGATCTTCCGGCGCGGCCAGCGACCACGGCTACGGGCGCCACCACGGGAGTTGGCCGCATGACGAAACGCCCTCCAAACCACTACCGTCGAAACCGAGTATCCGCAGGTGCTCGCCCCGATCCCTGCTGGCAAACCCTCACCTCACCGCGGAACAACGTACCGAACCTCACCCGTCACAGCTCTCTGCGCACCGAGATCCGACTTGAACACGCCTGTCCCCGAGACGCGCACAGCCCGAACCGTGCAAAAATCCCAATCCACCGAAAAACCCGCGGCACTCTTTCCCCATAGGCACCGCCAAGCCCCCCGCGGCTTCCACCCAGGGAGGATTTCCAACGCGGGCCGAGGTCGCGCCAAGCCGATAATTCATGCCACGGCCCGCATCAGAAATCCTTCACCATTGCCGCCATTCGAGTGCTGGACAGCGAATGGCCGCTAATGAGTTTATGCCGCTGGTCGTTCCAGGCGCGGGGCAGCGCCCGACTTCACCAAACATTCCGGTCGTAGCCTCCTAAGCAATTCGGTATGGACTTGGCGTCACGTGGGTGCCAGCCATAACTGATGGCACCGCGTCAAAAGGAACGTAATCTGATGGACGAAGAGCGGAGCTGGACAACGGAACAGGTCAGTCTTTGCGCAGCATGCGCCAAACATCCCGAAGTTAAAGCTATGGTAACAAGCGATCTGAAGACGGGTGTCTGCGGAGCATGTGGGACGGGCGGGGATGTATTCAATCCGGAGCGCTTCGCACTCCTGCGGAATCTCATCAGAGCGCTGATACGGCTGCATTTCAGCGAAGATGACTACAATAGTCATTGGGGCGGCACTTCGATAGACGACGTCCTACTCGGCCAAGAGAATCCAATCCTCGAAATCGCTACGTGCGACGACTACCAAGACGACTTGATTCATCGTATCACTTGGGAAGGAGAGATTTACCCAGAATATGACAAAGGGATTTGCCTGTTTGCCGGTGACGACGGGACAGGACGGGGCATTCAGTTTTCGATTCCCGAGACGCTCAACTTGGAACTGCGGAACATTGAGCTGCGACTTGAGCGTGAGAATTTTCATGCAGTTGAGGCTGCGATGGAAGAGATAATCGATCAGATCAAAGATGACATCGAGGCAACGGTGCAGGCAGGAACGCTTTGGTATCGTGGCAGAATTGGAGTCGAGGAGAGGTCGGTCCACGTTGACTGGCGCAAAGTCACCCATGTCGCCACCCCATATAAAGGGTCGGCCATTGGCGCTCTGCCACCGCGGTTGGCATCTGCCGGTCGCACCAACCGGCAAGGCGTTTCTGTTCTCTACGTTGCTTCTGAAATCGAAACGGCTCTTGCGGAGATTCGACCGCATCCGAGTCATTTTGTCTCTGTCGGCGGGTTCCGCGCTCGTAGAGAACTCCGAGTCGCACGCTTCGACCTTCCTATTGGCCCTTTCTCTTCGTCGGATGCCCGGCTGGATCTTTTCGCGCTTATATACCATATTGATACGCTTTTGAGCGCGCCGATAATTCCTGAGGAACGGCACCGTTATTCCGTCACACAACTTTTGTCCGATATTCTGATACGAAAGGGCTTCGAGGGCGTCATCTACCGTAGTTCGGTGGGCAGCGGTATTAACCTCTGCGCCTTTGATCCGGTGGCCTTTGATTTTGATGAAAGATCGTCCGCAGTGAGGAAAGTCGATAGTGTGCATTACCGTTTTTCCAACGTCGAGACCTCAATGCCATCATAGCCTCGTATCTGCCAGAACGTGCTTCCGGATGATGACTGAGCTAACACTTAGCTCTCGGGGCGCCCTGTAGACCTACAGCGCCGACACCTACTTATAGCCGCCGTTCCTGCAAGTTGCAGCGAAAGAGTGCTTCCCGCCCTCCCGGCAGAATGCCGCAACCGGTATTGGCGGCCGTTTGGGGGCCCTACCGGGCTTTCAAGGCTCCTGCGGCTGACGGCTACTCGAGGAAAAATGCAACCGCAACCGGCCACGGACTGTTGCGGCGAGCGCCGCAGGTTTCAGAACTGGAAGTTGCCCCCTGCGCACACGCCTCATTCCGGCTGTCCATCACCTCTCGTCCAGACGTTTTTTTTCGGTTCGGCGAAGATGTTGACCAATGTCCTGTCGGTCCGGATCACCGTTCCCGGACCGAGGCTCAGGGGCACCACGCGGGCGTCGGTTTCGAAATTGCATGTCCAGACGCTCGCAGAGCGGAGATACCAGCCTTGACCCAACTGATGGAGCCGAAGGGTTCAAATGCGCCGAGGTCTACGTCGTGCGGTCGTCATCACCACTCACGCTCGCCTGCCAGGTGAGCAGGTATCCGCCTGCGCCCAGAGCGTCCGAACCATGTCTGGTCCTGTGACTTCGTCGAGAGCAGGACCCACGACGCGAGAAAGTGTCAATCCCGGAGCAAAATGGGGCCACAGCCCGGCGTGATACCGGGCCATGGCCGACGGTGTGCGCCTTGGCGCATCCACAGTCTGCCGACTTGCGGCAAATGCTCGAAGCGGTCCGATCGATGCGCGGTAGGCCGGCGTTCGGGAACCGAACGGCATTGCCCCTGGTCGAGGCCGGGCACGATATCGCTGCTGTCTACTGTCAACCGCCGCGTCCTG
>JAUIHM010000025.1 GCA_030432315.1 Alphaproteobacteria bacterium | reverse complement strand
GCCCTCTCCAACCCCTTCGGGCGCGAAGACGTGAACTTCTCCCAGGGCTGGACCGCCTTCTACTGGGCGTGGTGGATCTCCTGGTCGCCCTTCGTCGGCATGTTCATCGCCCGGGTCAGCCGCGGCCGCAGCGTGCGTGAATTCGTCGTCTGCGTCCTGCTGATCCCGAGTCTCGTCTGCGTCGCCTGGATGAGCATCTTTGGCGGCGCCGCGATCTACCAGGTGGTCAACGACGGCTACACCGCCGTCCAGGAAGCCGACCTGCCGATCCAGCTGTTCCGGATGCTCGACCCGCTGCCGCTCTCGGGCATCACCTCGCTGATCGGCATCATCCTCGTGGTGGTGTTCTTCGTCACCTCGTCGGACTCCGGCAGCCTGGTGATCGACACCATCACCGCCGGCGGCAAGGTCGACGCACCGGTCTCACAGCGGGTGTTCTGGTGCGTGTTCGAAGGCGCCGTGGCGATCGTTCTGCTGCTCGGCGGCGGCCTCGCCGCCCTCCAGGCGATGGTAATCTCCACCGGCCTGCCGTTCACCGTCATCCTGCTGCTGATGATGTGGGCGATCTTCCGGGGCCTGATGTCCGAACGCCGGCTCTGATCCCGGACCGGGCCGGCCGCAAAGGCGGGACTTTCCGCTTCCAGCCGGCCCGGCACCACGCTAAAGCAGGGCAATACATCGCCATCCAGGCGGGGAGAAAACCATGTCTGCACTGAAGATCCGCAAGGGGGCCTCGCGCCATTCCGCCTACGACCTGCGCGACCCGAACGAGGAGCGCCAGGAAACCCACACCCTCGCCGTGCTCGTCGACAACGAGGCCGGCGTGCTGGCCCGGGTGATCGGACTTTTCTCCGGCCGCGGCTACAACATCGAGAGCCTGACCGTCGCCGAAACCGACCACGAAGGCCACCTGTCACGCATCACCATCGTCACCACCGGCACCCCGGCGGTGATCGAACAGATCAAGGCCCAGCTCGGCCGCCTCGTCCCGGTCCACCAGGTGCACGACCTGACCGTCGAGGGTCCGGCGGTCGAACGCGAACTGGCGCTGGTCAAGGTCACCGGCTCCGGCGACAAGCGCGTCGAGGCGATGCGCACCTCCGAGGTGTTCCGCGCCAAGGTGGTCGACACCACCCTGCAGAGCTTCGTGTTCGAGATCACCGGCACCCCGGAAAAGGTCGATGCCTTCATCGCCCTGATGCGCCCGCTCGGCCTCACCGACGTGGCCCGCACCGGCGTCGCCGCCATTGCCCGCGGCTTCTGATCCAGGCAAAGCCGGGGCCCGAAGCGCCCGCACCATCCGTTCCATAAAAAAGGGGCCCGCGAGGGCCCCTTGTCGCATCACGCTGCAAATCGCGGTCAGACGGTTTTGGTCTTCGCCGCTGCCGGCTTCGCCGCCCGCGGAGCCCGCGGCTTCTTCGGCGCTGCCGCCTTTGCCTTCGCTGCCGGAGCAGCCTTGGCAGCAGGTGCCGCCGTCTCAGCCGGAGTCGCAGCGGTCGCAGCCTTCGCCTTCGCGGCGCGCGGCTTGGCCGGCGCCTTGCGGGCCGGCTTGGCCTTCGGCTGCGCCGGGGTCAGCGCGTCGATCGCCCGGAGCCAGTGCTCCTGATCGCGGCCCTGCGGCCGGCCTTCGTTGATCCAAAGCAGATAGGCTGCTTCACGGACATGGGCTTCATCAAGCGTCGGGTGGGTCATGGGGAGGGTCCTGAACTGTCGTTTCACGGAATTTCTTCGATGACTGGAGCAGCTACAAAAAACCCGCCCCCTGCACAATCGTCCTGGCGCGAAGAAGCCTTACGCTGTTGCAACATTGCCATTTTGCACCTGCGAGGACGATGTCCCTATTTGTAGGTCTTCGCGTACATCGCCTGCAGGTGCTGCTCGACCGTCACCGTTTCGTATTTTGGTGCGTCGCCCGGTTTGAGAACGGTCGGAATGCAGCGGACCTCGAAGTCCGGATTGCCGGCATAGAAGAACGGCACCGAATACCGCTCGCGCCCGGAGGTGTTGATCACCCGGTGCAGCGTCGACTGATAGGTGTCGTTGGTCCAGCGGGCAATCATGTCCCCAAGGTTGACGATGAAGGCGCCGGGCACCGGATTGGCGTGGATCCACGCACCGCTCGCCGCATCCCGGACCTGCAGACCGCCCACGTCATCCTGAAGCAGGATCGTCAGACCGCCGAAATCCGTATGGGCACCGGCACCGCGCGCATCCTTGGGATCATCCGGCTTCTGCGGCGGATAGTGCAGAAGACGCAGCGTCGCCAGCGGATCCCGCCCGTAGGCGTCGAAGTACCCCTCCGGCAGGTCGAGCGACAGGGCGATGCCCTGCATCAGGCGCGCGCCGAGCCCGGTCAGAGCCGCAAAATACGCATTCATCGTCGGCTGAAACCCCGGCAGATCCCTGGGCCAGACATTCGGGCCGCGGTTGAACCGTCCCGCCTGCACCCGCGGATCGTCCTCGGGCAGTTCCACACCTATGTAGTAACCCTCCTTGCGGTCCGCCGGAGCACCGGGCTCAAGCGTCTGACCGCCGAGAACCTCGTAGCCGCGATTGGCGCGCGACGCCGACTTCTCCAGCGCCATCTTTGCCTCTTCCGGCAGGTCAAACAGGGCACGGGTCTCATCGAACACCGCATCGATCAGCCCCTGCGGCACCCCATGACCGGCGCAGTAGAAGAACCCCTTGTCGAGGCAGGCTGCCCGCAACGCGGAACCGACCGCGCGCCGCCGCTCCGGGTCGGAAGCGGAAAGTCCGGAAACGTCAATGATCGGCAGTGCGGCGTCGTCGACGCGGGCAGCGGAAAAGGCCTTGGTCATGCTCTCAATCTCCTGAATGGCGTTTGCTCACCCTCCCCATCGCACACCTCACGCCGATGCCAAAAGCAGAGAAAAACACGCGCCCTGATGCGAAAAAGAGATCACCCCCGCAGCGCGGGCATTGCCGTCAGTGTCTGCGTCAGTTGCTGAAGAAAAAGGTCGACCGCCGTCGGCAGTGCCCGGCCTTCGCGCATGTAGACACCAAATCCGATCGACAGATCGCCCCCCGCGCGCAGCGGCACAAAGACAAGCGCTCCATCCCTGGCCAGGGTCTCCAGCCCGAACGCCGCCTGAAAGGCGACATAGGGCGGCCTCATGGCAAGCTGCTGCATCAGGACGATCGAATCCGTCGTGACCGCCGCCGGGCGGTTCAGACCGCTCCGTGCCATCAGATCTTCGATCCGCCGCGCCATCGACAGATTCGATCCGGCCCGAACCATCGGCCATTCCGCGCAGTCGGAGAGCGTCACCGTCTCCCGCTCCGCCAACGGATGCTCCGGCGACATCACCGCCCCCAGCGCCGCCCGGGCGGCAAACACCTGCTTCAGCCCGTCACCAGAGGCAAGATCAAAGGCAATGCCGACATCTGCCCGCCCGTCCGCGAGAGCGGCGGGTATTGCCTTGGAGCCCAGAGACTGAACTTCGACCTCGATGCGCGGCGCCCGCCGATGCAGCGCCCGGATCACCTCCGGCAACGGCGACAGACAGACCGCTTCCACCGCCGCCACCGAAACGCTGCCCCGCGTGCCGCCGCGCAATCCCTCCAGTTCCGACTCGGTGCGCTCAAGGTCCTGAAGCACATGAATGGCATGGCGCGCCAGCGCCTCTCCCGCCGCCGTCAGACTGACCCCGGCGGCATGACGCTCGAACAGCGGCATGCCGATCTCTTCTTCGATCTGCAGAATTTTTCGGTTCACCGCCGACGATGCGACATTGAGACTGCGCGCCGCCTCGCGGATCGAACCGGCCCGGCGCACCGCATCGAAATATAGCAGTTCCCGTGAGTGAAATCGCATCCGGCAGTCACTCCCTTGCCCCACCCGCCAAAGGACACTCCGCGAAGGCCCGACGCCCGTCTGCCCCGCGACCAGGCGCCTGCGGATCAGCCGTCGACCCTGTCCACATGCCCCAGATCGCGATCCGGGCTGATCCGGTCCCGCACCATCTGTTTCAGCGCCCGGATATCCGGAAATCCACCGTCGCGCTTCCGTTCCCAGATCAGGTCACCGTCAAGGTGGATCTCAAATATTCCACCCGTCCCCGGCACCAGCGTCACCGAGCCGAGTTCCTCCGAAAACGTCGAGAGCAGTTCCTGCGCCATCCAGCCGGACCGGAGCAGCCAGTTGCAGCCGGTGCAGTAATGGATCGTTACGTTCGGCCCCGCCATCGCCGCTCTCCGTTAACCTTTTCGGCCATCCTGGATTTCGTAGGTATCAACCGGGTATCGGTTGGGTATCAATAGGGTATCCGGTCGCCGCGGGTTAACGCGCCTCAGCCGAACGGATTGCGCAGCTTCACATGGCGGTTCACGTCCTTGTAAAGCAGATATCGAAACGGCCCCGGACCACCTGCGTAACAGGCCTGCGGACAATAGGCCCGCAGCCACATGTAATCCCCGGCCTCGACCTCGACCCAGTCCTGGTTGAGCCGATAAACCGCTTTCCCTTCAATGACATAGAGCCCGTGCTCCATCACATGCGTCTCCGCGAACGGAATCGCTGCCCCCGGCCGCATCGACACGATGTTGACATGCATGTCATGGCGCAGGTCGTTCGGATCGACAAACCGCGTCGTCGCCCAGGCCCCGTCCGAATGCGGCATCGGCACCGGCTCCACATCCCGGTCATGCGAGATCACCGGATCCGGCCTCCCCAGCCCCTCTACCGCCTCATAGTGCTTTCGGATCCAGTGGAAAGTCACTGTTTTTTCTGTCTTATTCCGAACGGACCATTTCGACCCCGGCGGAATGTAGGCATATCCACCCGGGTCGAGAACGTGGATTTCCCCCTCCAGAACCAGGGTAACTTCTCCACCGACAACGAACAGAACCCCCTCCGCCCCCGCTTCCGGTTCCGGCCGGTCGCTGCCTCCACCGGGCCGCAACTCAACAATGTACTGCGCGAAGGTTTCGGCAAATCCCGAAAGCGGCCGCGAGATGATCCAGACCTGCTCCCCCTCCCAGAACGGCAGCCGGCTGGTGACAATGGAGGTCATTGTCCCCTTTGGGATGACGGCATAAGCCTCTGTAAACATGGCACGATCTGTCAGGATCTGCGTCTGGGGCGGAAGCCCGCCCGGTGGGGTCTGGTAGGTATGGCCCGCCATTTTACTGGTCCTTGTCATTCAGTCGTGTCAGCGCCGCGGCGGCCGGTCAGTCCGCCCAGGGGCCGTGATGTCCACTGCCCCCGTCTATACGCTCAAACCCGTGCCGACCGAAATAGTCCCGCTGACCCTGGATCATGTTCGCCGTCCCCCGCGCCGACCGCATGGTGTCGAAATACGAAAGCGCCGCCGCAAGCGCCGGCACCGGCCGCCCCGCCAGCGCCGCCGCCGCGACCACCCGCCGCAGCGCCCCGTGACTCGCCCGCAGCCGCTCCGTAAAGGTCGGCGCAAACATCAGATTTTCCTCGGGATTTTCCGCGAGAGCCGTCGCCATGTCATCAAGCATCGCCGAACGGATGATGCACCCGGCCCGCCAGACACGCGCCACTTCCGGCAGGGGCAACGACCAGTTGAACTCGTCCGACGCCGCCGACAGCAGCCCAAAACCCTGCGCATAACAGGCGATCTTCCCGGCCAGCAGACCGGTTTCAAGTTCGTCGATACTGATGCTCGAGGCGTCGATCCGCCCGGACGCCACACCAAACAGCGTCTCACCGGTCTTCCGCTCGTCCAGCCGCGACGACAGATTGCGCGCCGCAACCGCCGCCTCGATCGCCGTCGCCGGCGCCCCGAGATGCAGCGCCTCAATCGCCGTCCAGCGACCGGTTCCCTTCTGACCCGCCGTGTCGAGGATGACGTCGAGCAGGGGTTTGCCGGTAACGGAATCTGCCGTTCCTGCTACGATCGCGGAAATTTCAATAAGGTAGGACGCCAGCGGCCCCTGGTTCCAGCCTTCGAACACTTCTGAAACCGCGTCCGACCCCATCCCCATCCCGTCACGCATGATGCCGTAGACTTCGGCAATCATCTGCATGTCGGCATACTCAATCCCGTTATGAACGGTCTTGACGAAATGCCCCGCGCCGTCCGGTCCCATCCAGGTGGCACAGGGCGTGCCCTCGAACTTCGCGGAAATCGCTTTAAGCACCGGCTCGACCCTGGCCCAGCCGTCCCGGTCACCGCCGCCCATGATCGACGGCCCGCGCCGCGCGCCTTCCTCGCCACCGGATACGCCGATACCGAGGAATTTGACCGGCGTGCCCTTCGAGGCCTCGGCCCGGCGCATGGTTTCGCGGAAATTGGCGTTACCCGCGTCTATGATCAGATCCCCCTCCGAAAGCTCCGGCCTCAGCGCGTCGATCATCGCATCCACCGGAGCCCCGGCGGGCACCATGAGAATGATCGAACGCGGCCCGTCCACTGCTTGTGTGAGTTCCTTGAGCGACGTGCAGGCCGTCAGCCGCCCAGCCAGATCGCCGGCACCGGCGACGAAGTCCGTCGTAACCGATCCCGTCCGGTTGTAGACCGCCACTGAATAGCCATTGTCCGCAATGTTCAGCGCAAGTGCCGCGCCCATCGTCCCCAGCCCCACCAAACCGATATCCGCCATGTCTCTCCCTCTGGCACCGTACCCTGCTGCACCGGCGCCATCCCGCCAGTCCGATCATTTCGGGCAGTTTGCTTATTTATGCGGCGTTTGACCAGCCCTGACCTGCGCATTGTGGACAATCGCCACGGCAGTCGCCGAGGCGGTCTGCCTGCGCAAAGCGCATGCACTCATGCCCTGCAGATTGGCCACGGAAGCGCGGCACTGCACCTGCACCGGGTGCAGCATCAGGCCCGCAAAAATCCGGCTTGCCAAAAGATCATGCCGCAGTGCAACATTCGGACAGAGGGGCTCCGGGAGGCAACTGGTGACTGACAAACTGCGGATTGCCGTAGTCGAAAAGGACAGGGATCGGGCCCTGATGATCATCGACGGCCTGCGGGACGCCGGAGACTATGAGGTGACGGTGATCGGTGACGAAACCGGGCTGGCGCGCAGGATCAGCCAGATTGCGCCGGACGTGGTTCTGGTCGGGCTCGAAAATCCGAACCGGGACGTGCTGGATGCACTGACGCTGGCCTCCAACCCGACCGACCGCCCCGTTGCCATGTTTGTTGACCGGTCCGACGACCAGGTCATGCGCTCGGCGATAGATGCGGGAGTGAGCGCCTATGTGGTTGACGGCCTGACCCGCGAACGGATCCGGCCGGTGCTGCTAGCTGCAATCGCCCGCTTTCACATGGTGTCGCGCCTGCGGGCGGAACTGCAGGCGACAAAGGCCGCGCTCGAGGAGCGAAAGACCGTCGACCGCGCCAAGGGCATGCTGATGAAGGTTCGGGGGATCAGCGAAGAAGAGGCCTACGCTACACTCCGCCGCACCGCCATGGATCAGGGAAAGCGACTCGTCGACGTCGCCGATGCCCTGATCACAGCCGCGGCGCTGCTGAAATGACACTGACAACACTTGATATAGGTTATGTGCCGCTGGTCGACGCCGCACCCCTCATCATCGCACGGGAAATGGGCTTCGCCACTGAGGAGGGCCTGAACCTCGTTCTGCACCGCGAGGCCTCCTGGGCGACGATCCGTGACCGCCTCGTCTGGGGTCAGTACCAGGCCGCCCACATGCTCGCACCGATGGCCGTCGCCCTTTCCGCCGGAATGGGCGGCATCACCGTCGCGGTGGACGCGCTTTCGGTCCTGTCAGTGAACGGCAACATGATCGGCGTCCGCGCGGGACATGCCGCGCGCCTGAACCTCACTCCGGCGCAGTTTCTCGATGCGGCAACCGTCGGCAGGGCGCTGAAACGGGGCATCAGTGGAAAGCTCCGCGTCGGGGTGCCGTTTCCGTTTTCCATGCATTCACTGCTGTTCCACTACCTGCTGGGTGACGCATCCCCCGAGAGCGGGGGGGTGCTGGACGTGGTCACCGTGCCGCCGCCCTACATGGCCGACGCGATAGCCGCCGGTGACATTGACGCCTTCTGTGTGGGGGAACCCTGGGGCAGTGTCGCCGTCGAACGCGGCGACGCAGACCTGATTCTGCCCGGTGCCGCGATCTGGAAGTTTGCACCGGAGAAGGTTCTGGCCTGCTGGCGCGACTGGCTGGAAGCGAATCCCGATACGGCATCAGCCCTGCTGCGCGCAGTCTGGCGTGCCGCAAGATGGATTGCCGACCCTGCCAACACCGGAGTGACCGCGGAAATACTCGGCTCTGCTGAACATCTGAATGTTCCGGCCGAGGTCATTGAGCGCCCGCTCACCGGTCAGATCACCATCAACGCCTCCGGCAGCATCCGGAATGTGCCGAGGTGCCTGGAGTTTTTTGACGGCGCCGCGACCTTTCCGTGGAAGAGCCAGGCACTGTGGATCGCCGACGCCCTCTCCCGGCAAACCGGGATGGATCGTCAGATGCTCCGCGATGCGGCGGCCGGCTGCTTTCGCAGTGACCTTCACCGGGCGGCGCTGACGGGAATCGGTGCCGATCTGCCTGGCGCATCTGCGAAGCTCGAAGGCGCTCTTTCCCACCCTGCCGAAGCCGGTTCAACCATGGGCCGACTGATCCTTGGCCCCGATTCCTTCTTCGACGGCCAGATTTTTGAACCAGTCTTGAGCAGAACCGTCCTGCAAACGCCCAAAACGTGATCAGATTCGGACATCCGGTCGAATTTCACACTTTTTGATTGATGTTGCACTGCAATAGTGGGATGCTTCAGGCAGGGTCCAACGGCGGGCCAGAATCCCAGACAATCTTCGTCCCGACGCAGGGACATCCGAGCAAAGCTGCTTGAACATTGCGCGCATGCGCTTTGGTCACGCAGCTTTTTTGTTTTGCACCGGCAAATCCTCCCGCACCAAGGATGTATCACAATGCACTCCGTTCTCACAGCAACCACCGCCCTCGGACTGTTGGCAGCCACCGGAATGGCACACGCCGAAATGCTCGACGTCGAAAAGGACGAACTCACTTTCGGCTTCATCAAGCTGACCGACATGGCACCGCTCGCGGTCGCCTATGAACTTGGCTATTTTGAAGACGAAGGGCTCTATGTCACCTTGGAACCCCAGGCAAACTGGAAGGTTCTGCTCGACCGGGTAATCGACGGCGAACTCGACGGCGCCCACATGCTCGCCGGCCAGCCGCTCGCCGCCACCATCGGTTTCGGCACCGAGGCCCATATCGTTACCCCCTTCTCGATGGACCTGAACGGCAACGGAATCACTGTTTCCAATGAGGTCTGGGAACTGATGAAGGAAAACGTCCCCGAAGCGGACGGCAAACCCGTTCACCCGATTTCCGCCTCGGCCCTCGCCCCGGTCGTCCAGAAATTCCGCGATGAAGGCCGCCCCTTCAACATGGGCATGGTGTTTCCGGTATCGACGCACAATTACGAACTGCGATACTGGCTCGCCGCAGGCGGTCTGAAACCCGGTTACTACGCCCCGGGCGACGCGGCCGGCCAGATCGACGCCAACGTGCTGCTCTCGGTGACGCCGCCGCCGCAGATGCCCGCGACGCTGGAGGCCGGCACCATCGACGGCTACTGCGTCGGCGAACCCTGGAACCAGCAGGCCGTGTTCAAGGGCATCGGCGTTCCGGTCATCACCGACTACGAGATCTGGAAGAACAATCCCGAAAAGGTGTTCGGCATAACCGCCGAATTTGCCGAAGCCAATCCGAATACCACGCTGGCCATGACCAAGGCGATGATCCGCGCCGCCATCTGGCTCGATGAAAACGACAATGCCAACCGCCCCGAGGCGGTCGAGATTCTCGCCCGATCCGAATATGTGGGTGCGGACGAGGAAGTGATCGCCGCCTCCATGACCGGAACCTTCACCTACGAACCCGGCGACACCCGCGAAGTTCCCGACTTCAATGTGTTTTTCCGCTACAACGCCACCTATCCCTACTATTCCGACGCCGTCTGGTACCTGACCCAGATGCGGCGCTGGGGACAGATCCCCGAACAAAAGCCGGACAGCTGGTACGACGAGGTCGCCCGGTCGGTCTACAAGCCGGAGATCTATCTCGAAGCGGCCCGAATGCTGGTCGATGAAGGCCTTGCCAGCGAAGCCGACTTCCCCTGGGACACCGACGGCTACCGCGCACCGACCGCCGAAACCATCGACGGAATCGAATACGACGGCCGCACCCCCAATGCATATCTGGAAAAGTTCCCGATCGGCCTGAAGGGCAGCCAGACCGTCACCGGTTCCGGCATCCAGGGTTGAGGGGGCAGCATGACCGCGACATTTGACACCGACACCGCCCGCGAAGCGCGGCTCAACCGCAATCTGACACGCATCGCGAAAGTTGACGGAACCCTCAGCGTACTTGGACTGGGCTTCGTAACCCCGCTGCTGAAACTCATCGTCGGCGACGCACCGGCGGCCAATCTCAGGGAGTTCGGCCGGATCATCGGCATTCCCCTGTTTTCGATCCTCCTGTTCCTCCTGCTCTGGGCGCAGCTTGCGCCCCGCGTGCAGACCTCGCTCGGCGCCATTCCCGGCCCGGCGGACGTCTGGGAGCAGGCGGTCAGCCTCAATGAGGATCATGTCCGCGAACGGGAAAAGGAAGCGGCGTTCTACGTCCGCCAGGACGAACGCAACGCAAAGCTCATCGCTGACGGCCAGGCCGACCGGGTCAAGGAACGCGCCTATACCGGCAAGCCGACCTATTACGACCAGATCTGGACCTCGATCAAAACGGTGATGTTCGGCTTTATGGTCGCGACGCTGATCGCCGTTCCGCTTGGCATCGTCAGCGGACTGTCCCCGGCGGTCAATGCCGGGATAAATCCGATCGTGCAGATCTTCAAGCCGGTGTCGCCGCTGGCTTGGCTGCCGATTGTGACCATGATCGTCTCGGCGCTCTACGTGTCGGACAACCCCATGTTCTCGAAGAGCTTTATCGTTTCCGCCATCACCGTGACCCTGTGCTCGCTGTGGCCTACACTGATCAATACCGCGCTCGGCGTCGCCTCGATCGACAAGGATCTGGTCAATGTCGGCAAGGTGCTGAAACTTTCCCCCTGGACCAAGATCACCAAGCTGGTGCTGCCTTCGGCCCTGCCGCTGATCTTTACCGGCCTGCGCCTGTCGCTTGGGGTCGGCTGGATGGTGCTGATCGCAGCGGAAATGCTGGCCCAGAACCCCGGCCTCGGCAAGTTCGTCTGGGACGAGTTCCAGAACGGATCGTCGCAGTCGCTGGCGAAAATCATCGTTGCCGTTCTGACCATCGGCATCATCGGCTTTTTCCTCGACCGGATCATGTTTGCGATCCAGTCGGCGGTCAGCCACGACACCAACCGCTAGGAGGACGCAAGATGCCAGCACTTTCCCTGCAGAATGCGAGCCGCTCCTACGGGAACACCCCGATCCTCCGGGACGTGACCCTTTCCATAGCGGATGGCGAGTTTGTCGCGATCCTCGGGTTTTCCGGTACCGGCAAGACCACTCTGATCAATCTTCTTGCCGGTTTGGACACGCCCGACACCGGCAGCGTAACCCACAACGGCAGGCCGATCACTGCACCGGACCCGTCCCGCGCCCTGGTGTTCCAGTCCTACGCCCTGATGCCGTGGCTCACCGCTTCAGCCAACGTGTCGCTCGCCGTCGACGCGGTTCACGGCAAGAAGTCCGCAGCCGAACGCGCCGCACTTGTGACCGGATACCTCGACATGGTCGGTCTCTCCCATGCCCGCGACCGCCGGCCAGCGGAACTCTCCGGCGGCATGCGGCAGCGCGTCGCAGTTGCGCGGGCGCTGGCAATGGAGCCGGAAGTCCTGCTGATGGACGAACCGCTTTCGGCGCTGGACGCCCTCACCCGGGCAAATCTCGCGGATGAAATCGAACGCATCTGGGAAGCCCACCGCCGCACCGTCGTCATGATTACCAATGACGTCGATGAGGCGCTGCTGCTGGCCGACCGGGTGATCGTACTCAATCCCGACGGAACCCTCGGGCCGGACGTATCCGTCAAACTCTCCCGCCCCCGCGACCGCACCGAACTGAATGACGACCCGGTGTTCAAGGCTTTGCGCTCGCAGATCACCACCTATCTGATGACCGTCGGTCAGCAGTCCCGCGGCGGCAACGTCCGTGTCCTGCCCAACGTAACCCCAATGCACGCCCTGCCCGACGCCTATGCCCAGGCCGCATCAGGACTGTCGGACGAGCGCTACCTGCAGTTCTCGCAGGTCCACAAGGTCTACCCCACACCAAAGGGACCGCTGACCGTTGTCAAAGATTTCGAACTGACCATGAAGAAGGGTGAGTTCATCTCCATCATCGGCCATTCCGGCTGTGGCAAATCCACTGCCCTGACCATGGCCGCCGGCCTGAATCCGATCTCGTCGGGTGCGATCATTCTCGACGGCAAACACGTCGAGGGTGCCGACCCAGAGCGCGCAGTGGTGTTTCAGTCGCCCAACCTGATGCCCTGGCTGACCGCCCGCGAAAACGTCGCCATCGGCGTCGACCGGGTCTATCCGAAGGCCAGCCAGGCCGAACGTCAGGAGGTGGTGGAATACTACCTCGAACGGGTCGGCCTCGCCGATTCGATGCACAGATCCGCTGCCGACCTTTCCAACGGCATGCGGCAGCGGGTCGGCATCGCCCGCGCCTTCGCCCTCAGCCCCAAGCTGCTGCTGCTCGATGAGCCGTTCGGAATGCTCGACAGCCTTACGCGGTGGGAACTTCAGGAAGTGCTGATGGAGGTCTGGAGCCAGACAAGGGTTACGGCGATCTGCGTCACCCACGACGTCGATGAGGCAATTCTCCTGTCCGACCGCGTCGTCATGATGACCAACGGGCCGGAAGCCACCATCGGCAAGATCGTCGACATCCCGCTTGAACGGCCCCGGTCCCGCAAAACGCTGCTCGAACATCCCGACTACTACCGCTACCGCGCCGAAGTCCTTCAGTTCCTTGAGGATTACGAAAAGGGCGCCCACAGGAAGGAGGCCGCGTGATGCAGGCGCGCATTCTCGACACGGTTGAAACCGCGCAATCCTTCATCCAGGCGACGGAAATCTGGGTACCAGACGCGGCCGGAACCCGGCTTGTCCGGTCCGACGGCCTCTACGGCCTGCACGGCGCCTTCGGCAGTGACAGCAGCGGTCACAGTTTCGCCATGGGTCAGGGCCTGCCTGGCCGGGTCTGGGCAGAGGGCCGGCCGATCATTCTGAACGATGTTCAGGACGGTACCTTTGTTCGGGCGGACTCTGCCGAACGCGCGGGCCTGACGGCCGCTGCGGCGGTTCCGGTCTACGCAGGGAATCTCATCAAGGGCGTGCTCGTGATGCTCTGCGGCGATCCCGATTTTGGTGTCGGCGCGATTGAGGTCTGGCACAGCAACAACGCGCCAGGCAGCGTCATGGAACTCGACGGCGGTTTTTACGGCAGCGCGAAGCAGTTCTGCGAGGTTTCCGAGCGCACGGCCTTCAAACGCGGTCAGGGTCTGCCGGGAGGCGTATGGGCGTCGAAGACCCCCATGCTGATGCGCGATCTCGGACGCGGCTACGGCTTCGTACGCGCCGAGAGCGCCGGCGCCGCAGGTCTGACCACCGGACTGGGCATTCCGGTGCCCGCACCTGGCGGCAGCAGCTACGTTCTGACCCTCCTGTCCGCGTGCGCCACTCCCATTGCGCGGCGTTACGAGCTTTGGGACGTGGTGCCGGGCCGCGGCGGCCAAAAAGCGATCGGGGCTCTGGTGGACGGCCTCTGCGACATCGACGGCCCACTCTGGGGCACCGAACGCAGAATACAGCCCTGGCAGGGCCCAGTGGGACGGGCAATGGCAACCGGTGTGCCGGTCGCGGAAGTGCCGTCCGGAACCCACCGGTACGAGGGCATGGTTGCCCTGCCGGTTCACGCTCATGGCGAGGTGACGCACGTCGTTGCCTGGTTCTTCTAGAATTCGAGGAGACGAAAGATGAAAGAGCAACTCGTCGTCGTCGGGGCGGGAATGGCATCGGGCCGGGCGCTGGAGCACCTGTTCGAATCCGACCCCGACCGGTACGAAGTCACCCTGATCAACGCGGAGCCCCGCGGGAACTACAATCGGCTGATGCTGTCCCCCGTGCTTTCGGGAGAAAAGACCTATGAGGAAATCGTCACCCATGACGATGACTGGTACGGGGAAAATCATGTAACGACCCTGTTTGGCCATGCAGTCACCAGGATCGACCGGGACCGGCGCATCGTCGTCACCAAATCCGGCGAGACGGCATATGACAAGCTGTTGCTCGCAACCGGTTCGGCACCGTTCATGCTGCCGCTCCCGGGAGCGGATCTGGAAGGGGTGATGCCCTACCGCGACCTCGACGACGTCAACCGGATGCTTGACGCCGCGGAAATGAACGAATCGAAGGCGGTCGTCATCGGCGGCGGTCTGCTGGGACTGGAAGCGGCCGCCGGTCTGCGCCTGCGCGGCATGGATGTGGTCGTGCTGCACGTCATGGGCCATCTGATGGATCGGCAACTCGACGCCTCCGCCGCCTACCTGCTGCAGAAAGACCTCGAACGCCGCGATATCAAGGTACACTGCAAGGCCAACACCAAGGCCATTCTCGGCAGCAACCGGGTCGAGGCGGTGCTGCTGGAAGACGGCACCGTCTATCCGGCCGACATCGTCGTCATGGCCGTCGGCATCCGTCCCGAGACCCGGATCGCGCGGGACGCCGGCATCGAGATCGGCCGCGGCATCATTGTCGATGACGCCATGCGCACCTCCGATCCGCACATCCTGTCGATCGGTGAATGCGTCGAACACCAGGGCATGGTCTACGGCCTCGTCGCCCCGCTCTACGACCAGGCGAAGGTTGTCGCCAAAACCCTGCTGGACGAGGAAGCCGCGTTCAAACCGGTCGAGCTTTCAACCAAGCTCAAGGTCACCGGCGTCGATCTGTTTTCCGCCGGCGATTTCGCCGAAGGAGACGACCGCGAAGACATCGTCTTCCGCGACCCGGGCCGGGGCGTCTACAAACGCCTCGTGCTGAAGGACAACCGGATTATCGGCGCCGTGATGTACGGCGACACTGCCGACGGAGCCTGGTTTCTCAGCAACATCAAGGACGGCACCGACGTCTCGGGCATGCGCGACACCCTGATCTTCGGTCCCGCTTTCGCCGGGGGTGCCCAAATGGACCCTATGGCGGCCGTTGCAGCCTTGCCGGATGAGGCAGAAATCTGTGGCTGTAACGGCGTCTGCAAAGGCAAGATCGTCGAGGCGATCACCGCCGGCGGTCTGACCACCCTCGATCAGGTGAAGGCGGTCACCAAGGCCTCCACCTCCTGCGGCACCTGCACCGGACTGGTGGAACAGGTGCTCGCCGTCACCCTTGGCGATGATTTCGTCATGCCGACGGTCAAACCGATCTGCCCCTGCTCCGACCTCACCCACGAGGACGTGCGCCGGCTGATCAAGGCCCGGGAACTGAAATCGATGCCCGCCGTCATGCAGGAACTCGGCTGGAAAACCTCCTGCGGCTGCCATGTCTGCCGCCCTGCCCTGAACTTCTACCTGCTGGCGGACTGGCCGCTCGAATACGGCGACGACTCCCAGAGCCGCTTCATCAACGAACGCGCCCATGCCAACATCCAGAAGGACGGCACCTTCTCGGTGGTACCGCGGATGTGGGGCGGGGTCACCAACCCCAGGGAACTGCGCGCCATTGCCGACGCTGCGGAAAAATACGACGTGCCGATGGTCAAGATGACCGGCGGTCAGCGCGTCGACCTTCTGGGCGTCAAAAAGGAGGACCTGCCCGCGATGTGGGCCGATCTCAACGCCGCCGGTCTCGTCTCCGGCCACGCCTATTCCAAGGGTCTGCGCACGGTCAAAACCTGCGTCGGTACCGACTTCTGCCGCTTCGGCACCCAGGATTCCACCGGCCTCGGCATCAAGCTGGAAAAACGCCTCTGGGGATCGTGGTCGCCCCACAAGATCAAACTGGCCGTCTCCGGCTGCCCCCGCAACTGCGCCGAAGCCACCTGCAAGGACATCGGCATCGTCTGCGTTGACAGCGGCTACCAGATCGGCGTCGGCGGAGCGGCCGGCATGGACCTCAAGGAGGTCGAACCGCTCGCCTCGGTTCCGAGCGAACAGGAAGCGATCGACATTACCGTCGCCTTCGTCCAACTCTACCGTGAAAATGCGAAATACCTCGACCGCGCCTACAAATGGATCGCCAAGGTCGGCCTCGAATGGGTGAAGGAACAGGTGGTCGACGACCTCGGCAACCGCGCCGCCCTCGTGGCCCGATTCGACCTTTCGCAATCGGTCTACCAGGTCGATCCCTGGGCCGAGCGTGCCTCCACCGCCGCCCATCCGGAATTCACCCCGCTGGCGGACTTCAGCATGCCGGAGGCCGCGCAATGAATGTCATGACCGATACCGACTGGCTCGACATCGGCGCCGTCGAGGACATCCCGCTGCGCGGCGCCCGCATCGTCAAGACGCCGCGCGGCTGCATTGCGGTCTTTCGGGTGGCCGAGGGGGAAGTCTATGCCCTCGACGATGCCTGCCCGCACAAGAAGGGTCCACTCTCCAACGGAATCGTCCACGGCAGGAGCGTCACCTGCCCGCTGCACAACTGGGTGATCGACCTCGAAACGGGCGCGGCGACCGGGGCCGACAGCGGCCGGACCCGCGCCCATACCGTCCGCGTCGAAGCAGGCCGGATCCTCCTCGATCCGGGCGCGCTGAAACAATGACCGGAGCAGCCCCGATCCGCACCACCTGCCCCTATTGCGGCGTCGGCTGCGGAGTGCTCGCCACTCCCGACGGCAGGGGTGGCGTCAGCATCAAGGGCGATCCGCACCACCCGGCAAATTTTGGACGGCTCTGCTCAAAAGGCAGCGCCCTCGGCCAGACCGTCGACCTGGAAGGACGCCTGCTCTCGCCGCGCGTCAACGGCCTGGACGCCGGCTGGGACGAGGCCCTCGACCATGTCGCAGCAAAACTCTCGGAAGCCATCGACACCCATGGGCCCGACAGCGTCGCGATCTACGGCTCCGGCCAACTTCTGACCGAAGACTATTACGTCGCCAACAAACTGATGAAGGGCTTCATCGGAACCGCCAACATCGACACCAACTCACGTCTGTGCATGGCGTCATCGGTCGCGGGCCACAAACGTGCGTTTGGCGCCGATACGGTGCCCGGAACCTACGAGGATCTCGAACAGGCCGACCTGCTGGTGCTTGTCGGCACCAACCTCGCCTGGTGTCACCCGGTGCTGTTTCAACGCATCACAGCTGCCCGCGAGGCAAACCCCGATCTGCGGGTGGTGGTTGTCGACCCCCGCCGTACCGCCACCTGCGACATCGCCGACCTTCACCTGTCCATTGCCCCCGATGCCGACACCGCGCTCTTTAACGGCCTGCTCACCGCCATCGCCCAGAGCGACGCGCTCGACCAGGCCTACCTCGATGCCCACGTAACAGGGCTTCGCGAAGCACTCGAAGCCGCCCGCCCGTGGACCGTCGCCCGCGTCGCCGCGGCCTGCAATCTGCCCGCCGCCGATGTCGCCGCCTTCTACCAGCTCTTCGTGTCGACCGCGAAAACCGTTACCGTCTACAGCCAGGGCGTGAACCAGTCCACATCCGGCACCGACAAGGTCAACGCCATCATCAACTGCCACCTCGCGACCGGCCGCATCGGCAAACCGGGCACCGGACCGTTCTCCGTCACCGGCCAGCCCAATGCCATGGGGGGACGGGAGGTCGGCGGCCTTGCAAACATGCTGGCAGCGCATCTTGAACTGGAGGAACCGGATCACCGGTCCGCGGTGCGGGCGTTCTGGAATTCCCCCGCCATCGCCGAGCGACCTGGTCTCAAGGCGGTCGACCTGTTCCGGGCCTGCGGTGACGGCCGGATCAGGTTCCTCTGGATCCTCTCCACCAACCCCGCGGTCAGCATGCCCCAGGCAGATGACGTGGCGCGCATGATCGCCACCTGCGATACTTTGGTGGTTTCGGAAATGAACGCCGACACCGACACCGCACGGCTTGCCGACGTGCTGCTGCCGGCAACCGGCTGGGGCGAAAAGTCGGGTACCGTCACCAACTCCGAACGGCGCATCTCGCGCCAGCGCGCCTTTCTCCCGGCACCGGGCGAAGCCAGACCCGACTGGTGGGCCCTGAAGGAGGTCGCCTGCCGCATGGGCTGGGCCGACGCCTTTTCCTACGGGTCACCGGCGGAAATCTTCCGCGAACACGCGCAACTCTCGGAAATCGCGGCAACACTGGGCCGTGACTTCGACATCGGCAAACTGGCGGGTCTTAGCGACGCCGAATACGGGCGGATGCTTCCGAGGCAGTGGCCCGTCGGCGGCCCGGCCCGGCACTTTGCCGACGGCGGATTCTTCACGCCGGACGGCCGCGCCAACATGGTTGCGGTCACGCCGCCCGTGCGTTCTGACGTCGCGCCCGGCCTGCATCTCAACACCGGACGGGTCCGCGACCACTGGCATACCATGACACGCACCGGCAAGTCCCCGCGCCTCAGCCGACACTTCGCCGAACCGTTCCTCGAGATTCATCCTGCCGATGCCGCCGAACGCGGACTCGCTCCGGCCGACCTGGCGGAAGTGACCAGCGAACACGGAACATGCGTCCTTCGCACCCTCGTCACCGATCGGGCGGCACCCGGTCAGGTATTCGCTCCGATGCACTGGACCGCCCAATATGCCAGCCAGGGCCGGATCGATGCGGTCATCGCATCCGCGACCGACCCCGTGTCCGGTCAGCCGGCCCTCAAGGCCGGACGGGTGACGGTGCGCCGTTACGGCGCTGCCTGGCACGGATATGCGGTCAGCCGCACCCGGCCCGAACCGGGCGGCATCACCGGATACTGGGCGCTCGCCCGGATTTCCGAAGGCTGGCAGGTGGAACTAGCGGGCCGCAACGACCCGAACGACTGGGCCGAAACCGCGCGCGCCCTGTTTGCCGCTCCCGATGCCGAACCGATCACCTTCAGCGATCCGGTGCGCCGACGGCACCGTCTTGCCCTGATGCAGGGCGACCAGGTGGTCGCCGCCCTGTTCGTCTCGCCGGAACCGGTCGAAATCGCCCGTACCCATGTGGCCGAAACCTTCAGCACCGCCACCGCGACACAGGTACTGGCCGGACGGCGCGGCGCGGCCCAGGCCGATCCCGGCCCAACCGTCTGCGTCTGCCTCAATGTCGGCGCCAATGCGATCCTCGACGCCATCGCTTCCGGCACCGCCACCTCGCTCGATGCAATCGGCAGGTATCTCGGTGCCGGCTCGAACTGCGGCTCCTGCCGACCGGAAATCAATGCCCTGATCGCCCGGTCGGCAGGCAGGGTCGCGGCGGAGTAGCCTACCGTCGTCCCACAGGTCACACTTGCAGTCAGCCGACGATTGCGGCACTCCTTGCCCGGAGCCGGAAACGGCTGCGGCAACGGCCATCCCCGAACAAGGCCCGAAAACAGGAAGGACGCCCAAATGAGCGACGGCAAACTTGTCTATCCCAGCCATCTCGAAACCATCGACCCAAGCTTCAACAGCCTCGTGCTGAAAAACACCCATCTCGACCAGGTTTGGACTGGCGGCCGCTGGGCCGAGGGGCCGGTCTATTTTGGTGACGGCAAGTATCTGCTGTTCTCCGACATCCCCAACAACCGCATCATCCGCTACGATGAAACCGACCAGGCCGGCTCGGTCTGGAGCCACGATTCCGGCAATTCCAACGGCAACACCCGTGACCGCCAGGGCCGTCTCGTCACCTGTCAGCACCGCCTGCGCCGTGTCGTGCGCACCGAATACGACGGCTCGCAGACCGTGCTCGCCGACAGCTACCAGGGCAAACGCCTCAACTCGCCGAATGACGTGGTGGTCTCCTCCGACGGCGCGGTCTGGTTCACCGATCCCACCTACGGCATCGACAGCGACTACGAAGGCGACGCCGCCCCGTCGGAAATCGGCGCCAGCAACGTCTACCGGATCGACCCGAAATCCGGCGAAGTCACCATCGTCGCCGGTGATTTCGTCAAACCCAACGGACTCGCCTTTTCCGCAGACGAAAAGACCCTGTTCATCGCCGACACCGGCGCGACCCATGTCGAGAACGGCCCCCGCCACATCCGCCGCTTCGCCGTCAGCGACGGCAAACTCTCGGGCGGCGAAATCTTCTCCGTCAGCGATGCAGGTCTCTACGACGGTTTCCGCCTCGACGTGCACGGCAACATCTGGTCGAGCGCCGCCGATGGCGTGCACGTCATCAATCCCGACGGAAAACTGATCGGCAAGATCCGCGTGCCGGAAGTGGTCGCCAACGTCTGCTTCGGCGGACCGAAGCGCAACCGCCTCTACATCACCGCCACCACGTCACTCTATGTGACCTACGTGCGCGTCAGCGGCCTGCCCTATTTCTGATTCTGGAGGGCCCGATCCGAACACCCGGTCGGGCCCCGCATCCATGCTTGTTCTTGAAAACATCATCACCGACCGGGGATCGAAATACGCCGTCTCCGGCGGTCCCTGCAACTCGGCGGATGACGCCAGGGACTTCATCGCCACCCTCAAACGCCGCAAGAAATTCGCCAAAGCCACCCACAACACGTGGGGACTTCTGACCGACGACGGCCCGATCAAGAACGATGACGGCGAAGCCGGCGCCGGCATGGTGATCCTGCGGATGCTGGAGCGCGACGACATTCAAAACCACATCATCGTCGTCACCCGCTGGTATGGCGGCAAACCCCTCGGCGGCGACCGCTTCCGCCATGTCCAGGAAGCCGTGCGGATCTACCTCGAACGGCAATCGCCGTAGTCCTCTGTCAGCCCTGACGTTTTTCTGTTTTCAGAATACACGCTTCCGAAACGAACCGTCTGTAGTCCTGCGATTTGAACCGTAAACCGGATCGGGACCGTATCCAACCTACGGAAGACGGTGGGGGTGAAACATGCGCGTAACAATTCTCGTCGATGGCGACAACATCAGTGGTGCCCACGCGCCCGCGATCCTCCAAACCGGCAAACAGTACGGCACCGTCGATGTCGCCCGGGTCTATACCAACGCTGCGACCACATCGGCGTGGCACACGGCGCTGGGATACCACCTGATCCATTCCGGCACCGGGAAAAACGCAACGGATATGCTGATTGCCATTGAAGCGATGGAATTTGCCCAGTCGCGCGCAAACTCGACCTTCGTCATCGCCACGTCCGACGGAGACTTCACCCACCTCGCCCTGCGTCTGCGCGAGTGCGGCATTACCGTCATCGGAACCGGTGAAGCAAAAGCCCCCGCGCCGTTTCGCGCCGCCTGTACGGTGTTCAGGCAGTTGAAACCTGCCGGGACATGCTCAAATCCCGGTTCACGCACCGTAACTGATTTTGACACAAAAATTCGCACGGCCATCGCCGGCAATTCACAAAACGGTCAGGGCATACCAATCGGCACCTTGAACGCGCTCATGCACAAACTTTACCAAACGAAAATCGGGACGTACCCCGAGGGAAACTGGCGCGCCTATCTCAGCGCCCGCCCGACCCTCTACGACCTCGATCTGAGCGGCCCACAACCAAAGGTCCGCGTCAGGCCCGAGGGGTTCTCCGAAAAGCACCTTGCCCCTGCGAAGGGCCTGCGTCCGATCCCAAAGATATTGGCCTGCCAGTCCACGACGGCTCGACGGTTGGCACCCTGAGCTACGGGCAAATGAGTCGGGCTCAATCCGCGTTGGATTGAGCCTTGATTTTGTCTGAGCAGAAAAGGCACTCCACAATCAGCAGGACGTCCGGCCCCGCTCGATGATCACCTGCATCACCTCGTCGGCATCGCGCTTCCACCAGTTGAGCGCGGAGAATATCTCAACCTCATTCAGGCCGGAAAACCCTTCCGCCTCAACCGCTTCACGCAGACCCTTGATGTCAATCACACCATCGCCCATCATGCCGCGGTCGGTCAGCATGTCACGCGTCGGCACCAGCCAGTCGCAGATGTGAAACGCCATCAGACGCTCCTTCCCGGCCCGTTTGATCTGATCCAGAATCTCCGGATCCCACCAGACGTGGTAGACGTCGACCGCCGCACCGATCCCGTCTCCGAGCACATCGCAGATATCCAGCGTCTGCCGAAGGGTATTCACACAGGCCCGGTCGGCGGCATACATCGGATGCAGCGGCTCAATGGCGATGTGCACCCCGACACTCCGCGCGTATTCCAGCGTTTTGGCCAGGCCCTCGGTGACGATTTCCCGCGCGCCGACAATGTCGCGCGAGCCTTCCGGCAGACCGCCGACCACCATCACCAGGTATTTCGACCCGATCGCGGCGGCCTCGTCGACCGCCCTGCGGTTGTCGTCGATCACCGCCTCGGTCAGCGCGCCCTCGGCGGTATACCAGCCACCGCGACAAAGGCCCGAAACCCCAAGCCCCGAGGCACGGATGATCCTGGCCGCCTCATCGAGTCCGATTTCGTGGATCTTGTCCCGCCAGGGTGCGATGCCGCCGAAACCGTGGCGCAGGCAGCCCTCGACGCACTGGCGCAGATCCCACTGCTCGCGCACCGTCGCCGTGTTCAGCGACAGTCTCTCCGGTGTCAGCATGACCTCAAACCCCCACGCCGCGCACGGCCATCACTGCCGCAACCCGCTTCGCCGTCAGGTCAGGATCGGTGAACAGCCCGGCATCATTCGCAAGCCGCACGATATCCGCCAGATGCACCGTCGAGCGCGTGCTTTCCTGGCCGCCGACCATGGTAAAATGGTCCTGATGCCCGGTCAGATAGGCCATGAAAACCACCCCGGTCTTGTAGAACCGCGTCGGCGCCCTGAAAATATGCCGCGACAGCGGCACCGTCGGATCGAACGCCGCGTGATATTCGGCCTCGTTCCCCTCCGCCAGCGCATTCAGCGCCCGCGCCGCGCCGCCGGCAATCGGATCGAAAATCCCAAGAAGCGCATGGGAAAATCCCTTCTCGTCGCCCTTGATCAGTTCCGGGTAGTTGAAATCGTCGCCGGTGTACATCACCACGCCTTCCGGCAGCCGCCGGCGCATGGATATTTCCTTTTCCGCCGACAGCAGCGAAATCTTGATGCCATCGATCTTGTCGGCATTGGCGCGCAGAACCTCAAGACAGGTATCCATCGCCTCCATATGGTCGCTGTTGCCCCAGTACCCTTCAAGCGCCGGATCGAACATCTCACCGAGCCAGTGAAGGATCGCGGGCTGCGACAGTCCCGACAGCACCTTGCCGTAGACCCGCAGATAATCCTCCGGCCCCTTGGCGATCGCGCAGAGCGCACGCGATGCCATCAGGATCACCCGGCTGCCGGCCGCCTCAACGGCTTCGCACTGCATTTCATAGGCGACGATCACGTCCTCAATCGTCGTGTCGGGCGTGACCACCAAATGATCCGTCCCCGCTCCGCTGGCGATCAGATGCCCGCCGGATTTCGCCAGAGCGGTCGAGCGCTGGATCAGATCGAGCGACTCCGCCCAGCCCAGCCCCATGCCGCGCTGCGCGGTATCCATCGACTCCGCCACGCCAAAGCCCATGCCCCAAAGATGCTCGCGAAACGCCAGCGTCCGGTCCCAGTCAATCGCCGGGGTCAGCCACGGATCATTGTCGGCGAACGGATCCGCCACCACATGCGCTGCGGCATAGGCGGTCCGGTTCCAGCCCTTGCCGACGGCCGGCGCGATCCCCTGTTTGAGCGACAGGGTTTCGACGCCGCCGCCCAGGATTGGAAGAACTACGTTTGCCATGCTCAGATCTCAATCTTTTCGAGGTCAACCCAGCGGCGCTCCTTCGCCGACAGATATCCGGCTTCCGCCAGCTGCACACCCTTGGCGCCCTCAAGCAGGGTGTAATTCCACTCACCGCCCTCAACCACATGGCGCAGGAACTGCTCCCACTGCACCTTGAAGCCGTTGTCGAGCACCGCATTGTCCGGCACTTCTTCCCAGTCCGCGTAGAAATCGAGCGTCTGCGGCTCATCGGGGTTCCAGACCGGCTTCGGTGTGTTCACCCGATGCTGGCTGAAGCACTTGTGCAGACCCGCTACGGCCGATCCGTGCGTGCCGTCGATCTGGAACGTCACAAGGTCGTCCCGGCGCACGCGGGTACACCAGCTAGAGTTGATGTGCGCGAAAATGTCGCCCTCAAGCTCGAAAGAGGCATAGGCCGCATCGTCTGCCGTCGCCTTGTATTCCTCACCCTTCTCATCCCACCGTGTCGGGATGTGGGTCTTGGTCATGCAGCTGACCGATTTCACCGGTGCAACCACATTGTCGAGCACGTAGCGCCAGTGGCAGAGCATGTCGGACACCATGCCGCCGCCATCCTGGGCGCGGTAATTCCACGACGGGCGCTGTGCCGGCATCCAGTCGCCCTCAAAAACCCAGTAACCGAACTCGCCCTTGACCGAGAGGATCTTGCCGAAGAACCCGCTGTCACGCAGCCGTTTCAGCTTCACCAGTCCCGGCAGGTCCAGCTTGTCATGCACGATGCCGTTCTTGACACCCTTTTCCTTGGCGTATTTGGCGATATCGATCGCTTCGCCCAGGCTCTCCGAAACCGGCTTCTCGGAATAGACATGCTTGCCTGCATCGATCGCCTTGCGGAGCAGGCCCGGGCGCAGCTGCGTCGAGGCCGCGTCAAAGAAAATGGTGTCGTCGGGATTGGCGAGCGCCCCGTCGAGATCGGTCGTGTACCGCTCCACCCCGTGTTTCTTCGCCAGACGCTCGATCTTGTTGGCATCACGGCCGACAATGACCGGATCCGGCATGAGAATGTCGCCGTTCTTCAGAACGATGCCGCCCTGGTCTCGAATGGCCAGAACCGAGCGGATAAGATGCTGGTTCATCCCCATCCGGCCGGTAACCCCGTGCATGATGATGCCGATACGCTGCGTTGTCATGAGTGTCTCCCACCTGAGAATCGCTGTCTCAATTTTCTGATCCCAAAACTTTCCTACCAGTCAGTAACATCGCGGGTCAACATGTTTCTTGTGGCCTCCAACCGATTTCCGACACCGCCGTCACCGCCGGTTCAGGCCTCCAGATACCGCACGATCATCGTCCCGGCTTCGACCGCATGACTGTCAAGCCAGGCATCGTCCAACGGCCTCTGAAACACCGACCGCAGGGTGTGAATGTTTGACAGGGGAAAATAGCAGAGCGAGGCGATAAAGAAGTACAGATCGACGGGATCGACCCCCGGCCGGAACTTCCCCTGCCGCTCGCCCTCCTCCAGAATGCGTCGGATCTTTTTTACCAGATCCGACTGCACACCCGCGGCGCCGTGCATCTCCCGGATCGTCGCCCCGCCCCGAAGGTTTTCGGTGTTGAGAATCGAGATGAACCACGGGTTGCGGCGAAAATGCTCAAGGGTGAACGTCACCAGTTTGCGTATCGCCTCGGCCGGATCGAGACCCTCGAGGTTGAGCTTCTTTTCTCCTCCCCGGATCTGCACATAGGCCTCCAGCAGCGCCGCGGCATAGAGCGCTTCCTTGTCGCCGAAATAATCGTAGATCAGCGGCTTGCTGACCCCCGCCCGGGCGGCCACGTTGTCGACCCGCGCCCCGTCATATCCCTGGGTGGAAAACTCGACCAGCGCCGCCTGCAGGATCGACGACCTCGACGCCTCGGCATTGCGGCGGCGCGGCGCTCTGGTCTTTTTCGGCTGCGGTCCGGTCATGGTCTCGTCATCCTCCGTTCACCCCCCGGGTCCGCCGCTGCGCGCCAGCAACCGGAGAAAGCCCTTCTTCACCGCCGGGATATTGGCGAGGATCGCCGTCAGAATGATCACCACGAACGCCGCAGAAATCGGGCGGGTGAAGAACGGGGTAATATCGCCGTCCGACAGGATCAACCCGCGCCGCAGGCTCTTGTCGAGAAGATCGCCGAGGATGATCCCCAGCACCAGCGGCGCCATCGGATAGTTCATCTTCCGCAGGAAAAAGCCGATTACCCCGAAAAACACCATCACCCAGACATCGAACAGCCGCTGTGAGATCGCATAGGGCCCGATGACGCAGAGCGTGAACACCAGCGGCATCAGAAACGCATGCGGGACCTTCAGCACGGCGACAAAAACCCGGGTCAGCGACAGACCGTAGACCAGAATCGCCAGCGTCGCAAACAGCAGCATCACCGCCAGAAGATAAATGAAATCCGGCTGTTCGATCATGATCATCGGACCTGGGCGGATGCCGTGAATAAAGAACGCCGCGATCAGCACCGCCGACGACGCCGACCCCGGCACCGCCAGCGTGACCGCAGGAATCAGCGACCCCGGCACGACCGCACTGTTACCGGTCTCTGCCGCGATCAGACCCTCCTGGGATCCCTTGCCGAACAGTTCACGTTCCCTGCTTGACCGCTTCGCCGCCGCATAGGACGCCCAGGCGCCGATGTCTTCGCCGACTCCCGGCAGAATTCCCACCAGCGTCCCGAGAATCCCCGACCGCACCACCGTCAGCCGGTATTTCCACAGATCGATCAGCCGCGGCACCGTCCGGTCACTGCCCGACGGCGCCTTTGACAGAATGCCGCCCGGGCTCGACATCGCCGTCAGAACCTCCGCGAACCCGAATGCGCCAACCATCGCCGGGATAAGGCCGATCCCGCCGTTCAGTTCGCGGATGCCGAAGTTGAAGCGGATCAGGGCGTGAATCCCGTCGCTGCCGATCATCGCCACGACCAGACCCAGAATGCCGGCGATGTAACCCTTCAGCGCGTCGCCCGAAGAGGTCAGCTGCCCGGAAATGACGATGCCGAACACCGCCAGCCAGAAGAACTCGAACGAACCGAACTTCAGCGCCGCTTCCGCCAGCGGCGGTGCGATCAGCACCAGAAACAGAATGCCAAGCAGTGTGCCGATTGCCGACCCGGCGGTCGCCAGCCCCATCGCATAGGCGGCCCTGCCCTGCTGTGCCAGCGGATAGCCGTCCAGCGAGGTCGCCGCACTGGCGGGGGTCCCCGGAATGTTGAGCAGAATCGCACTGCGTGATCCGCCGTAGATCGCCCCCACATACATGCAGATCAGGACGGTCAGCGCCGCATCCCGGTCGAGGCCGTAGGTCAGCGACGTCAGCAGCGCGACACCCATCGTTGCCGTCAATCCCGGCAGACTGCCGACCACGATCCCCAGCAGCGTCGCCCAGGCGACATGAAACAGCATCATCGGGGTCGAAAGTTCGGCCAGAGCGTTCAGAAAACTGCCAAAGGACGCCATGTCAGGGAAGCCTCACCAGAAAGCCGTAGAGAAACAGCGCCGAAATCGCGCCGGAGGCCACCGCGCCGGTCACCACGGCAATGGCAATGCGGCGCAGCTTCGCTGAGCCGTTATCGTCGCGTCCCCAGCTGAAGACTGCCACAAACGCCGTGACAAAAAGGAAGGTCGCCAGCCAGAACGGCGCGTGACCTATCAGCCCGACGGAATAGCCAAGACACAGAACCGCGGTCCAGATCAACCGCCCGGTGTTGCCAAAATCGATTGCGGCACCGTCGCTTCCAACCCGCGCCCGACCAAACAGCAGCGCTGCACAGACAAGCAGCAGCACGCCGAGGATCATCGGCACCAGGCCCGGAATGCTCGCAGGATGGATCTGGCGAATTTCCAGCCGGTCCATCCGGTATCCGCCAACCAGCAACCACAGCGCCACCACCACCAGCAGCAGGGCGGTGATCATATCCGCTTTCTTCATCGACATGACGGCCCTGCCCTCCCGCAGGCTGATACGTGTCCGCGTATCCTTCGGTCCGGTTCGGACCGGCAGTGAGTGCGGCACCCGGAGCGGCCGCTCCGGGTGCCGGGTGCGTTACCCGCTATTCGCAGGTAATGCCGATTTCCGACGGATCGATCACCGCCTCGCCGCGGGTCACCCGGGCGCAGGCTTCGGAAATCACCACCGGCATCGCCTTGTCCATCGCTTCCTGGCCGTAGGAAGGCGCAAACACCGCACCGCGCTCCGCGGCATAGGCCTTGAGTTCGGGCGAATCCATGACCCGGCGCTGCCAGATCTCGTCAACCGTCTCATAAACCTCATCCGGCGCTCCGACCGGGATGAATACGCCAAAGTAGTCGGCGGCTACCGGAAAATCGGGAATGAAATCGGTGATCGGCGGAACGACATCCATGCCCTCGACGACAAGCGGTTCGTCCGAAAGCACCACCAGCGGCCGCAGGCGTCCGCCCTTGGCCATTTCCGACTGCTCGGTGGCAAGCTGGGTGGTCGCAACAACCTCACCCGAAACTGCAGCCAGAACCGCCGGATTGCCGCCGTCATAGGTGACCATGCGGGCGCCAAATTCGCCACCGGCCGCTTCCTTGATCGCCGCCAGCGCCATCCCGCCGGAGGAATTGATCCCGGCGGTGCCGACGGTCACATCGGTACCGCGCATGGCTTCGAGCAACTCGTCAAATGTCTGATACGGCGAATCCGGATTGACGCTGACCAGCGGCACGTTGGCGATGTGCAGATAGACCGCATAATCGTCGATCGACGTATCCGGAACCAGACCGGTCACCGCATATGTCGCGTTGTTGGCAATGGCGTTTGCCGTCCAGGTATAACCGTCGCGCGGCGCCGCGAGAGCCTCCGCCGTGCCGATCGACCCGGAAGCGCCTGGCTGGTTGACCACAACCACCTCGACGCCCAGTTCCTCGGCGAGAATCGGTGCCACCACCCGCGTCACCTGGTCGGTCGAACCGCCGGCCGCCCAGGGCACGATCAGGTTGATCGGACGATCCGGCTGCCATTCCGCGTGGGCCGCACCTGCAGACATGGCAATGGCCAGAGCCACACCACATGTCGACTTCAAAAGACTTTTCATTGTTTCCCTCCCTGGATTACCTACCAGTAGGTAAACAATGTTTCAAACCGGCGTTCTTGTCAAGCATCGCCGAGCCGGCCGAGGTGTATTTTCACGGCCTGGTAAACCGGGCGCAAAGGTTTCGGCACGGATGCCTCTACCGGCGGGCGGATACCGCGCGGTGCGGCTGCGGCCATTTCCGGAATAGCCCGCGACAATTCGCGAAGATTTCCGCGCCCCGTGCCCTATCCTCACTGCAAAGACTTGCAGGAGACGCCCGTGCCCCGCCCCAACATCCTTTTTATCATGCCTGACCAGCTACGTCCGGATTTTCTCGGCTGCTACGGCGCAGACTTTGTCAACACTCCGGCGATTGACGCGCTGGCCGCCTCCGGCACCCGCTGGGAGACCGCGATTTCCGCCTCCCCAATCTGCGTTCCCGCCCGCGCCTCGATGCTGACCGGTCAAAGCGCCCAGTCCTCAGGCGTCACCCACAACAACTGCTGGATGCGGCCCGACCGGCAGCAGATGGGAATCCGCACCTGGCCCGAATACCTCGGAACCGCCGGATACCGCACCATTGCCGTCGGCAAGATGCACTTCTACCCCTGGGACCTGACCGAAGGTTTCCAGACCCGGATCATCTCCGAGGACAAACGCCACGTGCAGGTCCGGGACGACTACCACCACGCCCTGCGCGCCGAAGGTTACAGCAAACTTCACGCAAGACATCAGCCGGGATATGCCGCCAACAAGGGCGCCTCGATCAACGAACTGCCCGACCATCTGCAACCCGACCGCTGGGTCGCCCACCGGGCGGCGGACTATATCCGCACCATGGAAGGCATGACCGGCCTTGGCGTCATGGTCCGCACCCGGCGCTGGAAACTGATGCGCTACGAAAACGGCACCGAGGCCCTCTACGACCTCGAGACCGATCCGACCGAACGGACCAACCGCATCAGCGACTGCCCGGAAATCCGCGCCGAACTCGACACCCACCTGATCCGCAGTCTGCTCAACGGATACCGCCAGGGGCACGGCGACAAACTGGTGGCGCAGAAATGGGACGACGACACCGACAACCCCTATTACGGCCGCAACTGGCAGCGCCCGTGGCCGGCCCGGCTGCCGGCGGCCGGCGCCCCCAACCGCCTGCTCTGAACCGGATCCCCCTCGCCACTGCCGCCGGGATGTGCAAAACCTGCCGAACCGGCGCCCCGGCCCGGCCCCACAGGACATCACGGAACGAAAAATGTACCAGGACGCGAATTACATCGACGGCACCACACGGCTCTACGGCATCGTCGGCGATCCGATCACCCAGGTGCGCTCGCCGGAAATGGTCACCGGCGAATTCGTTTCGCGCGGCATAAACGCCATCCTGCTGCCGATCCATGTCCCCGTGGACGACTTCAAAAAGGTCTCCCGCAACCTGAAGAAGATCGCCAATCTTGACGGGCTTATCTTCACCATCCCCTTCAAGGCCGAGGCCATGCGCCTCGCCGACCGGATCGGCCCCCAGGCGGAAATCGTCGGCGCACTCAACGTCATCGCCCGCCGTCCCGACGGCACCTGGGCCGGCGAGATCTTCGACGGCATCGGCTGCGTCACCGCCCTGAAATCTGAAGGCCATTCGCTCACCGGCAAACGGGTGCACCTGATCGGTGCCGGTGGCGCAGGGTCGGCGATCGGCGTCGCCGTCGCCCACGAACACCCCGCCTCGCTTACCGTCTTCGACATGGACCCGGAACGCGCCGCAGCCCTTGCCGCGCGGATCAACCGCGTCGATCCCGCCATCGCCGTCGCCGTCGGCCCCTGGATCCCCGGCAGCACCGATTTTGTCCTCAACGCCTCGCCGGTCGGCATGCTCGACGATGCCCGCAACCCGCTCGGCACCGACCTGATCCCTCCCGCCACCGTGGTTTTCGACGCCATCGTCAAACCCGAGGAAACCCCGCTGATCCGCGCCGCCCGCACCTGTGGCTGCCAGACCGTACCCGGCCGCCTGATGATGCGCGGTCAGATCGGCCGCATCGTCGACTTCTTCCTCGAACAGAAGCGCTGAGCTATACTCTCGGCCTGTTACAGCCACGCACCGGGCCGTGAATCCAAATGCACACTCCACCCGCGCCGATCATCCCCGAACACCTGACCACCCGCCGCCTCGTCCTGCGCCGTCCGGAAGTCCAGGACCTGGAGCCCTACATCGGCTTTTTCGCCACCGACCGCTCCGCCATGTCGATGGGGCCGATGAACCGCGCCGATGCCTTCCGCGAATTCTGCCTCGAACTCGGCCTGTGGCAGATCAAGGGTTTCGGCAACTACACCATCCTGCGCAACGGAGAACCGATCGGCCTCACCGGCCTCTGGCACCCGGAGTATTTCGACGAACCCGAAATCGGCTGGCTGCTGAGGGAAGGCCATGAGGGCAAAGGATACGCCACCGAAGCGGCCAGCGCGGTGCGCGACATGGCGGAACGCCTTGGATGGGAGCCGCCGGTCAGCTACATCGACGTCAAGAACCGCCGCTCGAAAGCCCTCGCCAAACGGCTCGGCGCCCATTTCGAACGCATTCACCCGAAATGGGCCGACACTGAAATCTGGCGGCACCGCAGCCGCCCGGCCTGACGCCAACGCGCCTCACCCTGCGCTATGTCGCCGCCGCATGCTTGCGCGCCCGCGCCGCGCGCACGACGGCCAACACCACCAGCCAGCCCCAGAGCAGCAGCGTCGTCGCCCCCAGCACCGCCGCCACCGGCCGGTCGAAAAACCCGGCGACTTCGCCCTGGCTCTTGATCATGGTAATCAGGAAATTCTTCTCGATCACCTTGCCAAGCACGATGCCGAGGATCGCCGGCGCAATCGGAATGCCGTTTTCCTCCATGAAATAGGCAAGTATCCCGAGCCCAAGCATGATCCAGACCGAAAACAGTGTATTGTCAACGGCATAGGCACCGATGATGCAGAAAACCAGGATCAGCGGCATCAGCACCCGCTTCGGGATCGACAGCGCCTGCCGCGCCACCCGGATCGCCACCATGCCCAATGGCAGCATCAGCAGATTCGCCAGGGCAAAGGCGAGGAAAATCGCGTAAACCATTGTCCCGTCAGTGGTAAACACTCTCGGGCTTGGCGTGATCCCCTTGAGCATCAGCACGCCGATGGCAATCGCCGTCACCGTATCGCCGGGAATGCCGAAGACCAGCGCCGGCGTCCATGCCCCGCACACCGCCGAATTGTTCGCGGCCCCCGCATCGGCGATGCCTTCCGCATGTCCGGTTCCGAATTTCTCCGGCGTTTTCGAAAACCGCTTCGACAGCGAATAGGCAATCCAGGCGGCAATATCCGCCCCCGCCCCCGGCAGGGCGCCGAGAATGTTGCCGAACACCGCCGACCGGCAGATGTTCTTCCAGTAGCTCCGCACCACCCGCACCATCTCGCCGGACAGTGAGCCGACCTTTGCCTTGGGCACCACCGAATCCAGTTCCGTCGTCACCGTGCGGATCACCTGGCTCAGGGCAAACATCCCGATCATCGCCGGAATGAACGACACCCCGTCGAGCAGGTCCAATTGACCAAAGGTGAACCGTGCATGCCCGGTGGCAATGTCGATCCCGACCGTGGAGATGAACAGCCCGATCAGCAGCCCGAGCGTGCCGCGCACCAGCGAAGAACTCGACACCGCCACCGCCGCCGTCAGCCCGAGACAACCGAGCCAGAAATACTCCACCGACGAAAACTTGACCGCGAACGACGCCAGCTGCCGGGCAAATACCGCCAGAAGCGCCACGCCGATCAACCCGCCGAGACAGGACGACACCAGACTGGTCGCGAGCGCCCGCTCCGCCTGGCCCTTCTGGGTCAGCGCAAACGCCTCTTCCACATAGGCTGCGGATGCCGGGGTTCCAGGAATGCGCAGCAGCGCACCGGGAATGTCACCGGCGAAAATCGCCGTCGCCGAAGCGGTGGCAATCGCCGCCACCGCCGGCACCGGATCGAGGAAAAACGTGATCGGCACCAGCAGCGCCACCGACATCGTCGCCGTCAGCCCCGGCACCGAACCGACGAACAGCCCGTAACAGGCGGCAAGAAAAATCGTCGAAAGCACGTCCCAGCGAAATACGAGTTCGAAAACCTCAGCCATCACGCGCCCTTCAGAACAGCAGCAGTTCGAGCGGACCGCGCGGCAGCGGCACCCGAAGCCCCTGGGCAAACCCGTAGTGCAGAAACAGCGGCAGCAGCACCATCAGCGGCACCACCACAACCCAGCGCACGCCCATCAGCAGCAGAAGCCCCGCCGTCAGCAGTGCCACCGTCAGCAGAAACCCCAGCACCGGCGACACCAGCGCATAGGCCACCACCGAAAGCACCACGCCAACCGCCCGCCACACCGCCAGCCGGTCACCGAACCAGGCCGGCCGCTCTGCGAACCTCTCGGTCAGGGCCGCGCCGCGCACCACGGAACCAACCACCAGCGCCACGCCGCAGATCAGAAACGCAGCCCCGATCAGTCCCGGGAAGAACGCCGGACCATACTGCATGCCCGGAATTTCCGGAAAGGTCCGCACATGCAGCAGCACCGCGATCCCGAACACGGCAACGCCCAGGCCAAGGGCAAAATCACTGAATCTCACGCGCGCACCCCCCTGCGAAAAAGCGCCGAACCCGACGGGCGCGGGACCGGCACACGCAAACCGGCAGCGCAGCCTAAGCCGCGCCGCCGGACGCAGCTATTTCGCGATACCGATCGCCTTCATCGTCGCGCCGAGGTTTTCGTAGGTCTGGTCCATCATCTCGGTCAGATCCGCGCTGCCCATCGACACCACGTCGGCGCCGCGCGAAGCCTTGAACTCGGCCCATTCCGGCGTCTCGAAAATCTCCAGCGCCGCCTTTTCATAGGAACAGGTGATTTCCTCCGGCAGACCCTTCGGACCGGAAACGGTGATGAACGCCGCCATGGTCCACTCGCTGCCAAGCAGTTCCTTGGTGGTCGGCACATCCGGCAGCGCCGCCATGCGTGTCGGGTTCATGTAGGCCAGCGCCCGCAACTCCCCGCTCTCGACCAGCGCCTTGCCTTCCGACAGCGCCGGTGTCGCCACATCCACGCCCCCGGCGATCAGTTCCTGCATGCCCGCCGCAGCGCCCTCGGAGGGAACCCAGCGGATCGCCTGCGGATCCATGCCCTCGGCGTTCAGCAGCCCGGCAATCGCCAGATGCCAGATCCCGCCCTGTGAAGTGCCGGAAGCGGTCAGTTCACCCGGATTCTCCTTCGCATAGGCCAGAAGCTCATCCAGCGTCTGATAGGGCGAATCCGCCGCCACCAGCACGCTCGCCGGCACGATGTCGACCAGGGCAATCCCGGTCACGTCGTCCTGGTTCAGATCAGTCAGACCCGCATGTTCCATCATGGTGATCTCGACCGTCACCGCGCCGATGGTGTATCCGTCCGGGTCGGCATTGGCGATCGCTGAATGTCCGACCACACCGTTGCCGCCGGTGCGGTTCACCACGTTGAAAGGCTGGCCCATCTTGGCTTCCAGCATGCTGGCAAGCATCCGCGAATTGGCGTCGGTCCCGCCACCTGCGCCCCACGGCACGATGTAGGTCACCGGCCGCTCCGGTTTCCAGTCGCATTCCGCCTGCACCGCTCCGGCGAAGGCGGTCAGTGCCAGCGCCACCGCACCGCCGGTCAGCATCCTTTGAGACAGTTTCATGTTTTCTCCCCTTGTTGCATATCGTTAGCCGGCACACTGCAGCGCCTTGCGGCAGACGCTATTAGCGGGGTTCGCCGAGGTCAACTTGCATTCCTGCGGTCCTGCCGGAAAATCCCGGTCGATTTCGCCCGCGACGCAGATCGGAGATTGACTCGACCGCCGCCGGGGCACACACCCGGTCCCGGCATTTCTGAAACCGCACGGAGACATTCATGTTTGGCATATCCGCGGCTCTGACCACCCCCGTGACGGCCGACAGGTCGGTTGATACGCAGCGCTACGTTGCCCACATCCGCCAGGTTCTCGACGACGGCTGTTCCTCGGTCACCCTGTTCGGCACCACCGGCGAAGGCGCGTCTTTCTCCGCCCAAACCCGCCTCGCCACCCTGGCCGCGGTAATCGACGCCGGCATCGACCCCGGGCTGCAGATCCTCGCCCTGCACGGCAATGCCGTCGACGAGGTCAACGCCCAGATCGAAGCCGCCACCGGGCTCGGTGTCCGGCGCTTCCTCCTGCCCCCGGCCAATTTCTACAACGCCCCCGGCGACGACGGACTGTTCGAATGGTTCGCCGCGATCCTTTCCGCCGGCCGCGGCGCCGAATTCATCCTCTACCACATTCCCCAGGTGATCGGCGTCGGCCTGTCCCTCGAACTCGTCAACCGCCTGACGGAAGCGTACCGCGACAGGATCATCGGCGTGAAGGATTCCTCCGGCAATTTCGCCAACAGCGAAAAGCTGATCCAGAACACCGACCTGGCAATCCTGATCGGCGACGAACGCCAACTCGCCCGCGCCGCCGCCATCGGCGCCTCCGGGGCAATCAGCGGCATCGCCAACATCGAGGCCGGACGGATGCTCCAGGTGCTGCAGACCGCCACCGACGATCCCGCCATCAACCGGCTCGTCAACGCGGTGCTCGGCTTCCCGGTGACCCCGGCGGTCAAGAGCCTGGTCAGCCACCGCGGCGACGACCCGGCCTGGCGGGCGACCCTGCCGCCGCTCAGCCCGCTGACCGACGGGCAGCACGCGGACCTGACCGCCACCCTCGACCGGACACTCACGCCGCGCAGCGAGGTCGCCTGACCGCACGGAGGGGAAGCCGGATTGCGCGTCTTCGTCGCCCTTGCCCTGCCCGACACCGCCCGCGACGCCCTCAGCGATCTGCAGGACACGATCCCGCCCGGCCTCGGCAGGCCGGTCGACTGGGACGCATTCCACCTCACCCTCGCCTTTGCCGGTGAACAGCCGGCGGCTACGGTCGAGGCCATGCGCGACGCACTTGCCACGGTCAGGTCCCCCTGCTTCGACCTTCACCTCAAAGGCACAGGCCAGCTCGGCGACGCGCCGGCGGGCGTGCTCCATGCCGGCGTCGCCGCCACCCCCGGCCTCACCGCGCTGCACGCCCGCATCCACGGCCACCTTGCCGGCGCCGGTCTCGCCCTGCCGCGCCGCCGCTTCCGCCCGCATGTCACCCTCGCCCGCATGCCCCGCCGAATGCCGCCCGACGCCACCGCAGCCCTCGGCCACTGGCTGGAACGTTCCGCCGGCTTTCACCACGGACCGGTTGCGGTCTCCCGCTTCACCCTCTACCGCTCGCATCTGCACCCGGACGGGGCAATCCATGAAACCCTGGCCGACTGGCCCCTGACCTCCGACTGATCTGCCGCCGCCGCTCCGGACCGCCGGAAACCGCCGGGGCACACGCAACTTCGCAACCGGCAGAAAAGCCCCCCATGTACCTCCGGAGACCAGGATGATCAGCACCGGCACCCTCCCCGTGATCCAGCAGAATCCGATGAAGGGGATCGTGCTGATCGTCATCGCGACCCTGTTGTTCGCCCTCGGCGACAGCACCACCAAACACCTGACCCTGCTCTATTCCCTGCCGCTGATCATCGGCCTGCGCTATCTGATCAACCTTCTCATCCTGATCGTGGTGCTCGGTCCGCGCCACGGCTACCGGCTGGTGCATACCGAACGCACCGGCCTCGTCTACCTGCGCGCCGCCAGCCTTGCCATCTCCTCCCTCTCCATGGGGTACGCGCTGCGGTACATGCCGCTCGGGGAAACCATCGCCATCATCTATCTCGGTCCGTTCGTGGTGATGATGCTGGCGATTCCGCTGCTCGGCGAAACCGTGACCCGCGCCGGCTGGATCGGCGCCGCCGTCGGTTTTGCCGGCGTGCTGCTGATCGTCCGCCCCGGCGGCGGCCTTGATCCGACCGGCGTTGTCTTCGCCCTCATTACCGCGGCCGGTTCCGTCATCTACCACCTGCTGTCGCGGGTGCTGGCAAAAACCGAAACCACGCTGGCAATGCTGTTTCACACCGCCCTGCTCGGCACGGTCGTTTTCGGCTCGATGATCCCATGGTCGCTGGACGGCCGCATCCCGACCCTGCCCGACGCCCTGCTCCTGCTCGGTCTCGGCGTCATCGCCACCACCGGCCATTTCATGTTCACCGCCGCCTACCGCGAAGCCCCCGCCTCACTGCTCGCCCCCGTCAACTACATTCACCTCGTCTGGGCAGGTCTTTTCGGCTGGCTGTTCTTCGGACACGTCCCCGGCACCGTCTCGATCATCGGCATGGCTCTCGTCGCCGCCGCCGGCGTCGCGGTCACCATCCGCTCGCATTTCAGCGGGAAATAGCTCTCCCGCCGCACCCGGAAAATGACTGGCCTGACGGGGAATGTCTGTTACCCTTGCCGCCTGCGCCGTCACTGATCCATTTTCCGAAGGGGAGAGAACAATGTCATCGACCGGCATTCTCGCCATACTTTCCACGCTGCTCGCGGGTACGACGGATGCCGGTTTCGACCGTCTCAGAGAGGGCGGCCCCGACGACCGTTACCCGGTCGCAGTGGAACCCTGCGAACTGCCGCCGGGCGCGCTCGAGATTGAAGGACAGACGCTGCTCTGCGGCACCGTCAGTGTACCCGAAGACTACGGCCTCCCGGACGGGCGGCGCATCCCGCTCGAATTTGCGATCCTGAGGGCACGGTCCCTGTCGCCCGCTCCCGACCCGGTCCTCTATCTCCATGGCGGCCCTGGCAGCGGCACGCTGAGCATTCTCGGCCCGCTGGCGGACATCCTTTTTTCCAGTCACCGCGCCACCCGCGACATCGTCACCTTCGACCAGCGCGCGGCCGCGCTTTCGGCCCGCAGCGTCTCCTGCCAGCAGGACATGGCCGATCACATTGTCGAACTTGTCGGCGTCGAGAAAAACGAGCTGCCGCCAACCACACTCAGCGACATGGTCGCACCCTGCGTCGCGGAAATCGTCGCCTCCGGCGCCGACCTTCCCGCCTACAATACCGAAAACAACGCCCGCGACGTTCGCGCGCTGATGACCGCGCTCGGCTATCCCGAGTACAACCTTTACGGCATTTCCTACGGCACGCGTCTCGCGCTCGAAGTGCTGCGCACCGCTCCGGAGGGCGTACGCGCGACGGTGCTCGACGGGGTTGCACCGTCGAACGTGCGGCTCTACGACGATTTCGTCGGTCCCTACGCCGCCACGATCGAGGCCCTGACGGATCAGTGCGCATCGGATGCCGCCTGCGCCGAAGCGTATCCCGATCTGGAAACAACCATCAAAGCCGCGTTCCGCCATGTTTCGGAGAACCCGATCCCGGCCACGCGCGGCCTGCCGGCAATCGACTGGAACATGCTGTCCACCGTCACCTTTTCGGCGCGCAATTCCTGGCGCGAGCGGCTGACCATCACCCCGTATCTTCCACGGATCTTCTCCGAACTGGCAGTCGGCAAGTCGGACACCATCGACGCTCTGATCGCATCCGCCGATCAGGACACGCCCCCGCTGACCGCACCCGGCCTGACCGCCGACGAAAGCGCCCTGCTGCACGCGGTGCTCAAGGCCACCGAAGCCATGGGCAGCCTGGAGGAAGGCACCCTGGAGGTGATCGCCCGTCTCAAGAAGGACCTCGCCGAGGACCGGGAGACCACCAGCGTCGCCGAAGCGTTCGAGGCCCGCTCCAACGCCGCCGCGCTGGCAATCGCCGATGACGAGGCCGTTGCCGCCCTGCTGCGCGACTACGCCCTGCTGCAGTCCGGCCCGCGAACCCGCGACGCGCTGCTGACCTGGGTCCAGACCCACTTTACGGGACCGGACCTTCTCGATCTTCTGAACCTTCTCTCGGCCATGTCCGATGAGGACGTCACCCGAACCTTCGACATTGCCGACAGTCAGGCGACCAAATACGCGCTGCTGCTCGGAAGCAGGGTAAACACCTACATCTACGCCTGCCAGGAGGACCGGCCCTGGAACTCGCCCGAAGGCTTCGACGCCCGCACCACCGAACTCGCGGAACGCTACCCCTTTCTCGACACTCCGGATATCCGCGGTGTGATCGAAACCTTCTTCTCCGACTGCGAAGCCTTCGGCAGCCATCCGCGCGAAGGGTTCCAGACCCCCGTCGTCTCCGACCTGCCGGTCCTGGTTCTGAACGGCCTGCTCGACATCCAGACCTCATGGAAATGGGGGGCGGAGGCGGCCAAAACCCTGAGCAGCGCCCGCAACTTCGTCATCCCCGAGGCCGGCCACGGCACGATTGCCTATCAGCCCTGCGCCAGCGACATCTCCGTCGCATTCCTCAACGATCCCACGGCCGATCTCGACACCACCTGCATCGCCACGCTCACCCCCAAATTCATCCTTCCCGACGACCCGCTCGGCCTGTAGCCCGGCGGCAAAGGGCCGGGGCTCCCCGGGGATGCGGGGGAATGCGCGAGGGCGGCACGGTCCGGCAACCGCAGCGTTAACCTTCTTCGCTGCCTCCGAAAACGTCGGTATCATCCGGGTATCGGTTGGGTATCGAAAGGGTATCCGCCCGCCGCATGGTTAACGGGCTTTCCGTTCAGTCCGGCATGTCCTCCCAGACCACCGCCTTGCGGTAGAGATGCCAGGTCGCATGCCCCAGCACCGGCAGCGCCACGATCAGCCCGAGCATCGCCGGAATAAAGCCGATCACAAGCGAGACCGCGACAATAAATCCCCATGCACCAATGACTTGCGGGTTCTCCGCCGCCACCCGGATCGAGGTCGCCACCGCCTCCATCAGCCCGGATTTACGGTCAAGCAGCATCGGAAACGACGTGACACTGACCGCCAGAACCGAGATCGCGAACAGACAACCGACTGAAATACCGACAATAATCATGACCCACCCCGGCCCGGTCGTCAAAACATCCCGCAGAAACGCCGGCAGCGAAACCGGCGCCTCCGG
>JAUIHM010000024.1 GCA_030432315.1 Alphaproteobacteria bacterium | reverse complement strand
GCTCTCCATAATATGCTCTGGCCAGACTAACGGCTTCTTCCGAAGACACCGCACAGAAGGGTTTTTGTGGCGCATACGTCAGTGCATCCATCCCATGCTTCTCTATTGAATGACCTTCTTGAATAGACGGTCCATACCATACCGGAATCTGATGCCCCCACCAAAGCTGGCGGGAGATGCACCAGGGTTCGATGTTTTCCAGCCAGTTGTAGTAGACCTTTTCCTGCTGCTCGGGAAAGATCCGGGTTCTGCCCGAGCGGACGGCGTCGAGGGCGGGACCGGCGAGCCTTGCGGCATCGACGAACCACTGGTCGGTGAGCATCGGTTCGATGACCACCTTCGAGCGGTCGCCGAACGGCTGCATGATCTTCTTCGCCTCGACCAGCGGGACCGGCGGCAGGTCTGCGGGGGCGCATTCGAGGGTCGCGGCCGCGGTTTCGGCGGCCTTCAGCGCGGCCCGGCCGAGACGGGGGTCGGTGGCCGTGGTCAGAACCGCGAGACCTTCGTCGGTGATCTGGCGCACCACCGCGGCGCGGGCCTCCAACCGGTCGAGACCGCGCAGGTCCTCGGGGACGAGGTTCAGCGCATCGACTTCTGCCTCGGTGAATGCCGCGCCGCCGGCAATGGCCTGGGCGCGCGCCGCGGCTTCGGCATGGGCGCCGCCGTCGTCCCGCATGGCGCCCTTGGTGTCCATCAGCCGGTAGAGCGGGATGCCGGCGCGTTTGGCGACCTGGTAGTCGTTGAAGTCGTGGGCACCGGTGATCTTGACCGCGCCGGAGCCGAAATCCGGATCCGGGTATTCGTCGGTGATGATCGGGATCAGGCGGCGGGACTCCTTCGGGCCGACGGGAATTTCGCAGAGTTTGCCGACAATGGGCGCATAGCGTTCGTCAGAGGGATGTACCGCGACCGCGCCGTCGCCGAGCATGGTTTCGGGGCGGGTGGTGGCGATCGAGATGTAGTCCCGGGTCTCGCGCAGGGTGACGTTGCCGTCCGCGTCCTTCTCGACGTACTCGTAGGTCGCCCCCCCGGCCAGCGGGTACTTGAAGTGCCACATGTGGCCGTCGACCTCATGCTGCTCGACTTCGATGTCCGAGATGGCGGTCTCGAAATGCGGGTCCCAGTTGACGAGGCGCTTGCCGCGGTAGATCAGGCCGCGTTCGTAGAAGGTGACGAAGGCCCGCAGGACCGCGTCATGGAAATTGCCCTCCTCGCCCGCCGGCGCGCCGGGGGCGCCGGACATGGTGAAGGTGTTGCGCGAGAGGTCGAAGCTGTCGCCGAGGCGCTTGCACTGTTCAAGGATGGTTCCGCCGGATTTTGCCTTCCATTCCCATACTTTGGCGACGAAGGTTTCGCGGCCGAGTTCGCGGCGGCCTGGCTGCTGGCTCAGGGCCAGTTCCCGCTCGACCACCATCTGCGTGGCGATGCCGGCATGGTCGAGGCCAGGCTGCCAGAGCACCTCGTCGCCCTGCATCCGGTGCCAGCGGGTGAGGATGTCCATCAGCGTGTGGTTGAACGCATGGCCCATGTGCAGCGAGCCGGTGACGTTGGGCGGCGGCAGCAGAATGGAAAACGGCACCCCGCCCGGTTTGGCGTTTGCCCCCATGGCAAAGGCATCGGCGGCATCCCAGCGGGCGCTGATTTCAGGTTCGGCCGTGGCGGCGTCGAAGGTCTTTTCCATGGGCATCGGGACGGCTTCCAGTTTTGTGTCTGCGGTGTATTAACGTTGCTTGCACCCGAGCGAAAGACCCATGGGGCGCAGTATTGCAACCACCGTCCGTCCGGCGCAGCGGCGCCACGCCGACGGGACGAGAAGAGAGACATGAGATGACGGATCGGAACGGGGATGCAGAGTTGAGAATCGGGCCGGTCGACCTGCGGGATCCGGCATTCATCGAACTGGTTCGGCGGCACATTGCCCATGCCCGGGCCACCACACAGCCGGAAAACGTCTTTGCCCTCGACCTCGACGGGCTTTCGGGACCGGCGATACGGGTCTACGGGCTTTGGCGGAACGGCACGCTGATCGGCATGGGGGCGCTGTCGGATCTTGGGGATGGCGAAGGCGAAATCAAATCGATGCATGTGGTGGAGGCGCAGCGGGGAAAGGGATTCGCCCGGCGGATCCTGCGGCATCTGGTGGCCGAGGCGCGTGCCCGGGGCATGAGCGGGCTTAAGCTCGAAACCGGATCGATGGACGCCTACGCCCCGGCGCGACAGCTCTATCTGGCGGAAGGGTTCGAGATTTGCGGCCCATTCGGGTCCTATCCGGACCACCCGACCAGCGCCTTCCTGCAAAAGCCGCTCAGGGAATGAGGCAGCGCCCGGGGATGCCGCCGGGGGTCAGTCGGGCTTCTGCCGGTTCTCAAGCATGATCTGGCCGATTTCACGGCGGATCAGCTTGCGCAGGTTGCGGCTGATCCGGTCGCCCAACTCGCCCTGAAGTTCCTCGCGGACAATCGAATTGACTACCGAACGCAACGCCTCCTCATCGAGAATCGGCGCACCCCTGCCCTGATGCGGACGGCTGTCCATGCCTTCCGTGAGGATTTCGCCGGAATGCAGCGGTTCCTCCTCCGCGTCGACGCGCATCGCCGGAGTGAGAACCAGCACGTCGCCATCCGCGGCCGCGCCCGCGTTTCCGTCGAGCCGCGCCGCAGTTTCCGCGGACACCAGTTCACGGATCGAGGCGAGGACTTCGGCGAGCCCGCGCCCGGCCGCATCGGTCGGTGGTTTTCCTGACTGGTCCGCCATCACACGCGGTTCCGTCTCCGTTAGCGTTCCCAGCGTGCACGGATGCGGTCGACGACGGAGGTGTCAAAACCGCCCAGTGGACCGCTCTCGACACGGGCATAGTTGACATCGGGATCGTAGGTCTCGATGCCGAGTTGCAGATGTTCAACCGTCAGCAGGCCCATGGAGCGGAGCAGACCGTAGACGGCGACATATTCGTCGCGCAGGGCCTGAACGGTCAGGGCTTCCGCTTCGAGCCGTTCCTGATCGGCATCCAGCACGTCCAGCGTCGACCGGGCCCCGAGCCGGGCCTCCTCGGCGACACCTTCGGCGGCGATCCGGCTGGCGACCGCCTGTTCCTGACGGGCGACGAACGAGGCCCGCGAAACGTTCAGCTGCGCCCAGGCAGCGGCCACGTCCTGAACGACGGTGCGCCCGGTGTCCTGTACGTCGTAGCGCCGCTGGTCGAGCAGCGCCTGGGCCTGGCGGATCAGGCTGTCGTTTGCGCCGCCGTTGTAGAGCGGCATCGAACCGATTACGCCGATCTCGCCAAATGCCTCGCCGTCGTAGCGGCCGGAGACGCCGATACCGTTGCCGCGGCGGGCGCCGAACGACCCCTCCAGACGGACGGACGGGCCCTTGGCCGCGCGGGCGCGGTCAAAGTCGTAGACCGCCACCCGCTCGTTGAACTGTGCGGCGACAATCTGCGGATTGTGCTGCATTGCGATGGCGGTTGCTTCTTCGAGCGTTGCGGGAATATCGGGAAGCGCCGGAAGCGTCTCGAGATTGTTCGGCAGGTTGCCAACCGCGGCGAGATAGGCGCTGCGGGACACTTCGAGGCTTCCGCTGGCAGCGGCGAAGTCGGATCTGGAAGCGGCAAGACGCGCCTCGCTCTGGCTGACGTCGGTGCGGGTCACCTCGCCCACCTCGAACCGGTTCTCGGTGGCGCGCAGGGTTTCCTCAAGCCGGTCGATATCGTTCTGCGCCAGGCGGACGAATTCCTCGTCCCGCCGCACGTCCACATAGGCCTGAACCGCGTTGAACAGAACGAACTGCTCCACATCCTTGAGATCGGCTCGGCCGGCGGCAACCGAATAGCGGGCTGCCTCAACGGCAGCCTTGGTCTGGCCGCTGTCGAGAACCACGAGACGCGCGTTCAGCGTCGCGCGCAGTTCGTTGACCGGATCGACATTGTTGCCAAGATCCTCGGTCCGGGTGGAACTGGCGGCGGAAAGTGATGCGTCCGACTGCAGCTTTCGCGCGGCGCTTGCCTGTGGCACCCCCTCGTCGAGAGAGCGCAGCGCGGCGCGGCTGGATTCAAGAAACGGACTCGTCTGATACGCCTTGACCATCGCGTCGGCCAGCGTTTCCGCAGAGACCGGACCCGTTGGCCCCGTCAGTGCGAATACGACTGCCGTGGCAATGTATCCGGCTCTATTCCATCTGAATTTCATGGTGATCCTTCGGGAACTGCTCTCACCTGACCGGCCCGGTTCGGGCTCTTGGGTGAAGTATTCCCTGCATTGGCTCAGAACTCAAACGGTTTTGTCGCGGTAAAGCCGGGTAGCAAAGGCGCTGTTGCATCGAAGATACGTCGCCAGGCCAGCCCGTGCGACGTCATTTTCCCCAGTTTCGCGGTTCCGGAGGCTCCATCGCTGAAAATCGCGGCAATTCGCCCGCCGATTTTCAGCTGCGAGGCAATCCCCTCCGGCAGAGTGCCGATCGCGCCCTCGATCACAATCACGTCAAATGGTCCGTGCTGCGCCATGCCCTCGGCCAGCGGCCCCTGCTCGACGACAGCATTGTCGAGATTGTGGCCCGCCAACAGCGCTTCGGCCTGTTCCGCCATCTCCGGGACTTCCTCGAGGGCGATCACCGCTTCGGCCATCCGGGCGATCACCGCCGAGGAATAGCCAAGGCAGCAGCCGATATCGAGAACCAGATCTTCCGGGCCGATATCGACCGCGTCGAGAAGTTTGGCGAACACCCGCGGATCGAGCACCACCCGGCGGTCGGCGATCGGCAGGTGTTCTCCGAGATAGGCGACGGGGCGCAGACCGGCGGGGATGAAGTCCTCACGCGGGACCCGCAGCATGGCATCAATGATCGGGTATTTTGTGACGTCGGAAGGACGGACCTGGCAGTCCACCATCGCTTCCCGTGCTGCCGCAAAGTCGGTCATGTTGCTGAGCCTTTCGTCGTCGTGTTGCGCCGCACCGAGTGATCGCACATCTGCGGAAGGCTGACAACTTTGATTGCGGGCAGCGGTTCGCCGTTTCATGGCTTGCGCAGCGTCAAAGGGGTTGCTATGCGGTCCGTGGATTGCGAGGCGAGTTGGCGGAGTGGTGACGCAGCGGATTGCAAATCCGTGAACACCGGTTCGATTCCGGTACTCGCCTCCAATTTTTTCAGCCATGCCTGACCGAACCGCCGCAGCACGAAGCGCAGTGCGGTCGGCCGGTCTGTTTGCCGGGACGTGGCGGGGTGGCGCCGGCCCGGAACGGTTTTAAGGTGATCCGGGACAGGAAGGGAACTTCAGCTTTCCGCCGGCGTGGCGGGCGGGGTCGCGTGCTGGCCTTCGGCCAAAGTCTTCGCTGAAATCAGGGTGTAGAACATCGGCACCACGAACAGGGTGAACATCGTACCGACGAGGATGCCGGTGAAGATCACCAGCCCCATGGAATAGCGCGCCGCGGCACCGGCGCCGGCGGCGAGGATCAGCGGAACCACCCCGAGCGACATGGCCGCCGTGGTCATCAGGATCGGCCGCAGCCGCACCTTGGCGGCGGCGACCACCGCCTGGCGGCGGTTCATCCCGTGTTCCCGGCGCTGCTGGTTGGCGAATTCAACGATCAGGATGCCGTGCTTGGTGATCAGTCCGATCAGGGTGATCATGCCGACCTGGGTGTAGATGTTGAGGGTACCGAGGCCGATGTTGAGCGGCACGATCGCGCCGAAGATCGACAGCGGCACCGACATCAGGATGATCAGCGGATCCCGGAAACTTTCAAACTGGGCGGCGAGCACGAGGTAGATCACGACGATTGCCAGCGCGAAGGCGATCAGGATGGTGTTGCCCTCCTCGATTTCCAGCCGCGACTGGCCGGAATATTCGATGAAAAACCCGTCCGGGAGCAGCGGCCGGGCGATGTCGACGATGGTCTGCAGGCCCTCGCCGGTGGTGACGCCGGGCAGCGGCAGGGCGGAGATGGTCGAGGAGTTCAGCTGGTCGAACTGTTCGATCGCGGTGGCGGTCACATTGGTCGATACGCTGACGACGGCCGACAATGGCACCATCTCGCCGGTGGTGCTGCGGACGAAAAACTCGCCGAGCCGGCCGGGATTGTTGCGAAACTCGCGCGGCACCTGAACGATGATGTCGTAGCTGTTGGAATCCCGGTCGAACTGGGCCACCGCCCCGTCACCGACCAGCAGCGACAGCGTCGCGCCCACGTCGCTGATCGGCAGGTTGAGGGCAGCGGCACGGTCGCGGTCAATGGTAACCACCACCTCGCGCGCATTGAACGAGAGCGAATTCTGCACGACGATGAACTTGCCGGAGGCCTCGGCCGCCTTTTTGACTTCATCGGCGACTTCGAACACCTGGGCGGGTGTGCCGGTCGACTGGATCACCATCGAGATCGGCAGACCGCCGCCGGCGCCCGGCAGCGAGGGCGGGGCGAAAACGAAGGCCTGGACGCCGGAGACCTTCGACAGCCGGCCCTGGATGTCGCCCTGGATCTGCTTTTGCGAGCGTTCGCGCTCGGCCCAGTCGTCGAAGGCCCAGATGGCAAAGCCCGAGTTGGTGCCACCGCCCATGCCGACGATGGAGAAATTGGCGTCGAGTTCCGGCAGATCCCTGGTCACTTCCCTGATCTGCGAGACGTATTTCTGCGTGTAGTCGGAGGTTGCGTAACTCGGTGCATTCACCACCGCGAACAGCGCCCCGGCATCCTCTTCCGGCGCCAGTTCGCCACTGGTCTTGAGGAACAGGAACCCGGTCAGACCGACGAGGACCAGCACCATGAGCATGGTCACGGGACGGTAGTCGAGCGAGCTTGCGACCCGACGTTCATACCAGTTGGCAAGGCGGTCGAAGCCGGCGTCGATCGCCTTCTGAAAGCGGCTGTGCCCGCCCTGTTTGAGCAGGCGCGCCGCCATCATCGGGGTAATCGTCAGCGCCACCGCGCCGGAAATGACCACGGCCCCGGCAAGCGTGAGGGCGAATTCGCGGAACAGCGACCCGGTCAGACCGGCGGTGAAGGCCAGCGGGGCAAAGACCGCGGCGAGGGTAATGGTCATGGCCACCACCGGCCCGGAAATTTCCCGCATCCCGGTCAGCGCCGCCTCCATCGGCGTCAGCCCTTCCTCGATGTGACGGTGGATGTTTTCCACAACGACGATTGCGTCGTCCACCACAAGACCAATGGCCAGAACCATCGCCAGCAACGAAAGCAGGTTGATCGAATAGCCCATCATGAACAGGAAGAAGCCGACGCCGATCAGTGACAGCGGAATCGTCACCACCGGCATCACCACCGAGCGGAACGAGCCGAGGAACAGAAGGATCACGATCACCACAATCGCGACCGCCTCGATGATGGTTTTGAACACCTCGTCAATCGACGCGCTGATCGCCTCGGTTGCGTTGTACATCAGGGTAATTGTCATTCCGTCGGGCAGCGAGTCGCGGATGGCCGGAAGTTCGGCGAGGACGGCATCGGCCATGTCGATCGGATTGGCCGACGGAGAGGGAAACGCGCCGATGAACGTGCCGCGCTCGCCGTTGAAATTGACGATGGTGTCGCTGCTGGTGGCGCCGAGTTCGACGCGGGCGACATCACGGAGCCGCACGACACTGTCGCCGTCGGCCTTGACCGGCAGGGCGCCGAACGCCTCGGGCGTCTGCAGGGTCGAGCGGACCGAGATCGGATAGGTTACCAGGGAATTGAGCGTCTTGCCCGGTGCCGCGAGGAAGTTGGAGGCGTTGATGGCCTGAACGACGTCGGAGGCGGTGAGCGCCCTCGCGGCCAGCTGAACCGGATCGATCCAGACCCGCATCGCGTAATCCGCCGCGCCGATCACCTGCACGTCGGCAAGCCCCTCGATGGTCGACATCCGGGGCCGGATCACCCGCTCAATGTATTCCGTAAGCTGTTCCGGCGTCATGTTGGGGTTCTGCAGTGCCAGATACATGGTCGCGAACGACTGGCCGGTGCCCTTGACGATGGTCGGGTCCTTGGCATCTGCGGGCAACTGGCTGCGCACCTGCTGGACCTTTGACATCACCTCGGTGAGGGCCACGTCGGGATCAGCGCCCAGCTTCATGCGGACGGTTACGGTGCTGGCGGAGGGGCTGCTGGAGGAACTGACGTAATCGATGTTTTCAGCGGTGGCGACCGCGGCGGCAATCGGCGAGGTCACAAAGCCCTGGATCAGCTCGGGGCTGGCGCCAGGATACACGGTGGTCACGGTGATGACGGTCTCGGCGACCTCGGGGTACTGGCGCACCGCCAGATTGAACAGCCCCTGGAAGCCCAGCAGCAGGATCAGGCAGCCGAACACCGTCGACAGCACCGGACGGCGGATGAAGAGTGCCGAGAGGTTCATTGCGGGGTTTCCGCTTCTGCGCTGTTGTCAACAAACACCGGTGCGCCGTTCGACAGGCGGTTCTGACCCGCATTGACCACGGTTTCACCCGCTTCGAGCCCGCGCAGAATTTCCACATATCCTTCGGCAAAACGCCCGGGAGTGACAAACAGCTGGCGCGCTTCGAGCACCGGCGCGCCATCGGGACCGGTTGCCCCCTCCTTCGGGCGTACCGCATAGACGTAGTCGCCGTACAGGCTGGTCACGAGCGCGGTCTGCGGCACCACGATCACGTCCGCTTCGGTGGGCAGGACCACCTGAACGCGGACGAACTGCCCGGGCGTCAGCGTGCCGTCGGGATTGTCCACCGAGACCCGTACCGAGACCAGCCGGGTGGCCGGATCGACCCGCGGGTCGATGCCGATCACCTCGCCGGTCAGGTCGTCCCGGTCGCCGTCGAACACCAGCCGCGCGGTCTGGCCGATCGAGAGTTCCGAAAAACGCTGTTCGGGAATGGTAAAATCCACGTGAAGTGTCGAGAGATCCTGCAGCGAGGCGATGCGCTGGCCCGGTGTGACGTACTGGCCGGGATCGACCTGCGGGATGCCGATTGTGCCGTCGAACGGCGCGATGAGCTGTTTCTGGGCGAGGATCGCTTCGGCGCGGGCGACCTGGGCCCGCGATGCCGAAGCGGCTGCCTCAGCCGTGTCGAGGGTGACACCGGAGGTCACGCCGCGGGTGCGCAACTCGCGGGTACGGTCCCGGCTCTCAGCGTCGAGTTCGGCCTGGGTGCGGGCCGCTTCGAGGTCTGCGCGCTGAACCGCATCGTCGAGATTGAGCAGCAGATCGCCCTCGTGGACCTGCTGATTGGCCTCGAATGTCACTGAATTGACGATGCCCGCCGCCTCGACGGTCAGTTCGATACCCCGCGCGGCATTGACCGTGCCGATCGCCTCGATCACCGGCGTCCAGGAAATCGCTTCCACTTCTAGGGTGGTCACCGCCAGCGGCGCGACGGGCATGTTGGCGAAGAACTGGGCGATGCCCTTGTCGCGCATCATGTTGAAGCCGACCAGCCCGCCCCCGAGCAGGCCGAGGAGAATAATGGCAATGAACAGGCGCTTCAGCATGTGGGATCCCCGGGATGTCGCTGACCCTGACGTCGAAGACCGGCCCGCAGAAACACTGGTTCGCGGCAAAGCAGTTGCTTGTCAACCGTGCGGCACCGCAACATGCCGAATAATGCCATCGCGGGTGGACCTGATGCGACCGTTTCATACACACGCGACGACATCTCGCCCGAGACGTGTGCACCTGCGTCGCGGCCCCGCCACGGCGTCGAAAGTCGGGGCCGGAGGCGACGCCTGGCCGCCTCCGGCCGAACGGCCTATTCCTGCGGTTTCAACTGCGCCGCAATGAACTTGAAGTTCGACCACCACCACCACGGGCCTTCGTAATAGTTTTCGGCCGAGGGATAGTTGGTCCAGTAGGTCTCGTTGACCGGCACGAATTTCGAAGTGCCGAACATCTCGATGGCGGGCAGACCCTGCACCAGTTCCTTGAGGATGTTGGTGCCGACCTCGACGATCTGTGGATCGTCGGCGGGGATTTCCCGCAGGGTGTCGATGTAGCCGCTCAGTTCATCATCGACGTAGCGGGCCTGGTTGGACGAGGCCGGTGTGCCGATCGGGCGCACGTAGTCCTTGTGCCACCCTTCCATGCGCACGAACACGTCCGGAATGATGCCGCAGGACGAACCCCAATAGGAACCGACCTCGTAGTTGCCGGCATTCTCGGCGGTAAAGAAGGCGCCGGCCTGCATCTGCTGCACCTGGGTCGGAATGCCGAAGCGCGACCATTCATTGGCGACGGCAAAGGCCAGGCGCTGGGACTGCACCTCGAAATCGGCAGGCGCGAAGATGGTGATTTCCCAGGGGGTGCCGTCCGGTTTCAGCCAGGTGTCGCCGTCTTTGGTGAAGCCCGCATCCAGCAGCAGTTTGGTCGCCTGTTCGGGGTCGTGTTTCCACCAGCCGACACCGAAGAGTTCCCGGGCCGCCGCCGGATCCTCGGGAATGTTCTCGATCCCCTCGGCGCGCAGCCTATCCGCCAGACGCACCGCATAATCCGGATCGAAGGGTTTGTAGCCGTCCCCGAGTTCGAACGATTTCAGCCATTCGGTCATCGGCTCGTGATAGGTGTTCATCAGCACTTCGGTCGGCGGTATCGCCAGCGGCGAGGCCCGCATCATGCCGGAGAAGGTGGCGATGCTCGCCTGTTCGAGATTGATCGCCAGCGCCAGCGCCCAGCGGGTCTGCCACATGTCATAGGGCGCCACCGCATTGTTGAAATGCATGCCCCGCTCGCAGGGATCGTCGAGATTGGCATAGGGAAAGTCGGTGAACCAGGCCCGCACGTTTTCGTTCTGGCCCTTGAGAATGTCTAGACTTTCCGGCGAGATGTCGGTCAGAATGTCCATCTCGTCATTGGCCATCGCCAGGACCCGGCGTTCCTCGGTGCCGTAGGAGCGGAACAGCACGTAATCGGGTTCGGGCTCGCCGATCATCTGGCCGATGTCGGTATTCTGCCAGTCGTCGCGCTTCTCCCAGAGGAACCAGGACCCGTTGGGATCGTGATCGGAATATTTGTAGGCGCTGATCGTCACCGGCGGGAAATTGGTGAAGGTGGCCGGATCCTCACCTTCCCAGACGTGCTGCGGCACGACGTAGAAGTTGTTGCCATAGATCACTGATCCCAGCACCACCGACAGGCGCGGCGTCGGACGGGTGGTTTCGATCTCGATGGTATGGTCGTCAACCTTGGTCATCGAGGCGATCACGTTTCTGTAGGCGGCGGAATAGGCCAGCGCATCGGTGCCGCGGATCATGCCGTCGGTGAAGATCACGTCGTCGGCAGTGAACGGCTCGCCGTCGCTCCAGGTGATGCCCTCGCGCAGCGGCACGCGGAACCTCGTGAAATCATCGTTCAGCGCCTCCGGCATCGATGCGGCCAGTACCGGGATCTGACTGCCGCCTGCGGTGTCGATGTCCCACAGCAGCGAAGCCGCCATCTGGTGATAACCGTGGTTGATGGTGACGCCCTGCTGGTAGCTGTTCATGTTGGTCGGATTGCCGACACGCGCGTTGAGCATGTCGACGATCAGCGTTTCGTTGCGCGGCGTGCCGACGTCGGTCATCTCCTGCGCCAGTGTTGCCGAAGCGGCCACTCCGGCCATCAGCGCCGCGGTCAGGGTCAGGCGGTACCCGCCACCGTATTTTCCGGTAATTGCCGTAAGCATTTCCTTCTCCCTAGCTTGTTTTCAGTGTACGGGTCCCAGCCCGTTCCGTTCCGCCCCTGGACCGTCTTTCGCGGTCTCGGAGGCGGGCCATTGCCGTTTGATTTCGCCGATCTCCGGCCAGCGTTCGGTGACGCCGGGCACCGCGGCCATCAGTTCGCGGGTATACTGTTCGCGCGGATTTCCCAGGATGTCGGCGGGCGTGCCGGATTCGATGATCCGTCCGGCATTCATGATCGAGACGTGATCCGACAGGTAATAGGCCGTCGAAAGATCGTGGGTGATGTAGATGAACGAGATCCCCTGTTCGTCCATGATCCGCTTGAAGATGTTGACGATGCTCATGCGCAGCGAGGCATCGACCATGCTGACCGGCTCGTCGGCGACGATCAGTTTCGGCTGCGGGATCAGGGCGCGGGCGACGCTGATGCGCTGCAGTTCACCGCCCGAGAACTGGCGGATGAACTTGCCGTCGACGCGGGCGAGGTCGAGGCCGACGAGTTTCAGGGCGGCATCGACCGCCGCATCCGCCCCGCGCGGGCTGTCCGCCACCTCAAGGTTGAGAGCGGTGCGGCGCAGGTATTCCACCACCGGCAGATAGGCGCTGAAGGCCTCGAACGGGTTCTGGAAGATCGGCTGCACCAGGCGGCGGAACCGGACATCGTCGATGCGGGTGACCCGCGGGCCGTGCAGCGGTTCGTCGAGCAGGGTCATGGTGCCGGAGGTCGGCTCGACCAGCCGCAGCACCATGCGGGCGATCGTGGTCTTGCCGCTGCCGGATTCGCCGACGATCGAGGAGATGCAGGGTTCGGACGGCAGGGTGAAACTCACGTCGTCGACGGCGGCAAACTTCTGCCCGCCGAGCAGCCCGCCGCCGCGCCGGTAGATGCGGGTGACATTGCGCAATTCCAGCAGATTGGCGCTCATGAGACCGCCCCCCGCCGCGCCGCGAGATCCGGCAGCGCACCGATAAGGCGCTGCGTGTAGTCATGCTGCGGGTTGGAAAATATTTCGTCGGTGGCTCCGGTTTCGACCACCTCGCCCCGGTACATGATCACCAGCCGGTCGGTGATCTGGTAGTGAACGCCGAGATCATGGGATACCAGCACCAGAGTGTTCTGCAGCCGGCGCTGGATCTCCACCAGCATCAGCAGGATACGTTTCTGCACCACCACGTCGAGCGCGGTGGTCGGCTCGTCGGCGAGGATCAGCTTCGGGCTGACATAGGCGGCAATCGCGACCAGAACCCGCTGGCGCATTCCACCCGAAAGCTGGTGCGGATAGGCGTCGAGCACCGAGGCATCGAGCCCGAGCCCGGCGAGGAACTTCTCCAGATCCTGGCGCTGCGCGGCGCGTCCGGCCAGCCGCTGGCGTTTCGGCAGGCCGTCCAGAAGCTGTTTCTCGACCTTCATCAGTGGATTGAGGACGCTCATCGAGCCTTGCGGCACGTAGGACACCGCGTCCCACCACGCACGGCGCATGTCACTGCAGTCGAGCGTGCCGTAGCCCTCGAAGGTGCCGCGGATGCTGCCGCCCTTCAGGCGCAGGCCGGTGGAGAAATCGCCGTAAATCGCCCGCATCAGGGTGGATTTGCCGCTGCCGGATTCGCCGGCCACGCCGACGATCTCGTTGCTGCCGATGTCAAGGCTGACCCCGTTGACGGCCGTGATGAAACTGCGAGTGCCGTAGCCGAGAACCGCGTCGCGCACCGAAATCATACGCTCATCCTCCGGTCCGAGGAGCGCATCGCCAGCCCGGACGAGACGAGGAAGAGGCCGACAAACAGCAGCACGATCGCCAGCACCGGTGCGCCAATCCAGACATAGCGTTTGGCCAGCAGCGCCTGGTATTCCAGCGCCCAGTAGATCATGGTGCCGATCGTCGCCTGGCGGGCGCTGGACAGGCCGATCACCGCCAGCGCCGATTCCGTGGCAATCACCACCAGCACCGTGTTGATGAAATTCGCCGCCGACCAGCCGGCCAGATAGGGGAAGATGTGCCGTGTCAGGATCCGCGTGCGGCTTTCGCCGCTGAACCAGGCGACGTTGACGAACTCCCGCTCACGCATGCTCAGGGCCACCGCGCGCACCTGCCTACCCGGAAAGGGCCAGTTGAACAGCACCAGCGCCACGCCCGCCGCGGTCAGCCCAAGCTGGCCACCGAACAGCGCTGCCAGAAGGATCAGGATCGGCAGGGTCGGGATGCAGATCAGCGCGTCCATCAGGAAGGACAGGAACCGGTCGGCGGCACCGCCGACATACCCCGCGGTCAGGCCGAGAAACACGCCGATCAGGGTGGAAAAGAACGCCACGACAAGACCGAGGATCAACGAATTGCGCACCGCCCAGGTCAGCAGCCAGAAGATGTCCTGCCCCAGCGAGGTGGTGCCGAGCACGTGCGCCGCACTGGCCGCCTGGTTGCGCGGAGCGGTATACCATTCCAGCGGATCGACCGGCGCGAACCAAGGCAGCAGCAGACCGATGCAGCCGACGATCAGCAGCAGCAGCAGCCCGACATGGAGCCGGAACGGACTGTCCTGAAAGAAATGTCTGATGTCAGCCATGCCTGATCCGGGGGTCGACGAGCGGATAGAGGAAATCGATGATCATGGTAGCGGTCGCCACTGCTACGATCGACAGGCTGATCGTGCCCATCAGCAGGTTGTAGTCCCCCTGTAGCACGGCGGAGTAGATCAGCAGCCCGAGGCCCGGGTAGTCAAAGATGATCTCGGTGATCAGCGATCCGTTGAACATCAGGCCAATCTGCAGGGCGAGAAAGGTGATCTGCGGCAGGATGGCATTCGGCAGCACGTAGCGGGTCAGCAGCCGGGTGTCGGACAGGCCCTTGAGGCGGGCATAGCGGATGAATTCCTCCTCCTTCAGCGCCGTGGTCTGGGCTTTTACGCTGATGATCCACCAGCCGAACACCGTGATCACAATCGAGGCCGCAGGCAGAAACGAATTCCAGAGGATGCTGCGGATCAGATCCCAGCTCCAAGGCGCACCGCGGATGGTGGTCGTCAGCGGAAAGATGCTCCAGACATAGGAAAACAGCACGCTCAGGATCAGGGCGACGATGTAGTAGGGCACGGGATAGAGGCAGATGGCGATCCCCTCCATCACCCGCGCCGGGTTGCTCTCTGGGCGCCAGCCCGCCAGCAGGCCGACGAAGTTTCCCAGCACCCAGGCGATGATCGTGGCGGTGAACAGCAGCCCGAAGGTCCAGGGCAGGGCCCGGGCGATCAGTTCCGTCACCGGTGTCGGATACATCGACAGCGACGGGCCGAAATCGGCGGTGAGGAAGATCCGTTTCAGGAAGGCGCCGTACTGGTCGATCATGCTGCCCTGGAGGCCGAAGGTATCGGCGAGCGAGGCGCGCAGGGCATCGACCTGGGCCGCCTCCATGTAGCCGGACTGCGAGGCGACCTTGGCCAGCATGGCGTCGACCGGATCGGTCGGCGCGAAGCGTGGCACAAAAAACAGGATCGTCATGCCGACCACCAGCACCATGACATAGACAAACAGCCGTCCGAGAATGAAGTTGAGCAGCTTCATGTCGCCTGCATGCCCTCAGATGATCTCAAGATAGTCCCGGTCCGGCAGGTCCGGGAACGGTGCCGCCGGGATGGTCTGGTACCAGTAGGCCACCGAAGCGATGTCGTCCTGCAGCGGCAGGTAGCGGCGGTCCCTGTCGGTGCGCCAGCCGAGCGCCTGGATCGTCACCCGCAGGTCCTCCGTGAACCGGATCGGATCGGTGATGTGCCAGCGGTACATGCCGAAGCGCGTCTGCGACTGGTAGACCCCGTCCGGGCGCAGCACCTGTGGCAGACCGGCGTAGGGAGTGGTGAATTCGCGGTAGGCCTTGCTCATGTTCGGGTCGATGACGCCGCCGTCGAAATTGTAGGCGCCACAAAAATAGTCCTCGGTGCCGGTGCCGCAGATGGTCGGGAACTCCCTGTCCCCGTCCATAAAGAACTTGATCTCGCCTTCGCCCCACCAGCCGGCATTGTTCACGCCCCAGGCCATGTATGTGCCGACGTAATGCCCCTGCCCCTTCACCCCGTCGAGGATGGTGTAATCCTCCTTGTAGGGCAGCGGATTGCTGCGCCGGAACTGGGCATGGAAATAGGCGGCGTCTTCAGGAACCTCGGTCAGCGCGTAGTTGATCTGGTAGTAGAGGATCACCGCCTCGGGGTTGCGGTTTTCCAGGGTCACCCTGGCCCGCTTGCGGAACGGCATTTCCCAGTAGCAGTTGAAGGCCCGGCCCGGGTTGACGCAGACCGCGAGCGAGGTCACCTGGGCGAAGCGGTTCCAGCCGCAGGCGAAGAAATCGCCCAGCGGACATTCCACGGACGGGCTGTCCTGGCCGTCCCAGTGAATGCGCAGGATCAGGTCACGCCAGGGGATGTTGCTGACCACGCACCAGATCTGCTGGATGGCACCTGGTCCCTCGATGTCGGCCAGTTCGCGCAGCTCGCTTGGCGCGATTTCGATCGAGGGCGAGACCTTCCAGCCCTGGCCGAGGTCGCGGGCACAGCCGGCGCCGGTTCCTTCGGTCGCCATGCCGCCCCCGCCCTTTTCGCCGGTGAAATTCTCCGGCGAGATGGATCGGCTTCTCGCATCCGAGAGCCGGTAGAGATTGCTCAGGTTCACCCCGAGGCCCGAAAAACTGCTGGTCATCTGTCGTCCGCCCACTGTCTGTGTCGCTTCCCAGACGGAGAAACCCGGCGCCGAGCGGGATGCTGCGCGGCCAGGGAAGTCCCGGTCCGTTGGCATCCTTTTGCGTCTCTCTCCCCGTATGGCACCGCGAAGCGGGTTTTGACCCGTCTTTTCCACCGGTGCCGATTCCCTGAACGTTAACACTTGTGAATCGATTTGCAAATCGATTTGCCGACTGAAGCAAATTCGTCTACCTTCCGATGTCATGAGCACGATTTCAAAGGTCGCGGAACGCGCCGGGGTTTCCCGTACCACCGTCTCGCATGTGATCAATCACGCCGAGCGCGTGTCGCCACATCTGCGCGAACGGGTAAGGAAGGCCATCGAGGAACTCGGTTACGTGCCCGACGCCAGGGCGCGCAGCCTGCGCACCGGGCGCAGCAACATCGTCGCCCTGCTGATCCCGGATATCCGCAACCCGTTCTACACCGAGATGGTCCGGGCGGCGCAGACGGCGCTCGGCGCGTCGGGCCGCGACGTGCTCGTATTCAACGCCGATGTGCCCGGCGGCGACCCGCAGTCACACAGCCGCAAATATCTCAGCGAGATCCGCACCAAGGGGATCGACGGGTTGATCGTCGGTGATTTCGCCCTGCACGGCATGTATGGCGCAATCCGCGACGTGACGCTGCCTTCGGTCTTTGTCGGGCATCTGCCGGACCGGTCGGTCGACAACGTTCAGGCTGACGATTTCGGCGGCAGCCGCAGAATGGGCAGGTACCTTGCGGCACAGGGTCACCGGCGCATCGCTCTTGTCACCGGCCCGTCGGACTTTCCCGCAGCAATTTCCCGGGCCGAAGGGTTTCGTCAGGGTGCGGCCGAGGGCGGCCTGCCCGAAGGCGGTCTGATCACCTATGAGGGCAGCTATCTGCACCCGTCCGGCAGCGCCGCGGTAAGCTGGCTGGCAGAGCATCACCGCGACGACATGCCGACGGCGATCTTCTTCTCCAACTATCTGATGGCGGTGGGCGGGCTCGCCGCCCTGTTCGACCATGGCATCCGGGTGCCGGACGACATGGCGGTCGCCGTTTTCGGAAACCACCCACCTATGCAATACGACCGCCCCCGTCTGACCCATGTCGGCGTCCCTCCCTCCGAACTGGCCGCCCGCGCCTGCCGGATGCTTCTGGACCGTCTCGAAGGCCTCCGTACCGGGCCGCCGCGCAGCGAAGTCATCGCCTGCAGTTTCCGTCAGGCCGATTCTGCCTGAAAGTGCGGGACCGGGCGACTGCAAAGCCGAGCGGCCCTTGTCGGTCAGGGCTGCGGGTTGACGCGGTGGGGCGCACAGGCGCCGTCAGGCATACCCCCCGCCGCATCAGGCGGGTGTCACTCCCCGATCAGGGTCTCAAGGGTGCCGAGCCTCGGCTTGATGTAGGCGACCTTGTGCAGAACGTGTTCGCTGGTGGCGATGCCGAACATCGGTACATAGTTGAAGGCGACCTCGGCAACGATAATGGTCTCGCCGCTGCCAAGCGTGAAGCCGTCGGGCAGCGTGCCATCGCCGCCCTCGGTTCCGACCGTGCTGCCCACGTCAAGATCCCCGGCCCCCGTTCTCTGCCAGTTCACGGTGGAACCGCCATCCCCATCGCCGGAAACGCTCGAGATGATCACCTTTCCCGCCCCGTTGAATTCAAACGGCTCAACCAAATCCTGCAGCGCGAGGAAAATGTTGTCGAGCTGTGCCACGCTCAGGGTCTGGTCGCGTCCGGTGAGGTCGGCGAGGATGAAGGCGCCGTTCTGAAGCTTGTGCGTCAACAGAAGCAAACGGCCGAAATCGGCGATCGCCACCGCCATCAGTACCAGCACCGGCAGGATGAAGGCGAATTCCATCGCCGAAACGCCGCTCCTGTCCGCGAAGAGACGCCGCAGCAAGACGATTGGCCTAAAACGGTTCATTGCGCACCGCGACACTGGAGACATAGGGAAATTTCTGGCCAAGGACGCCCTGGATAAACGGTGTCATGATCCCCCAGGAATACCGCAGGCGATAGACCACGACATCGCTCGGCCCGCCCAATCCGGCCTCGCCGATGTCGGCATCCCAGACACCGTTGCCGTTTACGTCGGTGAAACTCTCACCCGGGTCAAAGGCGTCGTTGTCGTTGGCGTCGGTGAAGGGTTCCGATGCACCAATGTCACCGAAATTGGCGTATACCCGGGTTTCAAGGTCCACAACATCCATGTCGAGCAGTCCGAAGCTGTTGCGTTCAACAATCTCCAGCACCCTTTCCTGGCGGCTCAGGCCACCGCTGGTTTCGCCGGTGATGCCATAGCGCGACGCCTGCAGGATCGCCGATTCAATGCTGGAACTGAGAAAGATGATCACGGCTATCTCGATACAGCCGAACACAAACATCAGCAGCACCGGAAGAATGATCGCAAACTCGAGCATGGCCGAGCCGCGACAGTCGCCGGCGAGACCGGCAGGCCGGAACACCTGTTCGACGGACACCCCTGACCACCTCACTCGACGATCCTCAGATTGGCCAGTTCGCCACCGATGGCGCGGAAAACCTTGGCGAGATCGGTGTTTGTCGGCGCATGGTAATACATCGATTTCAGCGTGGCACAGGTCTCGTAGAGCGCCTTGGCGCTCGCCTGTGCGCCACTGCCGAAGGTGATCGTATAGATCCGGATCCCCTCGGCCTTCATCGACGCGCAGGTCTGCGCCATGCGGCTGTCGAGGATCGCCCTGCCCTGGGACAGCGTCAGCACGCCAAGGCTTTCCAGCCGGCCGTAGGCGGTATAGTCGGAGCGAAAGGCATCGCCGTTGTCGTTGTCGTAAAACTGGTTTTCACCGTCCGTGAGAATGACGACGACCTTTTCCATGAACTCTTCGTCATAATCGAGCGGCAGGTCCGGCGGGGTTTCCCCCTGCCACAGACCGCGCCACCGCGGCGAGATTGTGCGCCAGCCCCACGACAGTCCGAGGTTGCCGGTGGTTCCGCCCCGGCTCCAGGGCGCCATGTTGCCGATGGCAGTATCAATCGTCGAGCGGTATTTGGTCAGCGGCGTTATTGCCGGGCCGCAGCCGAGATTCGGCCCCCTGCCGTTGTTGCCTTCCCACTGCGCGGTCCTGAGTGCCGGCCAGTTGTTGTCATTCGTGGAGACGGTCGGCGCGTAGTAGAATGAGGTGAACAGTCCGGACCCGGGCGGCGTGTCGTCGGCATCCATCGGGTTTGCCCGCGCCTCGACGCACCCTTTCCATCCCGCGGTCGAAAAATCGCCTGGGCTGGACAGGACCCGGTCGCCTGCGGCCAGCCAGTCGGTCCGCGCGTTGCCGATGTTGACGGTGGAGGTGTAGGGGACAAGACTGATGTACAGATTGTCGACCTCGGTTTCATCGCCGTAAATGATGTCGATGAGGTCGAAGGCCGCCGTCTGCATTGCATTGAACTTGCCGTCGGAATTCATCGACCCGGTAATATCCATGACCAGAGCCAGTTCGAGCCCCGATGTCTGCCGCTCGATGACGGTGCGGGCGGTGACGACAATGGAATCCTTGCCGAATATCCGCATGAAATAGGTTGGCGCAGTCGCGGAGGCGGTCAGGGTGACAAACTGCCGGTTGTCATCAAGATCGTAGGTGAAGCCGCCGACGGCAATGTCGCTGCCGCCGGAAGCGGCGAAATTCGCGTCGAAGAACTTCCGCGCGACCGCTTCGGCATCGTCGCTCAGCGCGACCCGCCCTGCGGCCAGCGCCGCCACGTCGAGAGATTTCGACAGGCGGCTTCGCAGGATGTACCCCAGCGAGGAATCGACCGCGAGGCCAATGGCTCCGAACATCGGCAAGAGCGCAAGGGCAAACATCATTGCCGTCGCGCCGCGAGTGTCGCGCAGCAGCGCAGGCAGCAGCCGGCGCAAGACCGCGCCCGCGGCCGATCGCAACCCTGGTTTGGACCGCCGCTTCATGCCCTGTACCTGACACCCAAATGTAACGCCATGATGCAGTTTATAAACCGGCAAGTAATAATGATCGGTTTAACAACAGGCCCGACCGTTAACTCAAAATCACGACAAACTGTAATTAACCCTTACACAACTTATGGTTTATGGCCCTTAAGGATATGTGATACAAAAATTCGGTGAAATTCCAACCGATCCGGAAGGTATCCATGTTTACGGAAAAACGTCGCCACAAACGTCAGCGCGTGCTGAGGAACGCCCGGATCGTTCTGCCTGGCGGGAACAGCACCCTTTCCTGCGTCCTGCTCGACATTTCGAACGGCGGTGCCAGGCTTCGAACGGAACAGTGGCTTCTGATGCCGGACCGGTTCCACCTCAGCATCGAGGACGGTCTGACGTTCCCGGCTACGGTCCGTTACCGCGAAAACAATATCGCCGGCGTGGAGTTCCTCGAGAAAGTCGCCTAAGCAACGCGGGCAAGCGAGAGAAAGATGCCGGCCGCGGCAATCGCCACTCCGTAAGGAAGGGTCGCAGCGGCGCCCGACCGGCCCCGCCGCATCCGAAGCACGAGGCCTCGAAGCAGGTACACCAGCGCCAGCGCGCCGCCGGAAACAACCGTTATCAGCAGAAAATCCGCAGCAGCCCCTGCCCCCAGCCACAGCGCACCCGCCGCCAACAGCTTCACGTCACCGCCGCCAAACAGGCCAAAGGCGAAGAACAGCGATCCGGCGATGAAAACCGCAAGTGCCACCGCCACGTCGACGCCCAGCACCTCCAATGCCGCGCCTCCCAGCAGATCCAGGCCGATCCGGACCATCGCCAGCGCCAGAAGCGCGGCAACGGTCCGGTTGGAAATTGTGCGCGACCGGACATCGCCAACTCCCGCACATGCGAACACGGCGACCGCGGCGAATGCCAGTAGGAATTCCATCAAGCCTCCACCTGCAGACCGGGGCTACACCCGCACATCCTGCCCGCCGCGCTTCGGAACACCGCAAAGTGCGGCCGGGTGCAGAATCCGTGGAATGGCTTAACGTCAAATTAATCCAGGCATTTCATCCTTAATCGGGACAAATTCGATGTAACCGATTGCGAGGTACGCGATCATGACAGACCGTATGAGTTCAATAGGCCGCATATCCGCCTGCGTGGCGCTGGCGGGATTTCTCGCCGGATGCGGCTCGGGTTCGATAATGCCCGGCGGAGACAAGGGCAGTTCCATGGGACTGGCCGACCGCGCCGCGCAGGCGGGCGACTTTCAGACTGCCGCGTCCCTGTACCAGCAGGCGTTCGACAGCAATCCGAAGTCGAATGCCGCACTGATCGGCCTCGGTCGAAGCTATGCCGGTCTTGGCCAGTTCAACCGCGCCGAACAGGCGCTGCTCGAAGCCAACAGCCGCAAACCGCGGGACGCGGAGGTCATGCTCGAACTGGCGAAAACCCAGCTGGCTGCCGGGAAACCGCAGGCCGCGCTTGCCAATCTCGACAAGGCGCTGGCCCGCGAGCCGCGCAACCTCTCGATCATCACCGCTCGCGGCATTGCCCTCGACCGACTGAGCCGCCACCAGGAGGCCCAGGCCACCTACCGCTCCGGTCTCGCGCGCAGTCCAACGGATTTCGCCCTGCTGAGCAACCTCGGCCTTTCGCTCGGCCTCTCGGGACAGACCGACGAGGGGATCAGCATCCTGCGCGAACTGGTCCGCGACAACGAAGCCTCCCGGGGTACCCGTGGCAATCTGGCGATGGTGTACGGCCTGGCGGGTCGCGAACGCGAAGCACGGGCAACTCTGGCGAATGACCTGACCCCGTCACAGATCCAGAGCAACCTGTCCTATTACCGCGAACTTCGCACGCTTCTGCAGCAGGGACAGCCGATCGGCGCGCTGCAGTAGCGGGGCCCCTTTCCCTAGCGTTCCATGCCGACGAAATTGTCGGCGATGTCGAGAATCGCCGGCCCGATCAGCACCACGAACAGGGCCGGCAGAATGAACATCATCATCGGAATGGTCATCGTCGCAGGCAGGCGGCTGGCTTTTTCCTCGGCCCGCAGCATCCGTTCGGTGCGCTGCTCCATCGACAGAACCTTGAAGGCCTTGGCCAGCGGCGTGCCGTACTTTTCCGCCTGAATCATCGAATTCACGAAGGCATTGACCGACGGAATCGGCACCCGGTCGGCGAGGTTTTCCAGTGCCTGGCGCCGGTCGGGCATGAACCCGAGTTCCATTGCGGTCAGGTTCAGTTCCTCACTGAGGATCGAGCCGTTGCGCCCCGTCTCGCTGACCACCCGTTTCAGGGCAGCATCGGACGCCAGTCCCGCCTCGGCGCAGATGACCAGCATGTCGAGCGAATCGGGCAATGCCTTGCGCACGGCTTCGGTTCGCTTCTGTTTGCTGTTCTTCAGCAGAATGTCGGGAAGTTTGCTGCCGGCGAGCGCCGCCGCCATGACCGCCAGAAGGTCCACGAACCGGCCCTTGCCGATCGGATCGAGCCCGTAGACATAGAGCACCGCCGCCCCGAGCGCGGCAAGCGGGGAAACCAGCTTGAAGAAGGTGTAAATGATAATGGCGTCCCGAGACCGGTATCCGGCGCTGATCAGCAGCAGTTTGGTTTCCCGAACCTGGTTGCCCTTGATGAGTTCGAACCGCGACGTCAGCCACTTCATGAACCGCAGCACCCCGTCCTGAAGCACCGGATGCGCCCCGTGGGCGTTCGACCGCAACCCCGAACCGGATTTGGCCGCGCGCCGTCCGGTCGCGAGAAGAATGCGGCTGGTACGGGCACGACGGTCGGAAAAGGTCATGCCGACAACGGCGATCATGACCGCCGCGAACAGGGACAGCGAACCGATCAGCACAAGTCCCGGGTCCAGTTCGAATTGCATGGCAGGCTCCCTAGATTTCGAACTTGGTCATGCGCCACATGATGAATGCACCGATACTGATGCTCGCAAAGCCGCCACCGAGCATCATGTGACCGCGCGGATCGACGAAGAGCGGCGCAACGTAGTCCGGTGACATGATGCTCAGAAGGCCAAGCATGACAAACGGCAGCAGCCCGATGATCAGGGCGCTGGCCTTGGCCTCCGAGGAGATTGCCTTGATTTTCAGTTTCATCTGCTGGCGTTTGCGCAGCAGATCGGAAAGGTTCGCCAGCGCCTCCGCCAGGCTGCCTCCGGTTTCCATCTGGATGGAAATGCAGACGGCGAGAAAATCCATTTCCGGACGGTCGACGATCTTCGCCACTTCCCAGAGGGAAACGTCCAGCGGCGCACCCAGTTTGACCCGCTCACTGATCGCGCGAAACTTGCTGCCGATCGGCTCGTCGAATTCCTCTCCGACCGTTCCGACACATTCGATCACCGGCAGACCCGAGCGGATTCCCCGGATGATGGTGTCCAGGGCGTCGGGGAGCTGCGCCATGAACTTCGACGAGGCGCGCTCGCCACGCATTTTCACGAACAGATCCATCAGAAGCATGCCAAGAAGGATCGCCGGCAGAACCAGAATCGCCGCCGGATAGTCCGTGATCATCACCCCCGCAAACGTCAGGACCGCCGCGAGGACCAGCGACGAGACCAGAAACCCAGCCACGGTCATGCCCATGCCGGCCCGGACGAAATTGCGCTTCAGCCGTGCGGTGTCGAGAATCGGAATGAACTTCGACAGCGCGTCGGTCAGGTTGAACAGTGCGCCGGTGTCCTGGGACTTCTTGGCGAGACTCAGGCGGACTTCTTCGATGTCGATTTTGCCCGACAGCCGCCGCCTGCCCACCCGGTTCAGCCGTTTCTGCAGCGCGGCGCGCTTTTTCAGAAACACCGTCAAAACGAACAGGCTGACACCGACCAGTGTCAGGACCGAGGAAAAGAACAGCCCTCCGACCAGGGCGATGCTTACATCCCCGTGCACCGCATGGCCTCCATGAGCCTTTTGCCGAGACCGAAGTATTCTGCGCGCGGCATGAAATGCGGGCGCAGGTTTGAGCATTCAAACCGGCCTACCAGTTCCCCGTCGGCGTTCTCACCGTCGAAGACATAACGGAACAGATCCTGGGTGGTCACGACGTCCCCTTCCATTCCGGTAATTTCGGTCACATGGGTGATGCGCCGCATTCCGTCGCGCATGCGGCTGACCTGGACGATCAGGTGCACGGCGCTCTGGATCTGTTCGCGCACCGCTTCGGCAGGAAGCTTGAAGCCTGACATCGCCACGAGATTCTCAAGCCTGGTCAGCGCGTCGCGCGGCGTATTCGAGTGAATAGTGCACATCGACCCGTCATGGCCGGTGTTCATCGCCTGCAGCATGTCGATCGCCTCTTCGCCGCGGATCTCGCCGAGGATCACCCGGTCCGGCCGCATGCGCAGTGCGTTCTTGAGCAGGTGGCGCATGGTGATCTCGCCCTCGCCCTCGACGTTCGCGGGCCGGGTCTCCAGGCGGACGACGTGCGGCTGCTGCAGCTGCAGTTCAGCCGCGTCCTCGATGGTCAGGGTACGTTCGCCGTGGTCGATCATCCGGCTGAGCGCATTGAGAAGTGTGGTCTTGCCGGATCCGGTGCCGCCGGAAATCAGGATGTTGAGCCGGCAGCGTGCCGCCACCTTGAGCACCGTGGACATGTCGGCCGAGACGTTGCCCTGGCGGGCCATCATGTCGAGGGTGATTTCCTTGTCGGAAAACTTGCGGATGGCGATCGTCGGACCGTCGATCGCCAGCGGCGGAATGATGATGTTGACGCGGCTGCCGTCACGCAGACGGGCATCCACCAGCGGCGAGGATTCGTCCACCCGACGCCCCACTTCGGTAACGATGCGGGTCGCGACGTGAATGACATGGGCGTCATCGCGGAACACCACGTCGGTCAGTTCGAGCTTGCCCTTGCGCTCGACGTAGATCTGATGAGGGCCGTTGACCATGATGTCGGTGACGGTCTCATCGGCAAGAAGCGGCTCCAGCGGGCCCAGTCCAACCATGTCGTCGACGAGAAGCCGGACGATGTTCCTGAGTTCCGTGGCATTGAGCTGAATCTTCAGATCAACGATGATTTCCTCGACGATGCCGGCGATCTGCGCCCTGAGTTCATCCGGGTTGAGGGTCGAGGCAACGGAAATGTCGATCCGCTGCATCAGCAGCGGCATGACCTGCTGTTTGACCTGCGTCGAGCGCTTGTTTCTCGCTTCCGGTGCCACGGTCTTTTCGACTTCAGCGAGGGGATCGAGTTCCGCCTGCTCCTCTTCGGGTTCTTCCGCGTCGGCCGTGCTGCTTCGGGCCTTTTCCGCCTGCAGCGCTTCCACCACTTCGCGCAGGAGGTCCCGCTGCTGGGCGAGGTCCGGCCTTTCGGTTGCCGTCGTCAGCATGTCCTCGATTGCGTCGTTTACCGCTTCGGCAAGCTCAAACGGGCTGGTACGGGCCAGTCCTTCCGTGCCGAGCGTCTGACGGACCCGCTCGCATGCAGCCGATTTCAGAAGTGAAATCGGTGTGGTCCCGCCACCGGCACGCTCAGGGTCAAATCCGTCGTCCATTCCGGCCTACCTTTTTTTCCTGCGCCGGAAGAACCCCTTCGGACGGGAATCGCCCGGGACGCCGGCCAGTTCGATGCACAGGCCATGCAGATCCTGGACCAGCTTGTGGGCAGGTTCGGTAACCGCGAGCGGTTTTCCCTTGACCGCCGATCTGCCGATGGCCTTGGCATCGAAGGAAAACGCACATCGCAGTTTCGCTTCGGTGCCGGCCTCGAATTCCCTGATTGCGATGTCCGGCTTGGCGACGACCCGATTGGCGACGATGTGAACCTTGATGTTGCGGTTTCGGGTTTTCAGCAGCCTCAGCATCCGGTTGGCGTCGCGAAGCGATTCCAGCGTCAGTTCGGCAACGATCAGAACGTCATCGAACCGGGTGAAAAGCTGCGGTTCGCGCACGACGAAATGACGCGGAACGTCGAGGACCGACATGTCGAAATTCGACCGCATCGTGTCGGCGAGCATCAGCACCTTGTCGTCCGTCATCCGCACCGTATCGTCGAACCCCTCTTCGGTTGCCAGGACGTGCAGGCCCTTTCCGAACTGGTGCATCGCGTTCTGAAGAAACACCTCGTCCACCCGTTCCGGGTCGTCGAAGGCTTCGCGAAGTCCGCGCGTCGGTTCGATGTCGAGGGAAAGCGCGATGTTTCCCGCATAGATGTCCATGTCGACAAGGGCGGTCCGGCGGCCCAGCTTTTCCGCCATGATCCAGGCAAGATTGATCGCCAGCGTGGTGACGCCGACCCCGCCGCGGGCGCCAAGCACGCCGATGACCCGGCCGAGCGCCTGGGTCCCGTCACCCGGCTGCTCCAGCCGAACGAAGATTTCGCTCAGCATGTCGGTGTCGACGGGTTTGACCAGATAGTCACGCACCCCGGCGCGCATTATGCGACGAAAGTAGCTGACGTCATTGACCGCCCCGAGGGCGATGACCATCGACCCAAGCCGGGTCAGTTCCACCAGGCCCTGTTCAACTTCCTCGATCGGTAGGCCTTCAATGTCGATGATCATCATGCGCGGTGGAGGTGCTATTCCGAGCAGACGGAGTGCGGCGGGAAGTCCGCCCTTGCGCACGCTGGACGCCGGCCAGCCGCGCAGTTCCGCAACGGACTGTGCCGCCGCCTGTGAAGCCGCATCCGCGACATAGGCCGCGAAGGGTTCTCGGTTGGCCTCTTCGTCGTCGAACTTCATGCCGCTTTTCACGGCTGCTGCTGCCTGTGCCATGATTTCTACCGCCACCCTATTCGGAAATGCTGTCCACTGCCGGCTGCTTGACCCGGTCCTCCCGGTACCGTTCCACCGCCGCAAGTCCGGTGAAGCGGTCGGTGCCTTCCATCTCGCCGGGTGCAGTCAGATCCCGTTTTTCGTCCGCCATGTTGGCGATGTTCGCGGCGTTGACACAGCCCATCAGCAGTTCGCTGCGCCGGAAGGCGTCGTCATTGAAATCCGCGCCCTGGTTGGGGCATTTAACGATCACCCGACTGTAGCGCATCACCTGTACCAGTCCGACATCCGGATAGGGGTCGACCAGGTTGAACCCCGAGGGCGCGACGATCCTGACCCGTGCGCGGGTTCCCGACACCGCGGAGCGCGCGGTTGCGACGCGCTGCGCGTCAAGCACTTCGGAGCCGGTGGAGGCCAGGTGGACCAGAATGTCGTCGTCGGGCCGCAACAGAAGATTGCGCAGCGCGGTGTTAAGGCGCTCGCGTTCGCCGTTGGCCAGCTTCGCGCTGCCCGGCTGAAAATAGATGTCATGCTGAAGCTGCGACGGGTCCGCCTGATACTCCGCCTGGGTATAGGAGCCCGGAAGGTTGTCGACGCAGCCGGCAAGGGCGAATGCGGCCAGAACGAGCGCGCCCGGCGCAGTGAGACAGCCGCGCAGCAGACCTGATGCTGTGGTTCCCATACCTTGCTCTCCGCTACTCGAAGACGAAACCGGATGTGCCGTAGAGCCTGCGGCTTCCCATGCGGTTCTGCACCTGGGTTACCCGGCTGCGGTCGCCCTGAAAACGGCCCATGAGGATCCGCTCGAAATCGTTGGGCGGCACGTAATTGTCGACCGGCGTGGCGACCTTGCGACCGGTCACCGGCGTTACGATCACCGGAGTGACAATGATGACCAGTTCGGTCTGGTCCCGCTTGTAGCCGGCCGATTTGAACAGCGCGCCCAGAACCGGAATCTGCCCGAGGCCCGGCACGCGGCTCTCATCCTGCGAGGAGGAATTCTGCATCAGGCCGGCAATTGCGAAGCTCTGACCGCTGGCCAGATCCACCGTCGTCTCGGCCCGGCGGGTCGTCAGGGATGGCACTTCGTTGCTGTTGGCAAAGTTCAGGTCACTGACGGTGGTCGCCACGGTCAGGCTGATCCGGTTGCTGTCGAGCACCGTTGGCGTGAACGCCAGACCGATGCCAAAATCCTTGAATTCGACCGTGTTCGAGCCCTGATCCTGCCGCACCGTATAGGGATATTCGCCGCCCGCCAGAAAATTTGCCGGCTCGCCGCTGCGCGCGGTCAGGTTGGGCTCGGCAAGGATGGTCACCATTCCCTCTTTCGCCAGCGCTTCGAGCAGCACGTCGACGTTGATGCGCGGTCCGCTGTAGCCAATCGACGCCTGATAGCCGCCGGTCACGCCACTGCCGCCGACAAATCCGTACCTTGTGCTGCCGCCGGAATTGACGCCGACGGCGTTCCACTGAATCCCGAGCTGCCGGTCGACATTGCGGTTCACCTCGGCGATCCGCACCTGAAGGTTGACCTGGGTCGGATCGGCAATGTTCATCCGGTTGACCACGTCCGCCGGGCTGTCAACGAACTGGCTGGCGATGTTCATCACGTCAGCCGCCTGTTCGGGCGATGCCACGGTTCCGGTAATCATCAGCGAACGGTCAACCGTGGAGGCCTTGATCGACCGGCCCGGCGCGGCCTGCTCGATGCCGATCTGCAGCGCCTGAATGTTGTGGGTGACGCGGATGACCGCGGACATCAGCACATTGTCCTCGTCGTCGACCGCAAACAGCGTCGTTTCGCCGACCCCCACCCCGGTCAGATACAGCAGACGCGGGGATTTGACTTCGATGTCGGCCACGTCCGGGTTGGCGACGAACAGACTGGTGAACGCCTCACCGACGCGGATCAGCTGTCCGGAGCCGACGACGAGTGTCACCGACTTTTCCGTCGCCGGTTCCACCAGTTCAAAACCGGACGCCTGACCCGAAAGCGACGCCGGCATTACGATGAGCGCCGCAGCCAGCGCTGCGGTGCGGCCAATCCACTTGAACATGCTACTGTCTTTCCTGCGATCCATTCTAGTTCGCCGTCATCTCCGCCTTAGCCTCTTCCGTGCCCTCGGTGTCTTCCACCGCCAGCGCGTCGACCTTGACGGCATTGGCCGTGGAACCTCGCACGACCTGCACCCGGCTGATCTGATCCTTCAGCGCCACGGGACTGGCCCCCGCCCCGCCCGCGTCCTGCGCCGCGGCACGCCGCTGCAGAAGCGACGTCACGTCCGAATCCAGCGTCATCGGCCGAAAATCTGCAGCCACGGAAGAAGAAGCATTGGCGACCCGGTCATCCGGGCCACGCCGCAGGATCGGGTCGAGCAGGTCATCAAGACGCGATCCGCTCCCGACAACCTCTGCCTCGCCGCCGTCGCGCACGGAATTCAGCACCAGCGACAGATCGCCAAGCTGCGTGGCAAGCGTCACCATTTCGGCCTCGGCGGAGGTCACTTCGAGGGTCGCCGTCCGCGCGATCGGCGGCGGTACGAACTTGCCCTTGGCGTCATCCGGCTGCTTGTAGGGCCCGAGGCGCTGATCGAGCGCGAGAACCCGCAGGTTCCGCAGCACCGTCTCGCTGGCACGAATGTCCCGCTCCGCATCGATGACGCCGCCGGCGACAATATAGGTCAGAATTACGTCCACCCGGTCGCCGGGCAGGATCAGGCCGCTGATCCCGGCAACCTCACTGACATAGATGGAAACCGCGCGTTTGCCCTCCGGCAGAACCGCGGCCAGAAATCCCCGCTCTCCGGGCTGCACCGTTGCAGACCTCGCGATCGGCACGCCCTTTGGCAGAACGCTGCGCACCACACTGCCGGTAAGAAATTCCAGCCCGGCGTCATCGGCCACAACCATTTCCGGCGTAACCGAGGCCTGGGCAAAGGCCACCCGCCGCAGCTGGGACGGCACGATCAGTGTCCCGACCTGCATCTCCACTGCCGCGACATAGACATCGGTGGTTTTTGGCGCCTCAATTACGGCAACCGGCTGCTCAACCGGCTTGTTTGGAATGATCAGCTCCTGGAACAGAAAAAACCCCGTTCCGCCAGCCGCAAGAAACGCAGCAAAAATGAGGAGCATGACTCGCATCTGGTCTGAACCTTCTGAACAGAAACCGGCCGGGCTAACAACGGGAGGATCAGACCCCTCCCCGGCCTGCGCGCATTCCGCGCAGCGGCGCCTTCACGCTCGGCGCCGGTGATCCGGTCGTCGCGTCAGACCGGCATCCGGAACCCGTACGGCTCCGGGAGTGCCGGCTGACGGAAAGAGCCCGCCACTATTCTTCGACGACGGGCTCTTCAGGCTCATCGCCATCGGCTGCGCCGAGTTCGGCAGTAACGTCACCGAAAGTACCGACCAGCCCGTCCTTGAGGCTGGAAACAGCGCCGATAATGCCAACGGCGATCAGTGCGGCCAGCAGGCCGTATTCGATTGCGGTCGCACCCTTCTCATCTTTGCGAAGGCGGCGGAAGAAACCGAGTATGTTTGTCATTGTGGCGACTCCTTTACTACACTACTACAACAGACGTTCCCAAGTGACACGTTGTACCATCTTTGTTCGCAAAATCAATCAATTAGTATTTTGATTTTGCTTTAACATTGCGTAGTACTGACACTGAAACATTTAGGGACGGTTAATTAAAAACAGGACCGGTGCGATAATTACTTTTGAGATGCCTCAACGGATCTTAGATCGACATGCAGGGGCCGGTCATTCAACCGCATCTTCGCCTCCTTCGGGCTGTTCAACACCAAGGCCGGCAGCTGCGTTCTGAAAGGGCAGCCGCACCGATCCGCCCAAGGTGATCAGCGCGGCGGAAATGCCGAGGGCGATCAGCGCCGCCAGCAGTGCATATTCAATCGACGTCGCGCCGCGGCAGTCGCGCTGCAGGTTTCGGACAGCGGCGGCAAGTCCCGGCAATCCATTTGACATTCGGTCTCTCCAGAGCATGGAATGCCCGTTATGGCGCCGCACAGGTTTCAGCCGGGTTAAGGACCGGCCGGTGCCGCCGATGCAGTTGCACCGGGCGGCCTAGGGCGAAAAGACCACGCGCTCCGGAACCATGCCGCCGGCGGCCACAAACCCGTCGTTCGGCCGCGCGCCCGGTCCCGGAGTGCCCGGCCCAACGGAAATCACCAGCGGTCTGCGGGTCATCTTCGTCCGGCTCCGGGTGCGGACCGGTTCGCCCTGCGCCACTTCGATCTGCACTTCGGCGGGCTTCAGGTCGAGCGGATCCATCTCGGCGAGAATCCGGTCAAACCGGGCGCGATAGGCCTGGGAATACTTTGGCGTACGCGAATGGTAGGCCCCGGCAGCGGCGGACCAGTCGCCGGTTTCGGAATAGAGATCGCGCAGGAACCGCGCGGCGTAGATCGCGCCGGTGTCCGGCACGAACATGTCCTCGAGCGAAGAAAAATTCTCACCGTGCCAGCGATAGTTCACCTGAAAACAGCCGGTATCAAAGCTGGTCCGGCCCGCCGCCAGACTGCGCCTGGCAAAAGCCAGCGCCTCTTCGCGGCTGTCGAACCAGAAGCCCTTGCCCTCAAGATTGATCGCCCAGGGCCATGGCCGCATCGCGCCGCGGTCGTGCCGGCCGGTTTCGGTCAGCGAAATGGCCCGCAACACCCTCTGCGGCACACCGGTCCGCTGCGACGCCTGAACGATCGCGTTTTCGCACAGCGACGCCTGATCCGGCGACGCCTGCGCGACGCCTGCACCCGAAAGGAAACATAGCATTGAAAAAATAACACGTTGTGCGATATTTCTCAACCGAACCATCTCCGGACCCTGCATTGCGAACAGGCGGAAACCAATAGCGTCCGTCCGTTAGACATCCGTTATGCAAACTGCTGATTTCGCCCCGCACGGCCACAATAGTTTTTAAAAGTTTGGCTGATTTATCCGTAATTTAGTCGACAGATTACCAGTAATTCCGCAGGTCCGACCTGATTTGGCTCACGCCGCGCCGCGCAGGAACGCCGCCATTTCCCGACCAAATCCGTCGTCCGCGGGAGGTCCCGGGGCGGCGTGAAGCCGACACGGAAACCGTAAAACATCCGCCAGTTCAGAAGCCGAAGCTGGATTCCGGTATCGATTACAACGGCATGCACTGCCATAATATTGCCACAAAATCGCAATATCAGCGTCAAGCATCGGACCTATGGTGCACCCGAAGTGAGGGAAGACTCCCTGCTTGTAGACATGTTTGATTTTCTGAGAGGAAAGACAATGAAAACCGGCCTCTTCGCTGGCGCCGCCGTTTCGGCGATCCTTTGTGCCACGGCCATGACCGCCTCTGCCCAGTCGCGTGCCCAGGTACAGATCGCGGGTTCGTCGACCGTGCTGCCCTACGCATCCATCGTAGCAGAGGCATTTGGCGAAAACTTCGACTTTCCCACCCCGGTCGTTGAATCCGGCGGCTCCTCCGCCGGTCTGAAAAAGTTCTGCGAAGGCGTTGGTGAAAACACCATCGACATCGCCAATTCGTCACGCCCGATCCGGGAAAAGGAAATTGCCGCCTGCGCCGAAGCCGGCGTCACCGAGATCATCGAGGTCCGGATCGGCTATGACGGCATCGTTTTCGCCAGCAAATCCGACGGTCCGGCGTTCGAAGCATTCGAGCCCGCGCAGTGGTATCAGGCGCTGGCCGCCGAAATCCCCCAGGACGGCGCACTTGTTGCCAACCCCTATACCAACTGGTCGGAAATCGACCCGTCCCTGCCCGATGCGCCGATCCTCGCATTCATCCCCGGCACCAAACACGGCACCCGTGAAGTGTTTGAGGAGAAGGTCATCCTTCAGGGTTGTGAAGATTCCGGCGCACTCGCCGCGATTGCCGAAATCAACGGCGGTGACGAAGATGCGGCCGAGGCGGCCTGCATGAAGGTCCGCGCCGACGGCGCTTCGGTCGACATCGACGGTGACTACACCGAAACCCTCGCCCGCATCGAATCCAACCCGAACGGTCTCGGCGTGTTCGGTCTGGCCTTCTACGAAAACAACACCGACAAGCTGAAGGTCGCCACCATGTCCGGCGTCGTGCCTTCGACCGAGAGCATCTCGACCGGGGAATACCCCGTGTCGCGTCCGCTCTACTTCTACGTCAAGAAAGCGCATATCGGCGTCATTCCGGGCCTGAAGGAATATGCCGAATTCTTCGTCGCCGACGCTGTGGCCGGCCCTCAGGGTCCGCTCGCAGCCTACGGCCTCGTTTCCGATCCGGCACTGGCAGAGACCCAGGCGCTGATCGCCAACGAAGAAACGATGGAAGCTTCCATGTAATCGACGGAACCGACGCGGCCCGGCCTGTCCGGGCCGCGTCTTTTCCGCGATAGAACGTTTACGGGTGGGGTATATGTCAGCCGGTCTGTTGTTCACGATCCTGTTCGCCATCGCGGCGCTCGGGTACATCATGGGGCGCCGCAGGGCCGCCGCCGCTTCCGGGGGCGACCTGCGGACGCTGCACAGCCTGCTCGGCTTCCACGGATGGAGCGTCGCCATGGCGACGTTCCTCGCCGGTCTCGCCGCATGGGTGATCTGGAACCTGCTGATGTCCCTGACCGGCCTGCCGGGCGCGCTCAACGGCGGCTTTGTTGCCCTCTTTTTCGCGGCGGCGGCGTTTGTCCTCTCCTACCGCCGTATCGACGGGCCCTACCGGGCGCGCAACTTTGTTGAAAAGATGATGCTGGGTCTGCTGATCGTCGCCTCGTCGATCGCCATTCTGACCACGGTCGGCATCGTGCTCTCGATGGCATTTGAGACCACCCGCTTCTTTCAGCAGTATTCCTGGACCGAGTTCTTCTTTGGCACCACCTGGTCGCCGAACTTCCGCGGCGACAGCGAGCTTGGAATGCTGCCGTTGCTCTGGGGAACCCTCTACGTCAGTTTCATCGCCCTGCTGGTGGCTGTTCCGGTCGGTCTGTTCACGGCCATCTACCTGACCGAATACGCCAGCAAGCGATTTCGCTCCGCCGCCAAGCCGGCGATCGAAATTCTCGCCGGCATCCCGACAATCGTCTACGGGCTGTTTGCGCTGATTACCCGATCCTGCGCGACTGGTTCGCCTCACCGATGGGACTGGGTGAAAGCAGTTCGTCGGTGATGACCGCCGGGCTGGTGATGGGCATCATGCTGATCCCGTTCGTGTCGTCGCTTTCCGACGACATCATCAATGCGGTACCCCAGGCGATGCGCGACGGGTCCCTCGGCCTCGGCGCCACCAAGTCCGAAACCATCCGCCAGGTCGTGGTACCCGCGGCGCTTCCCGGCATCGTCGGCGCGGTCCTGCTCGCCGCCTCCCGGGCCATCGGCGAGACCATGATCGTGGTCATGGGAGCCGGTGCTGCGGCACGGCTGTCGCTGAACCCGTTCGAGGCGATGACCACGGTGACGGTCAAGATCGTCAGCCAGTTGACCGGCGATACCGATTTCGCCGCTCCGGAAACCCTCGTTGCCTTTTCGCTCGGCATCACCCTCTTCGTCATGACACTCGGGCTGAACGTGCTCGCGCTCTACATTGTCCGCAAATACCGGGAACAGTACGAATGACCGACGTATCGGCACCCACGCCCGCCGCCTCCGAACCCAAGTCGCTGCTGAATCTCGACGCACGGACCACTCGCCGCAACGCCGCCGAGCGCCGGTTCAAGCTCTACGGAATGATGGCCGTCAGCATCGGCATCCTTGCACTTGCCGTGCTGCTGGTTTCGATTCTCAGCAGGGGCCTTCCCGCATTCTCGCAGACCTTTCTCAAGGTCGACATCTATCTCGATCCCGCGGTGCTCGACCCGTCCGGCGACCGCGATCCGGAGGCCATCGCCAAGGTGCTGACCTTCAGCTATGACGCGCTGATAAAGGACTCCCTGACCGAACTGGCCAATGAACTGAAAGCCGGGCCGGCGCCGGATCTGACCCCGGACCTGCTCGCCGGGATGGTCTCCGGCAGCGCCAATGCCGAACTGCGCCGTTACGTCATCAATCACCCCGACGAGATCGGCAGCACGGTCCCCTTCGACTTCCTGACCAACGCCCGCATCGACCAGTACCTCAAGGGCAACGTGACGCTGGAAAGCGCGGAAACCGACAGCAGGGTCGATCCGGCGCAGCTGCGCGCCACCGATGCCCTGCAACGGGCCGGCGTGCTGGAAAAGCGATTCAACTGGGCATTTCTCACCAACCCGGACGCCTCGGAAAACCGCCCGGAATCGGCAGGTCTCGGCGTCGCCCTGATCGGCTCGGCCTACATGATGCTGATCGTGCTCTGCCTGTCGCTGCCGATCGGCGTCGCCGCCTCGATCTATCTCGAGGAATTCGCGCCGAAGAACTGGATGACCGACGTGATCGAGGTCAACATTTCCAACCTCGCCGCCGTGCCCTCCATCGTCTTTGGTATCCTCGGCCTCGCGATCTTCATCAACTTCATACACCTGCCAAACTCGGCGCCGATCGTCGGCGGCCTGGTGCTGACGCTGATGACCCTGCCGACCATCATCATCTCCACCCGCGCCGCCCTCAAGTCCGTACCGCCGTCGATCCGAGATGCGGCGCTCGGCGTCGGCGCCTCGCGGATGCAGGCGGTGTTCCACCACGTGCTGCCGCTCGCCGGCCCCGGCATTCTCACCGGTACCATCATCGGTCTGGCGCAGGCACTCGGGGAAACCGCGCCGCTGCTGCTGATCGGCATGGTCGCCTTCGTCAAGGAATATCCCGCCGGCCTGCCCGAGGGCCTGTTCCAGCCCGCCACCGGCCTGCCGGTGCAGGTTTACAACTTCACCCAGCGCGCCGACCCGGCCTTTGTCGAAAGGGCCTCAGGCGCGATCATAGTGCTTCTCGTCTTTCTTGTGATAATGAATACGGTAGCGATCATTCTGCGCCAGCGGCTTGAACGCAAATGGTGATGCTGAAAGGACTGTCAATGACCATGACTGCAACTCCCGGAGCCGAGGCGCAGGCGCCCGTATCGCCGGCCGCGACACTGAACAGGTCCAAGGTCTCAACCCGCGACGTCAAGGTATATTACGGCGAAAAACAGGCGATCAACGGCGTGTCCATCGACATTCCGGAGAAGACGGTAACCTCGTTCATCGGTCCGTCGGGCTGCGGCAAGTCCACCTTTCTGCGCTGCCTCAACCGGATGAACGACACGATCCCGATCTGTCGGGTAACCGGTGAGATCACACTCGACGGCGAGGACATCTACGATCCGCGCATCGACGTGGTCGAACTGCGGGCCCGTGTCGGCATGGTGTTTCAGAAACCCAATCCGTTTCCCAAATCGATCTTCGACAATGTCGCCTACGGTCCGCGCATCCACGGCCTGACCACCAACAAGACCGACCTTGAGGAACTGGTGACAAGCTCGCTGAAACGCGCGGGCCTGTTCAAGGAGGTCAAGGACCGCCTGCACGAACCCGGCACCGGACTCTCCGGCGGGCAGCAGCAGCGCCTCTGCATCGCCCGCGCCATCGCCACCAAACCGGACGTGGTGCTGATGGACGAACCCTGCTCGGCGCTCGACCCGATCGCCACCGCCATCGTCGAGGAACTGATCGACGAACTGCGCAACCGGTTCACCATCATCATCGTCACCCACTCGATGCAGCAGGCCGCCCGCGTCAGCCAGCGCACCGCCTTCTTCCACCTAGGCAACCTGATCGAGGAAGGCCGCACCGAAGACATCTTCTCCAACCCGCGCGAAAAACAGACCGAAGACTACATCTCCGGCAAGATCGGCTGACCGGCCCCGCGCCGAACTCTGGCGCGATTGTTCAATCCGGCGGTTGCCTCACCTGTCATCCTTGCGCCAGAAACAGCAAGGATGACAGACATGCGCCCTCTCGACGGATCCCTCGCCCTCATCACCGGCGCCAGCCGCGGCATCGGTGCCTGCCTCGCGGCGGCGCTGCGACGACGCGGCGCCGAAGTGCTCGACATATCGCGCAATCCCTCGCCCGGCGGTGTCGCCTGTGACCTCGCCAGTCCGCACGACCGCCGACGCCTGATCGCGGACCTGAATGCCGCCGGACGTCCCATCGATCTGCTGATCCACAATGCCGGGATCCAGCGCGCGCTCGACCTCACGTCACCCTGTGACGATCCGGCGCAGGAAATCACCGTCAACCTCACCGCGCCGGTCGAACTGACCGCCGGTCTGCTGCCGCTGATCCGGAAACCCGGCGGCAGCATCGTTACCCTGACATCACTCCTGGCCCTGCACCCCAAAACCTCCGCGCCGGTCTACTGCGCCAGCAAGGCCGGTCTGTCCTCCTTCACCAAAGCCCTGCGCAGCCAGCTCGCTCCGCTCGGCATCCATGTGGTCGAAGTTCAGCCGCCGCTGGTCGACACCGACATGACTCAGGGCCGCGCCCGCAATCCGATGTCTGCCGAGCGGATGGCGGAGGCGATTGTCGCCGGTCTCGAAGGCGGCCGGGCTGTCATCGCCCCCGGCCTCGCCCGAAAGGTGCGTCTGCTCAACCGTATTGCCCCCGGCCTGGTCGCCGCCAGCCTGCGGAACAGCTGAGCCGTGCCCCGCCACTCCCGCCCCCCTGATGGCTTCGCCAGCACCGGACTGCTGGCACTGGCGGTGTCGGCCCTGCGCCGGCGCGACCCGGATCTTGTGCCGCCCGGTATCGAGATTCCGTCGCCGCTCGACCGGGCAACGGTCGATTCCGGGCTCAAGCACCGAATTCTCAAACATGCCCTCGCGGCAGGCGGCCCTGGCCCGATCCTCGCCATCGGCGCCGCGCTGCGTCTCGCAGACGGGCCGACACCTGCCGTGCTCATGGCGTCGCAAACCCCACACGGGATGGTGGAAAAATGGCTGCGCCTGGAGCGCTATCACCACACAGGCAACCGCTGCGCCATCGAGACGGACCGGTGCGGCATGAAGGTGCGCCGGTTCTCCGTGCCTCCCGCACCGTCACCCGGTCTGCCGGAAACCCTGCTGGTCGCCGGCGTGCTGGCACATCTCGCCGACCTCACCGGGGCACGGGACACCTGGGTCGACCTTGGCGGCGAACGGCGGCCCCTTGCGGAACTGCACCTCATCACCCGCGTGCATGCCGGTCTGACGGAGTTTCGTATCGGCTGGCGGGGCGTGGATCTGCGGCCGGAAGTGCAGCCGCCGATCCCGGGCGATCCCGCTGCCCGCCTCGGCGCGCTGCTCGCCGCCGACACCGGCCGCACCTGGCGGCTGGGGGACGCAGCCCTGTCGCTGGGCATGTCACCGCGGGCGCTGCAACGGGCGCTCAAAAATGCCGACACAGGCTTTGCCCGGCTGCTGCGCAAGGCCCGCGTCACAGAGGCCGGCCGTCTGCTGCGCGCCGACGCCGCCGGTCTGGCGGAGATCGGCTACTGTTGCGGCTATGCGGATCAGGCGCATTTCCAGCGCGACTTCCGGCGGGTGACGAACATGACCCCTGGCGAGTATCGTGCCATTGCCGGTGGTTGACTGCTGGACCGGGCGATCAGATTGTCATGACCGATGCTACTGGAATTGGGCCAGGTAGGCGAGCACGTCAGCGACATCCTGCTCCTTGCTCAACCCGGCGAAGCTCATCTTGGTTCCCGGAATGAAGTTCTTCGGTTTGGTAAGGTAGACCGTCAGGCTCTCTTCGTCCCAGACCAGGCCCTCTTCACCCTTCTCCCTGAAAGCTTCGGAATACCTGAAACCGTCGACCGACGCTGCCGGACGACCCAGAACGCCGTTCAGTTCCGGACCCACGCCGTTCCTGGCCCCTTCGCCCACCTGATGACAGGCCTTGCAGCGGCGGAATACCTTCTCTCCTGCATCCGCATCGCCCTGCGCGGCGACGGGTGCGACCAAAACCAGCGACAACAGTGCCGCGCCTATTCCGGTGGCTGCATTCATCCTGAAACTCCCTGATCCTGCCGTGGATTCCGCTACCAATCGGCCACAGACTAGCGATCCCCGTGCCGGGTTCAATCGCGAATCCGCCGGCCGCATTCAGGCCCGGCGCGCGGCGATACTGTCGAGATCCAGCAGCTTCAGCACCCGCAGTTCAATGTCGGCCGCCCCAAGCGCTGCCACCTCATACATCCGTGCCGGACTGTCCTGATCGATGAAGATATCCGGCAATACCATCGACCGGAACTTCAGCCCCCGGTCAAAAACACCCCGTTCCGCCAGCAGATGCGATACATGGCTGCCGAAACCGCCAATTGCGCCTTCCTCGATGGTGATCAGGGCACCGTGACCGGCCGCCAGTTCGAGAATCAGCGCTTCGTCCAGCGGTTTGGCGAAGCGCGCATCCGCCACTGTCGCCGAAATCCCCCGCGCCGCCAGCCGCTCCGCAGCCGTCAGACATTCCGCCAGCCTGGTTCCGAACGAGAGAATCGCCACCCGCCCGTCGCCCTGCCGCATCATCCGGCCACGACCGATCTCCAGCGGGGCGCCATGTTCCGGCATCTCGATACCGACACCCTCGCCGCGCGGAAACCGGAACGCCGAAGGCCGGTCGTCGAGTGCCGCCGCCGTCGCCACCATGTGCCGCAGTTCCGCCTCATCCGCCGCCGCCATCACCACGAAACCGGGCAGATTGGCGAGAAACGCCACGTCGAAACTTCCCGCATGGGTGGCCCCGTCCGCGCCGACCAGCCCGGCCCGGTCGATGGCGAACCGCACCGGCAGACGCTGGATCGCCACGTCGTGGACCACCTGGTCGTAGCCGCGCTGCAGAAATGTCGAGTAGATCGCGCAGAACGGCTTCAGCCCCGCCGCCGCCATGCCGGCGGAAAACGTC
>JAUIHM010000023.1 GCA_030432315.1 Alphaproteobacteria bacterium | reverse complement strand
ACGCCAAACCTGTCGGAACAAGCAAACGGGCGCCTACGTGCAGCAGAATACCGTTTTCACGGTTCTCACCAGTGAGGTTCGCGCAGATGTCCATGCCTGCGGCCCCGGACGTGGCATAACCAGGCAACGGAAGAGTCCTGTCCCGTCCGGGCAGGATGAGCAGGGGTGTGTCGACCTCCGTCATGCAAAATGCTGAGCGACGCGCCGGGCGATCCGCTCAGCGGTCTCGGCCTTGCTCATGCGGGGCCAGGCCTCGGCGCCGGCTTCAGTTATGAGCGTAACCGAATTTTCCGGACCGCCCATGATACCGGTCTCAGGTCTGACGTCGTTCGCGAAAAGCCAGTCACAACCTTTGCGCAATCGTTTTGCTGTGGCGTTCGCAATGACTTCATCGGTTTCTGCAGCGAATCCTACGACCAATGCAGGCCGATTTTCCGTGCGCAGAGCGATGGTGGCCAGAATGTCCGGGTTTTCGGTAAGTGCAAGCATCGGCGGTCGACCCGAAGAATCCTTCTTGATTTTGGAGTCCCGGCTGGACGCAACGTGCCAGTCGGCAACGGCCGCGGCGAAAATCGCCACATCGACCGGAAGGCTTCGTTCCACCGCCGCCAGCATTTCCGTTGCAGTTTCGACCTCAACAACCCTGCAGCCGCGCGGACGCGCGGCCGAAGCGGGGCCTGTCACGAAGGTAACCTCCGCGCCCAGTCCGAACAGCGCGTCGGCAATTGCGGTTCCCTGCCGGCCCGAGGACCTGTTCGCGAGGTACCGGACGGGATCTATCGGTTCATGGGTCGGACCGGAGGTCACAAGGACATGCCTTCCCGCCAGGGGACGCTCGCCAAGCGCACTTTCAATGGCTGCAAGGATTTCCGGCGGTTCGGCCATGCGTCCCGGACCGAACTCACCGCATGCCATGTCCCCCTCGTTCGGTCCGACGAACAGAGTGCCATCCGTTCTGAGCGTATTGATGTTCCTCTGTGTTGCCGCGTGTTCCCACATGCGCACGTTCATTGCCGGAGCCATGAGAACCGGCTTGTCGGTGGCAAGCAACAGTGTGCTGGCCAAATCGTTCGCGAGTCCGTGCACGCATTTCGCCATAAGATCGGCGGTTGCTGGCGCGACCACGACCAGATCGGCGCTGCGCGAAAGCTCGATATGGCCCATCTCAGATTCCGACGTCAGATCGAACAGTTCAGTATGGACCTTTTCACCAGACAGCGCGGAAAGCGTCAGTGAAGTAACGAATTCGGATCCCGCCGCCGTCAGCACCGTCGCGACGGCAGCGCCGGACTTTCGAAGAAGCCGTATCAGTTCAAGGGACTTGTAGGCGGAAATCCCTCCGGCGATGATCAGCAGGACTTTTCGGCCTTCAAGCATTGATCCACCAACAGCGACAGCGACAGCGACAGAGGCCGGATTGCCTAGGGAAACCAGTGAATACGACACGCAACGCACAGCCGCAAGCGCCCCGTTCAGTTGGCACCGCCGGTAAAGACCGCGCAGGGGTCATCCCGTTCCGGCGGAGCCGCGGTGACATAGGCGTCGAACGGCATATCGCCGTAACCCGGATCAGATTCCAGCTGTCCGAGCGAGACTACCGAGACCTCCGGATTGGCAAGTGCGATCAGTGCGGGTACGCCATTGGTCGTGTCGGCGTGACCGTTGCCGGTTATCACAACTACCTGCCCTTCCAGGCCGCTCAGGGTTCGGGCCCAGAGGGCCGCGTCGGCAAGGGTTGCATCGCGAAACCGCTGGACTTCCACCATTGCCGGCAGCGACGTCTCCGGCAGTGCGCCACAATGGGCATCTGCCATTTCCTGCTCACGTCGCAGTTGATCTGCTTCGCTCAGCGGAACGTCCAGTCCATATGCGGCGGCATCGAGACCGAATGCCGCTGCTGCGCCTTCGTCGGCTGCTCTTCGAATATCTTCCGCAGACTGCTGCGCGCCGAAGATTCTCGCATTCGGTGCGGCTTCGAGCACAGGCGCGTAGAGGTCAAAATCGGGCCAGCCGCTGGCCGGCCAATCCAGCGCCGCGGAAATTTCATGACGCGGAGCCCCGGACGCGCGCAATTCATTCACCACTGCTTCCAACGCCTGGGGAATCATCTCGAACACCAGCGCATCCGGTGCAAGCGCCCGAACGATTTGCGTCTGATTTTCATGGTGTTGCGGGTTGTCATGGATTTCTCCGAGAATGACGACCTCCGCACTTCGCGCCAGGTCAAGAAAACTCCCAATCTCCATTTCTCCCGCAACCGCCGGCGACATGGCGAATGCAAAGAGAAGAGAACTTCTTTGAAATCCCGCCAAACTGACCTCCCAACGACGCTGTGCGGGAATATTGCACGATGCTGCTTCGGGGTCACGGTAAAATCCTGGCCGGCATTTCGGCAGCGCCACTCACGGTGAAGGGAATGCTGCGGGGTCGTATCCCGAACGGATCTCGGCTGGACCAGCACGTTCCGCGCCTGGTTACCCGTAGCGGTTAACCAAAAAGAAAGCACCTGCGCGCAGAACGGCAATGGCATTTAAACGGAACATTCCCATGGTCGCTCGCGCCTATACCGTTGCATTTCAGGGCGTTGAGGCGCGGCTGGTCGAAGTTCAGTGCGCAATTGTCGCCGGATTGCCGGCCTTCAACCTGGTGGGACTTCCGGACAAGGCGGTATCCGAGGCGAAGGAACGGGTGCGCGCGGCGCTGACGGCGATGGGGCTGGCGCTGCCGGCGCGGCGGATCACGGTGAATCTGTCGCCGGCGGACATGCCGAAGGAAGGATCACATTTCGATCTGCCGATTGCGCTGGCGGTTCTGGCGGCGATGGAGGCGGTGCCGGCGGATGCGGTAGCGGCTCAGGTGGCGTTGGGGGAACTGTCGCTTGACGGGACCCTCGTGCCGGTCATTGGTGCTCTGCCGGCGGCCCTCGCAGCGGCGGAGGCCGATTGCGGCCTGATCTGCCCGGCCGCCTGTGGCGCCGAGGCGGCGTGGGTTGGCGCGGTGCAGGTTATCGCCCCCAAATCACTGTTATCTCTGGCAAATCACCTGAACGGGCGCGGTGTTCTTCCGCCCGCGCAGCCCGGGACGGCGGCACGCGTCGAGCCGGTCAGGGACATGGCGGAGGTGCGGGGTCAGGAGAAGGCGAAACGGGCGCTGGAGATTGCGGCGGCGGGGCGGCATCACCTGTTGATGATCGGGCCGCCGGGCAGTGGAAAGTCGATGCTGGCGGCGCGGCTGCCGGGCATCCTGCCGGCGCTCGATCCGGCGGAAGCCCTTGAAACTTCAATGATTCACTCGCTGGCGGGGCTGCTGGACGAGGGCGGGATCAGCCGGGCGCGGCCGTTTCGCGCCCCGCATCACACGGCGTCGATGGCAGCGATTGTCGGGGGTGGGCGTGGCGCGAAGCCGGGCGAAATAAGCCTTGCACATCATGGGGTTCTGTTCCTCGATGAGTTGCCGGAGTTTCCGCGGGCGGTGCTGGAGACGCTGCGTCAGCCGATCGAGACGGGAGACGTGGTGGTGGCGCGGGCCAACGCGCATGTGAAATATCCCTGCAAATTCATGCTGATAGCAGCGGCAAACCCTTGCCGCTGCGGCCATCTGGCGGACCCGGACCGGGCATGCGCGCGGGTGCCGGAATGCGGCGCGGAATACATGGGCAAAATTTCGGGCCCCCTGATGGACCGGTTCGATCTGCGGGTCGAGGTGCCACCGGTGTCGGTGGAGGATCTGGCAACGGCGGACCCGGGAGAACCAAGCAGGATCGTCGCGGAACGCATTGAAAACGCGCGGGAAATTCAGAGGGTGCGGTATCAGGACATTGAGGGTGCACGGGTCAATTCCGATGCGGAGGGACAGCTTCTGACCGATGTCGCGGCGCTGACCGGGGCGGCGGCGGAGCTGCTGAAATCAGTCGCGGAGCGGTTCAGGCTGAGCGCGCGGGCCTATCACCGGGTGCTGCGGGTGGCGCGAACGATTGCCGATCTGGACGGGGTCGCGGCCGTCGACAGACGCCACGTGGCGGAGGCCGCGGGGTACCGGCTGGCAGTCTGAAGCCGCACCGTTAACCCCCCGGAACGGTGCCGTTAACCGGTGGCGATGGGATACCCATTCCGTACCCTTTTGATACCCAACCGGTACCTACGTTCCTGCGGCCGGGCGAATGGGTTAACTTTGGCTCAGAAGTTAATTTCCGGCGGCGCGCCGGTCGTTTGCCTCTACGCGAATTGTCTGTAGGGAGGAAGCGGACGCTTCACGCCAACGCGGTCTGGTACCAGGCCGGTCCCGTAACCGAACAGAAGGAACCCGCCGATGTATCAGGCCCCCGTTGACATTCAGACCAACCGTTTTGAGGACGACGTCACCGCGCTGCTGACGCGGCTTGCGCGCGGGGACCTGCCCGAAAGGCCGATTGCCTTTTACGGATCATCGTCCTTCCGTCTCTGGCCGTCCATGAACCGGGATCTCGGCTCGCTCGACATTGTCAATCTGGGATTTGGCGGCGGCACCTATCTGTCGGGGCTGCATTACTTCGACCAGCTTCTTGCGCCGCTGAACCCGGAGAAGGTGGTGCTCTATTTCGGTGAGAACGACATCGCCAATGACGGTCTGACCGGCAAATCGACCTTCGGGAATTTCCTGCGTCTGCAGGAGAAGATCTTTAAGGCCTTTCCGGCGGCGAAACTGTTCGTGCTGGAAACCAAACAGGGACCGACGCGCTGGATGTATGCCGACGAAGTGGATGCACTCAATGCGCTGCAGTCGGACTGGTGCGAGACCGAAGACCGCGCCGATTTCGTCGCCACCTCCGCCGGGCTGATCGGGGAGAACGGTCGTCCGATGGGTCGGTATTTCATCGGCGACAATATCCATCTGAATGCCGGCGGATACGCGGTCTGGACCGAAGTGCTGCGGAAGGTCCCCGGACTTCTTCGCTGAGGACGTCAGCCGGCGGCGGTGCGCGCCGGTTCGCCGGGCGGCGTCAGAAGCTCGGCCAGCGCCCGGCGAGAGCGGGTGACATCCGCGAGGGAATATTGGTCGAGGGCGGCGTAGAACGCTTCCTGAGCTTCCTGGAGCGGGGTGCGCAGGCCGCAGGCCGGGAGAATCCGGCAGGTGCGGATGTCGCCGAGACATTCGACGACCGGGCTGTCGGATTTCAGTGCCCGGACTACCGCGCCGATGCTGATCTCCGCCGCGGGCCGGGCGAGGGCCAGTCCCCCACCCCGCCCGCGTTCGGAAATGACGAAGCCGGCGCGCGTCAACTGCGAGGCGACCTTGGCCAGATGATGTTCGGAAAGGCCGTATGTCCGGGCGATGGCAGAGGCCGACCAGCGCCCGTCCTGCCGAACGGCAAGGGCCACCAGCACCCGCAGGGCATAATCGGTAAATTTGTCCAGCTTCATTATCTAAAATTAGCATTTGCAATGCGTATTTAAAAGTGCCATTTAATACGCATAAAAAATGCGTATTAAGGGAATGGAGCGATGAGCCTTGCCGACGTGCTGCTGTGGCCTGGAACCAAAATCTGCGAGCGCCTCGGCGTAGACCCAGAATCGGATGCGGGCCTGATCCGGTCGATGTTCAACATGATCATCTATCTGTCGGTCATTCTGCCGGTCATCTGGATCATCATGGCATGAACCCGCCGCCCCGTTTTCCGGTCACTGCGGCGCAGATCGACCGTGTGGTCGCCCGCTTCTATGCCGCGGTCCGGCGCGATCCGCAGATCGGGCCGGTTTTTGCGGCGCATGTGGCGGACTGGCCGTCGCATGAGACGAAGATCGCCCGTTTCTGGCGCAATGCCATTCTGTTCGAGCGCAGCTATGACGGCAATCCGATGCAGGTACACCGGGGCGTCGCGGAACTGCGTACCGGTCATTTCGCCCATTGGCTGGAGATTTTCGACCGGGTTCTGGCCGAGGAACTGCCTGTGGCCACGGCGCAGTCCTGGTCCGCCCTCGCCCACCGCATCGGACGGGGCCTGAGCTACGGCATCGAATCCGCGACCGGTGACACGCCGCCGCAGCTTCGCTGACCGGCACCCCGGGGCGCCTGACGACGGGATGAGGCTTGACGCCGGCTCGACATATCAATAATTCCAGATATATGGAAAAGAAGCCCGCCCTCGACGGTTTCGCCGCGCTGGCCCAGGAAACGCGGCTCGACGTGTTTCGGCTGCTGGTCCGCGCCGGACCGGAGGGAATGTCGGCAGGGGAGATCGGCGCGGCGCTCGGAGTTCGGCAGAACACCATGTCGGCCAATCTCGCGGTGCTGCTGCGCGCCGGTCTGGTACGCAATGCGCGCGAAGGGCGCAGCATCCGCTACTTCGCCGACATGGCGGGAATTCGGGCTCTGATCGGGTTTCTGATGGAGGACTGCTGCGGCGGCCGGCCGGAAATGTGCCGGACACTGCTCGATGAAATCGACTGTGGCACGGGCAGGTCCGCCCGCGGCTGAAGAAAGGTTTGACATGACGGATACGGTTGCACCCGCAGCGGCGGGACTGGGAACGTTCGAGCGCTGGCTTTCGGTCTGGGTGGCGCTGGCGATTGGCGCGGGGCTTCTGTTGGGGAATGTATTTCCCGGGCTGTTTGGCGCACTGGCCGCGATGGAGGTGGCGTCGGTCAACCTGCCGGTGGCGGTGCTGATCTGGGCGATGGTGTATCCGATGATGGTCGGGGTCGATTTTTCGTCGCTGTCGCACATCGGCGAGAAGCCGAAGGGCCTGGTGGTGACGCTCGCGGTCAACTGGCTGATCAAGCCGTTCACCATGGCGCTGCTTGGGGTTCTGTTCTTCAAGTACGTCTTTGCCGGTCTGATCGCGCCGGAAGATGCCGAAGCTTACCTCGCCGGAGTGATCCTTCTCGGCGCGGCCCCCTGTACGGCCATGGTGTTCGTCTGGTCAAACCTCACGCGGGGCGATCCGACCTATACTCTGGTGCAGGTGAGCGTGAATGACGTGGTGATGGTGTTTGCCTTCGCGCCAATTGTCGCGTTTCTGCTGGGTATGACGGACATTGTGGTTCCGTGGGATACGCTGCTGATTTCCGTCGTGCTGTACGTGCTGTTGCCGCTGGCGGCGGGCTATGTGACGCGGGGCCGGCTGGTGCAGCGCGGCGGAGAGGCGGCAGTGGCTGCGTTCAAGACACGGGTGCAGCCGTTTTCAGTCTTTGGCCTGCTGGTGACCGTGGTTCTGCTGTTCGGGTTCCAGGGCGAAGTCATTCTGGGCAATCCGCTGGTGATTCTGCTGATCGCGACACCGCTGCTGATCCAGTCCTACGGGATATTTTTCGTCGCCTACGGCGCGGCGCGGGCCTGGAAGATACCGTTCAACATTGCGGCGCCCTGTGCACTGATCGGCACGTCGAATTTCTTTGAACTGGCGGTGGCGGTGGCGATCAGCCTGTTCGGGCTGGGGTCCGGGGCGGCGCTGGCGACGGTGGTCGGGGTGCTGGTGGAAGTTCCGGTGATGCTGTCGCTGGTGGCGTTTGCCAACCGCACGAAACACTGGTTCCCCGAAAGTTGAGGGACCATCCCCCGCGGGTGCCGCCTGCCCTGCCTGCCCCGCCACACCGCGGGGTGATCAATTCAAATATGCGCCCGTTTTTCGGCGGCAGCACGAATCGCGCCAGGATATGGGTTTGGGGAGATGCCACAGGACTGTAAGGTTGCCCCATGCTGTTTGCCCTGCCCGACGACGAGACACTCTATGCAGCCCTGGTTGCGAGGGACGCGCGCTATGACGGCCAGGCCTGGGTCGGTGTCTCCAGCACCGGCATATTCTGCCGTCTGACCTGTCCCGCGCGCAAGCCGAAGATCGAGAACTGCACGTTCTACGATTCCGTGGCGTGCTGTCTTGAGGCCGGGTTCCGGCCCTGCAAGCGGTGTCATCCGCTCGCGCCGATGGCGGAAGCGGATCCGGCAATTGGGGCGCTTCTCGCGGCGCTGGACGCCAGACCCGACTATCGCTGGCGCGAAGCTGACGTGGAACGGATGGGCTATGACCTTTCCACCGTGCGACGCAGTTTCCGGCGTCAGTTTGGCATGACGTTTCTGGAAATGGCGCGGCAGCGGCGGTTGCGCGACGGGTTTGAGACCCTGTCGGATGGCGGCAAGGTGATCGAGGCGCAGATCGATGCCGGGTTCGAGAGTGCGAGTGCATTTCGGCGGGCCGTTGCGCGGCTTCTGGGGCATCCGCCCGGTGATCTGAACGGCGATGCGCTGCTTCTGGCGGACTGGATTGAGACGCCCCTTGGCGCGATGCTGGCGGTCAGTGATGCGCGGCATCTGCACCTGCTCGAATTCATGGACCGAAAGGCCCTGCCGACAGAGGTGCGCCGGCTGTGGAAACAGGCAAAAAACGGGATCGGGATTGGCACGCTCCCGCCGACGGAACAGGTTCGCGAGGAACTCGGCGCATTTTTTGCCGGGGAATGTGCAACCTTCTCAACGCCGCTGGCATACCACGGAAGTGAGTTTACCCAAAGCGTCTGGCGGGCGCTGCGCGACATACCGGCGGGCGAGACCCGGAGCTATGCCCGAATCGCGGCCGAGATCGGGCGGCCAACGGCGGTTCGGGCGGTTGCAAGGGCAAACGGAGCAAACCAGATTGCGCTCGTCATTCCCTGTCACCGGGTGATCGGTTCCGATGGATCGCTGACCGGGTATGGCGGAGGTCTGTGGCGCAAACAGAAGCTTATTGAGGTCGAGCGGGGCTACGTTTCGCCCGGCGCCGGCTGAGGCATTCCGAAGCCCCCCTTCCCAGATATGATGAAAAAAGTGATTGCCAACAGGGGTATGACCAGGTGTAGGCTGCGGCAACCGCCAACTGAGCGGTTCAACATCGGGCAACGACCCGAAACCTGATTCCGGGGAGGAAAACATGAAATATTTCGCAGGTCGCACATTCGTGTCCGGGCTTCTGGCCGCAACCATGCTTACCGGCATGGCCAAAGCGCAGGATCTGACCATTGCATCGTCGATGCCGGCACTGGAATTCCCGTTCTTCGTGCACATGCAGAAGTCGCTGGCCGCAGCGGCGGAGGCCACGGGCGGCATCGCGCTGATCGAGACCGACGGGCAGAATTCGTCGACCAAACAGACCGGCGACGTGGAAGCGGCGATCATCCAGGGCGTCGACGGCATCATCATCAGCCCGATCGATGCGGTGGCGATGGCCCCTGCCCTTCAACAGGCGGTGGATGCCGGTGTGCCGGTGGTGACGATTGACCGGCGGGTCGAGGGCGTGCCCGGCATCACCAGCCATGTGGGTGCCGACAACGTGGTCGGCGGCGAGGCCCAGGCCAATCTGATCATCGAGCTGTTCCCGGACGGGGCGCGGATCGTCAACCTTCAGGGCCAGCCCGGGGCGAGCCCGGCAATCGACCGCAACATGGGCGTGCACAACGTGCTCGATTCGATGTCGGACAAGTATGTGTTTGTGGCCGAGCAGACGGCGAATTTCGCCCGCGAGCAGGGCGCGTCGGTGACCGAGGCGATCCTGGCCGGGCTCGACTCGCCGCCCGACGTGATCGTCGCCGCCAATGACGACATGGCGCTCGGCGCGCTGCAGGTGGTGCAGGAGCAGAATCTCGATATCGCGATTCTCGGCTTTGACGCCCTGCCGGAAGCCCTGGGATCGGTGCGCGACGGCGGTCTGACCGCAACCATCGAACAGTTCCCGGGCGGCCAGACCGAAAAGGCGCTCGAGGTGCTGCTGGCGCATCTGAACGGTGAGGCGGTCGAGCCGCTGATCCTGCTCAACCCGATTGCGATCACAAAGGACAATCTCGACCAGTCCGAACGGATCGGTGAGGTACAGTAGGCCCGCATCACGCGGAGGCCGGCGGGTCGCGTCGAGGCGCGGCCCGCTGCATTTGACAATCGGATTTCGGGACCCATGAGCACATTACCTCCGCCGGGGGAGCCGGTTGCGCGGCTTGACCTGTTTCAGCTGATTTCCCGCTGGGCGGCGCCGCTGTTTCTGCTGCTGCTGATCCTGGTGTTCGCGCTGCTGGAGCCACGCTTTCTGCATCCGCTTAACGTTCTCAACGTGTTGCGGCAGGTGTCGATTTCCGGACTGATCGCGATCGGCATGACCTTCGTGATCCTGACGGCGGGGATCGACCTTTCTGTCGGTTCGCTGCTGGCGCTGGCGGGGCTGGTCTGCGCCTGGGTGTCGAAGGGCGGCATGGGCGACCGGTTCGCGCTCGGCGCGGCGGAAACGGTGGGGTATCCGGTTTACATGGCCGCCTCGGCGGCGATTGCAGTCGGGCTGATCGGCGGCGCAATCCAGGGGCTGGCGATCACCCGGCTGAAGGTGCCGCCGTTCGTGGTGACGCTGGGCGGGCTGACGGCGTTCCGGGGGGCGGCGCTGCTGTTTTCCGGCGGCGGGCCGATTTCCGGCTTCAGCGCCGAGTTCACCTGGTGGGGCCAGGGGCGGATCGAGACGGTGCCGGTGCCGGTGATCATTTTCTTCGTTGCCGCGATCGTCGCGCATCTGGTGCTGCGCTACACGCCCTACGGCAAACACGTCTATGCCACCGGCGGCAATGCGCGGGCGGCGCAGCTGAACGGGGTGGCGACCAACTGGATCATCGTCAGCGTCTACATGATGAGCGGTTTTTTCTGCGGCCTGGCGGCGTTTCTGCTGTCGGCGCGGCTGAATTCGGCCGAAGCGGTGGCCGGGTCGGGGCTGGAACTGACGGTGATCGCTTCTGTGGTGATCGGCGGCACGTCGCTGTTCGGCGGCATCGGCTCGATCTTTGGCACGGTGGTCGGCGCGCTGCTGATCGGGGTTCTGACCAACGGGCTGGTGCTGCTCAACGTGTCGTCGTTTATTCAGCAGATCCTGATCGGGCTGATTCTGGTGGCGGCGGTGGCGCTCGACCAGTACGCGCTTGGCCGGAGGAACGCGGCATGAGCGCCCCCCTGATCGAGTTTCGCGGCATATCGAAGCGGTTCGGTGCGATTCATGCGCTGGAACAGCTGGACCTGTCGCTGCATGCAGGCGAAACCGTCGGGCTGATGGGCGACAACGGTGCAGGCAAGTCGACGCTGGTGCGGATCATCGCCGGCAACTTCCAGCCGTCGACCGGGCAGATCCTGCTCGACGGGCAGGAGGTGCATTTCAGTGACAGCACCGATGCGCGGGACCGCGGGATCGAGGTGGTGTATCAGGACCTGGCGCTCTGCGACAACCTGACCGCGGCGGACAACGTGTTTCTGGGGCGTGAGATCAAACGCGGCGTCTGGCCGTTTCAGTGGCTCGATTACGGAGCGATGGCGCGGCGGTCGGCGGAATTGTTCGCCGAGCTGAAATCCGAGACCCGGCCGCGCGACGAGGTGCGGCAGATGTCCGGCGGTCAGCGCCAGGCGGTGGCGATTGCCCGCACAAGGCTGGCGCAGTCGCGGATCGTGCTGATGGACGAGCCGACGGCGGCGATTTCGGTACGCCAGGTGGCGGAGGTGCTGGACCTGATCCGGCGGCTTAAGGATCAGGGGGTGACGGTGGTGCTGATTTCCCACCGGATGCCGGATGTGTTTACCGTGGCGGACCGGCTTGTGGTTCTGCGCCGCGGCAACAAGGTCGCCGACAAGAAGATCGCAGACTCGTCCCCCGAAGAAGCGACCGGGCTGATCACCGGAGCGATCGAGACGGCCTGAACCGGCCCGAGCGGATTGGATGACGGATGGCAAGCCCGGTAGAGATTGACGCAGGCCTGGTCGGCCGGCTGATCGCGCAGCAGTTTCCCGACTGGGCGGATCTGCCGGTGCAGGCGGTCGAGCCGGGCGGATGGGACAACCGCACATTTCGGCTTGGAGACGACAAGCTGGTGCGGCTTCCATCGGGTCCCGGATATGTCGGTCAGGTGGAGAAGGAACAGGCATGGCTGCCACGGCTGGCCGCGGCACTGCCCTTGCCGATCCCGGCGCCTCTGGCGCAGGGACGCCCGGGGGCGGGGTATCCTTGGATCTGGTCGGTCTACCGGTGGTTGCCAGGTACAGCGCTGATCGGGGCGGATCCGGTTGACCGGGTCGCACTTGCGCGAGACCTGGCGGGATTTCTCGTGGCCCTGCGCTCGGTCGAGACGGCGGGAGCGCCGGGTCCGGGCGCGCACAACTTCGAGCGGGGCGGCGATCTTTCGGTGTATGACGGCGAGACCCTGAGCGGCATCGAGAAGCTGGCCGCCCGGATCGACCGGGGGGAAGCCCTCCGGCTTTGGCAGGAGGCGCTGGCGTCACGCTGGACCGGGCCGCCGGTCTGGCTGCACGGGGACATCGCGCCGGGCAACCTGCTGGTAGAGCATGGGCGTCTGTCGGCGGTGATCGATTTTGGCGGCTGTGCGGTGGGAGATCCGGCCTGCGATCTGGTGATGGCCTGGACGTGGTTCGACGGCGAGAGCCGTGCGGTGTTTCGCGAGTCGATTGACCTCGACCCGGCGACATGGGCGCGGGCGCGGGGGTGGGCGCTGTGGAAGGCACTGTTCGTAGCGTCGGGGCAGATCGGCGGCACGGCAGAGACGGCGACGGCCTGGCGAGTGTTGCGGGATCTGGTCAACGCCCGGTAAGCCGGTTGCGAAAACGGCCCGGGCGGTTGAATTTTGGCACGAGTTGGGCTAGATGCAGCCAGACCAACAGAAGGGATGCACGGACAATGGATTTTCACCGGTCAGGAGTTTCGACTGAACCTGTCACCGTGAAAGCCCTTACCCATGTCCGCCTCGATCTCCCTTTCAGATGTTTCCTGGTCCACGCCTGACGGGCGGGAACTTTTTTCCAATGTTTCGCTGACATTTGAACGCGGGCTGACCGGCCTCGTCGGGCGTAATGGCGTGGGAAAGTCCACGCTGCTCGGTTTGATGGCCGGCCGCATTGCGCCGCGCACCGGATCGGTTCAGGTGCGCGGCAGTATTGGCTGCCTCTTTCAGGACGTTGGCATCGGCGACGGCGCGACGGTTGCAACACTTTTCGGCGTGGGTGAAGCGCTGGCGCTGCTGGACAGGGCGGAGCGGGGTCTGGCCGGGGCCGAGGAACTGGCCGCCGCGGACTGGGGACTGGAGGCGCGGGTGACGGCGGCACTGGCCGGGGTCGGGCTCGAAGTGCTGCATGACGTGGCACTGTCGAAGCTGTCGGGCGGGCAGCGGACACGGGCGGCGCTGGCGGCGCTGGCGTTTGCCGAGCCGGATTTCGCGCTGCTCGATGAACCGACCAACAACCTCGATCAGGACGGACGCGAGGCAGTGGCGCGGTTTCTCGCCGGCTGGCGCGGCGGGGCGGTGGTGGTGAGCCATGACCGGGATCTTCTGGAACGGATGGACGGGATCGTTGAACTGACCACGCTCGGCGCACGCCGCTATGGCGGCGGATGGAGTGCCTATCGCGCGCAGAGGGAAGTTGACCTGGAAGCGGCGCGGCATGACCTCTACGACGCCGAGCGGCGGGTGGCGGAGGTGGCACGGACGGCCCAGGCGGTGGCGGAACGCAAGGCGCGGCGGGATGCGGGTGGCAGGCGGGTTCGGGCACGCGGGGACCAGCCGAAGATTCTGCTCGATGCACGAAAGGAACGGGCGGAGGGCACGCGGGCGGGCAATGCGCGGGTCGCGGAGGCGCGCCACGCCCAGGCCGCAGAGGATGCGGCGGCCGCACGGGCGCGGGTCGAGGTGTTGCAGCCGATGACCGTGGCACTGGCCGCGACCGGGCTGCACGACCGGCGGCTGGTGCTGGAGGTGTCAAGGGTAAGGGCCGGATATGGCGACGGACCGGAGGTGCTGCGCGGGTTCGATCTTGAGATGGTCGGGCCGGAGCGGGTGGCGCTGACCGGAGCAAACGGGGCCGGCAAATCGACGGCGCTGGCGGTGATCGGCGGCAGCCTCGTGCCGCGCGCGGGATCGGTCCGGGTGTGTGTGCCGTTCGCGGTGATGGATCAGCGGATGGCAATGCTTGAGGCGGAAGCGTCGGTGGTGGAGAATTTCCGGCGGCTTAACCGGTCGGTGGATGAGAACGGCTGCCGAGCGGCGCTGGCGCGGTTCCTGTTTCGCGGCGAAGCGGCACTGCAGCGGGTCGGCGATCTCAGCGGCGGGCAGATGCTGCGGGCGGGGCTTGCCTGCGTGATCGGCGGCGATGCGCCGCCGCCGCTGCTGATCCTCGATGAACCGACCAACCATCTGGACGTGGAGACGGTGGAAATTGTCGAGGCGGGGCTGCGCGCCTATGACGGGGCGCTGCTGGTGGTCAGCCATGACGCCGCGTTTCTGGAGGCGGTGGGGATCACCCGGCGGGTTCCGGTCGGGTAATCCGGCGGGCCGGCCTGTTGGCCGGGGGGGCCTCAGCGGCGTTTGGCTTCGATGGCTTCCCAGATTTTCGAGGTGATGTTGACCTGGTTGAAGCGTTCGAGCTCCTGGATGCCGGTGGGGGAGGTCACGTTGATTTCGGTCAGCCAGTTGCCGATCACGTCGATGCCGACGAAGATCTGGCCTTTTTCGCGCAGAAGCGGGCCAATTTTCTCACAGATCTCGATGTCCCGGTCGGTCAGTTCGACTTTTTCCGGGCGGCCGCCGACGTGCATGTTGGAGCGGGTTTCGCCCTTTTGCGGCACTCGGTTGATCGCGCCGACACATTCGCCGTTAACGAGGATCACCCGTTTGTCGCCTGCGGAAACGTCTGGGAGGAATTTCTGGGCGATCAGCGGCTCGCGGTTGATGCCGGTGAAGAGTTCGTGCAGCGACGAGAGGTTGCGGTCGTTGGGGTCGAGGCGGAACACCCCTGCCCCGCCGTTGCCGTAGAGCGGTTTGAGGATGATGTCGCCGTGGCGTTCCTTGAAGGCCCGGATGGTGCCGAGGTCGCGGGCGATGGTGGTGGGTGGGGTGAGGTCGGGAAAGCCGAGCACCAGCAGCTTTTCCGGGAAGTTGCGCACCCAGAACGGATCGTTGACCACCAGGGTCCTGGGGTGGATGCGTTCGAGGATGTGGGTGGTGGTGATGTAGCCCATGTCGAAGGGCGGATCCTGGCGCAGCCAGACCACGTCCTGGTCCGCGAGATCGACGGTCGTCAAGTCGCCGGCGGTGAAGTGGTTGCCCTTTTCCCGGCGGACGGTGACGGGCCAGCCGGTGGCGGTGACCCGGCCCTCGTCGAAGGCGAGTTTGTCGGGGGTGTAGTAGAACAGCGTGTGGCCGCGGGCCTGGGCCTCCTCCATGATGCGGAAGGTGCTGTCGGCGTCGATGTTGATCGGTCCGATCGGATCCATCTGGATGGCGACTTTGAGGCCCATGTCTTTCCCCGGATTGCGTGGTTTCCTTCACATGACCAGGGGCGGCGGTTTTGGCAAGGGCCGGCGGCCGGGTTGTGTTACCAGCCATCGAAGGTGGCTGCGTTTTCGATGCGCTCGAGGCGGCCGGTGCCGTCGATCAGGGCGGCGTCGAAACGGCAGGTCTGCGGGCCGTCCGGATGTCTGGCGAGCCAGCCGGTGGCGGCGGCGGCGATGCGGGACCACTGGCGCGGCGAAATCGACGCCGCGGCGGTGGCGTGGTCCCGGCGGGCCTTGACCTCGACGAACACCACGAGGTTGGGGAATGTGACGACCAGGTCGATCTCGCCTTCGGGCGTGCGCCAGCGGGTGGCGGCGATGGTTCCGCCGTCGCGGCGGTAGGCACCGGCGGCGATGTCCTCGGCGGCGAGGCCGCTGTAGTGTCCGGTCATCACGACTTGCCGGTCAGATCGAGGGCCCGGTTGTAGACCTCGCGTTTGGGCATGCCGAGCGCAGTAGCGACCTGGGCGGCAGCATCTTTCAACGAAAGGTTCTGCATGGCGTCGCGCAGGGCGGTGTCGAGGTCTTCGGGCGTCGTTACGCGGGCAATCGGCGGGCCGATCACAAGGACAATTTCACCCTTTGGGGCCGGTTCGCCGGCATACTGGTCGGCAAGTTCGGTGAGGGTGCCCCGGCGGATCTGCTCGAATTTCTTGGTCAGTTCGCGGCAGACGGCGGCCTCGCGTCCTGCGCCGAGGGTTTCGGCCATTTCCGCGAGGCTGCCGGCGAGGCGCCGGGGGGATTCGTAGACGATCAGCGTCGCCGGGATACGGGCGAGACCGGCGAGCGCAGTGCGCCGGGCGGCCGATTTCGGCGGCAGGAACCCTTCGAACAGGAACCGGTCCGTCGGCAGTCCGGAAACAGCCAGGGCGGCGAGGGCGGCGGAGGCGCCGGGGGCGGCAAAAACCGCATGACCTTCGGCAATCGCCGCCCGGGTCAGGGGAAAGCCCGGATCGGCGACCATCGGCGTTCCGGCATCGGAGACAAGGGCGACGGATTTTCCCTCGGCGAGGGCCGCGAGCAGGCGCGGGCGCTGTTTCGGTCCGTTGTGGTCATGGTAGGGCCAGAGGCTGCGGGCGTCCCGGCGCAGGCCGTGAATGTCGAGAAGATGGCGGGTGCGCCGGGTGTCCTCGGCGGCGATAATGTCGGCACCGGCGAGAATGTCGAGCGCCCGCAGGGTTATGTCCCGGGCGTGGCCGATCGGCGTCGCCACAAGGTAGAGGCCGGGCCCGATCGTGACCGGAGCCCGCGCCGAACCTTCGTCCGGGAGGTGGTCGGGCCGGTCCGCGTCGCCGCCTGCGTCGGTTCTGTCCATTCGCCGTTTACTTTTTTCCACCCAGACCGTAGCGTTCCGTCCGCCGGACGCCACGTACTGCTTATCAACGCTCAGGGTGAATTCATATGCCGTCAACAGCTTTTTCTTTTCGGAATGCGCTTCGCGGTGCAGCGATTGTTGCGGCGTTTGCCGGACTTGCAGCCTGTTCCACACCCGGACCGACGGCGTCGAGCGTCGGCACCGGGGTCGATCCGAACGGGGTCGTACGGGTGGCGCTGCTGGTTCCGGACGGTACCGGTGATCCGGGGCGCGACCTGATCGCCCGCAGCCTGATCAATGCGGCCAATCTGGCCAAGGCCGATCTGCAGAACGCGACCATCGACCTGGCCGTCTATCCGACCTACGGCACCGCGAACGGCGGGGCTTCCGCGGCGCAGCAGGCGATTGCCGAAGGCGCGAAGATCATCGTCGGTCCGCTGTTCAGCACCGCGACCTCGGGCGCCGAATCGGCGCTTGGAGGCAGCGGCGTGAACATTCTGAGCATGAGCAACAACCCGGCGGTGGCGAGTCCGAACGTCTATCTGCTCGGGGTGACTTTCCAGAATACCGCCAACCGTCTGGTCGCCTACGGCATGTCGCGCGGACTGCGCAATTATGGCGTCGTCTATCCCGTCGGCCTCGAAGGCGAAACCGCCCGCGATGCGGTGGCGGCAGCGGTCAACAACCGCGGGGCTTCTCTGGTCGCCTCGGAATCCTATAACCTTTCGGTTGAGGGCATCCAGTCGGCGGCGGGCACCGCCGCGGCTTCCCTGAATGCGCGCGGGGCCAATGCGGTGATCCTGACCGACGGGCCGACCGGCGGCCTGGGCTATATTTCCGAAGCGCTGCGCAGCAATGGTCTGTCCGCGTCACAGGCGCAGTTCATGGGCATCCAGCGCTGGGACGCCTCGGCAGAGGCGCTGGCGCTCGGCAGCCTGCAGGGCGGCGTATTCGCCGCGCCCGATCCGGGTCCGCTGCTGCAGTTCGAGGGCCGTTATCAGAACACCTATGGCGAACGGCCGCATGAACTGGCGGCGGTTGCCTATGACGGGGTCGCGGCGGTCGGCGCGCTGATCGCCGGCGCCAGGGCAGACGGCAGCGATCCCTTCACCGACGCCAAACTGACCCAGAGCGCCGGGTTTGCCGGGGTAAACGGTGCGTTCCGTTTCAATCCCAACGGCACCAGCCAGCGCAACCTGGCGATTTATGAGGTACAGGGAGGCCAGGCGGTCGTCACCGAGCGCGCGGCGGGAAGCTTTGGTGGCCTTGGGAACTGATACGGCGACGGCGCTGCTGCCGACGCGGCGCAGCGATCCATGGGCGGGCCTGCTGGCCGATCCGGAGATGATCCTCGACCGGGATGCGGTGGTGGCGCAGATCGCCGGGGCGGTTGAGGCTGCCGGCGACGCAACACAGGGGCGTCAGGCGGCGGTGGCGGTGCTGCAGGAGGCAAAGGAGGCCGGGCGCCGCAGGATCGCTGAGGCGATCGCCCGGCATCCGCGCGAGGCCTACCGCGCGGTGCATGACTACAGCTGGCTGACGGACCAGATCGTGCAGATGGTGCTCGATTTTTCCATCAGTCATTTGCATCCCAACGGGGTGCCCACCGCTTCGGAGCGGATCAGCGTTCTGGCGGTTGGCGGCTACGGACGCGGCGAAATGGCGCCGCATTCCGACGTCGATCTGCTGTTTCTGACCCCCTACAAGCAGACCGCCTGGGGAGAAAGCCTGACCGAGAGCGTCCTCTACTGCCTGTGGGATCTGAAGCTGAAGGTCGGGCATTCGGTGCGGACCATCAACGACTGTCTGCGGCTGGCGAAAACCGATGTTACGATCCGCACCAGCCTGCTGGAAAAACGTCACATCTGGGGCGACGCGGCGCTTGCCGGCCAGTTGAACGACCGGCTTTGGACTGAGCTCTTCGACAAAACCGGTCCGGAATTCGTCGAACTGAAACTGGAAGAGCGGGCCCAGCGGCACCGCCAGCAGGGCAGTTCGCGGTACCTGCTGGCGCCGAACGTCAAGGAAGGCAAGGGCGGGCTGCGGGACCTGCAGACGCTGTTCTGGCTGGCGAAATATCTCAACCACGTTCATTCGCCCGCGGATCTGCTGCAGGCGGGGGTGTTTTCACCCGAGGAATACGCGATTTTCGACCGCGCGGCGGCGTTTCTCTGGAGCACGCGGGTGCATCTGCATCTGATCACCAACCGCGCGACCGAACAGCTGTCGTTCGATCTGCAGGTCGAGGTGGCAAATGCGCTGGAATACGCCAGCACCCCCGGTCAGAGCGCAGTCGAGCGGTACATGCAGGACTACTTCATCCATGCGAAGGATGTTGGGGACCTTACGCGGATCTTCCTCGCGGCGCTGGAGGCGCGGCATGTCAAGGCCAAGCCCAACATCGGTCAGGCCTTGCGGCATGTTCTGACATTCCGCAGGGACGGGACCGGGCCTGGATACAAGCTCAAGCACGGCCGGATCGACGTGATCGATGTCGAGGCGTTTCTGGCCGATCCGGTGAATTTCCTGCGTCTGTTCCGTGAGCAGCTCGGCACCGGCATCCCGATCCATCCGGACGTTCTGCGGATCGTCGCCTCGCACCTCTATCTGATCGACGACAGGGTCCGCAGCGACACCGATGCCAACCGGATCTTTCTCGATCTGCTGCTGAGCCACAACAACCCGGAGCGCGCACTCAGGGTGATGAACGAGGTTGGGGTTCTCGGTGCGTTCATGCCGGAGTTTGGCCGGATCGTGGCGATGATGCAGTTCAACATGTACCACAGTTACACGGTGGACGAGCACACGATCCGGGTGATTTCGACCCTGAGCCGGATCGAACGCGGCGAACTGGCGCATGAAGTGCCGATTTCGACCTCGATTCTGCGGGCGGGGGTGAACCGGCGGGTGCTCTACGTGGCGCTGCTGCTGCATGACATCGGCAAGGGTTCCGGGTTCGACCATTCGGAATACGGTGCGGAGATTGCCGAAACGGTCTGTCAGCGGCTGGGACTGTCGGACGAGGAATGCGAACTGGTGGTCTGGCTGGTCCGGCATCACCTGCTGATGTCCGATGTCGCCCAGAAACGCGACCTGACCGACCCGCGCACGGTGCGGGATTTTGCCAGGGTGGTGATTTCTCCGACACGGCTGAAGCTGCTGACGGTTCTGACGGTCTGCGACATCCGCGGGGTCGGTCCGGGGGTCTGGAACAACTGGAAGGCGTCGCTGCTGCGCACGCTGCATGACGAGACGTTACAGTACATGACCGGCGGCGGCCAGGCCAAGGGGCGGCCGCAGCGGGAAAAGGCGGCGAAGCTGGCACTGGCCGACACGCTGTCGGGATGGAGCAGCGAGGAGATCGAAAAGGAATGCGACCGCCATTATGCGCCCTACTGGCTGGGGTTTGACGGCCGCACCCACGGAATATTCGCTGAGCTTCTGCGCAACCTGCCAGACGACGAGGCAGGGATCTCCATCGAGCTCGATGAAAGCCGGGCCGCGACCCAGGCCTGTTTCGCACTGGCGGACCATCCCGGGGTGTTCACCCGTCTGACCGGGGCGCTGGCGCTGGTCGGGGCAAACGTCGTCGATGCACGCAGCTACGTCACCTCGGACGGGTTTGCGACCGCGGCGTTCTGGCTGCAGGATTCGGAGGGGAATCCCTATGAGAAGTCGCGGCTGGGTCGGTTGCGGCGCAGCGTCGAGCGGACGCTGAAGGGGGAAATCATCGCTTCGCGGCAGCTGGAGGAGAAAAACCGGGTCAAACACACGGAACGGAAGTTCGTGGTGCCCACCCGGATCAGTTTCGACAATACCGGCAGCGATATTTTCACCATCATCGAAGTGGAGACGCTGGACCGGGCCGGGCTGCTGTTCGACCTGTCGCGGGCCCTGCGGCGGAACAACATTTCCATCTCTTCCGCGATCGTTGCGACATATGGGGAACAGGCAGTGGATGTATTTTACGTCAAGGACATCTTCGGCCTGAAAATCCATTCCCAGGCGAAACAGAAAACGCTAGAAACGAAGCTTCGGGCAGCGATCGAACCTGTCAGCGACCAGGTTCCGTAAGAGGTGTTTTGAGTGAACCGAAGACCAAGGATGCTGCCGGCCGTTCTGACGGTCGGTTCCATGACCATGCTCAGTCGAATCTTCGGGCTGGTCCGCGACATGATGCTGGCGGCGTTTCTGGGATCCGGACCGGTGGCACAGGCGTTTCTCGTCGCCTTTACCCTTCCGAACATGTTTCGCCGCTTCTTCGCCGAAGGGGCGTTTAACGTCGCTTTCATTCCGATATTCGCCAAGAAGGTCGAAAGCGACGACGATCCCAAGAAATTCGCCCAGGATGCGTTCGCCTCGCTCAGCAGCCTGCTGATCGTATTCACGCTCATCGGTCAACTGGTCATGCCGTGGCTGGTATTGGCGATGGCGTCGGGTTTCGCGGGTGACGAACGCTACGACATTGCCGTCGTGTTTGGCCGGATCGCCTTCCCCTACATCCTGTTCATTTCGCTTGCAGCGATGATGAGCGGAATTCTGAACTCGCTGAGCCGGTTCGTTATTGCCTCGGCGTCCCCGGTTCTGATGAACCTGGTGATGATCGCGGCGCTCTGGATCGGCGACAGGGTGGGCGGCGATCCGGGGCAGTGGCTGATCTGGTCGGTTCCGGTTGCCGGAATTGCCCAGTTCCTGACGGTATGGATTGGCGCGGCAAAAGCCGGATTTCTGGTGCGCCCCGCGTGGCCAAAGCTGACGCCGGATGTCAAACGTCTGGCGGTCATTGCCTTTCCGGCGATCATCACCGGTTCGGTTACCCAGGTGAACCTGATCGTCGGGCGTCAGGTGGGATCGTTCTTTGACGGGGCGGTGGCATGGCTGTCCTATGCGGACCGGATCTATCACCTGCCGATCGGGCTTGTCGGCGTGGCGATTGCCGTTGTGCTGCTGCCGGATCTGTCGAGACGGCTGCGGGCGAAGGATATCGAAGGCAGCAGGCACGCCATGAACCGGGCGCTGGAATTTGCCTTCGTGCTGACCCTGCCCTCGGCGATGGCGCTGATCGTCATTCCGGATGTGATCATTTCGGTTCTGTTCGAGCGCGGCGCCTTTACCGCGGCCGATACCAGCGGAACCGCTCTGGCGCTGCTGATCTTCGGTTTCGGTCTGCCGTCGTTCCTGCTGCAGCGGGTTTTCACGCCGATGTACTACGTCCGCGAAGACACGCGCAGTCCGCTGAGATTTGCCTTCTACGCGCTGCTCGTGAACGCGGTTGTCGCCATCGGTCTCGCGCCGTTCATCGGCTATACTGCCGCGGCGGTCGGACCGTCGCTGTCGGGCTGGACGATGATGCTTCAGCTCTGGTGGGGAACCCGGAAGATGGGGGTCGCCACGGAGTTCGACGCCCGGTTCAAGCGGGCCCTGCCGCGGATTTTCGCCGCAAGTCTGGTGATGGGTCTGGTGCTGCTGGTCGGAAAGAACGTCATGTGGGATCTGCTGCACGACGCCGGTTGGCGCTATCTTGCGCTGATGGTTCTGGTCGGCATCGGCGGAGTTTCCTATGCTTTGGCGTCACTGGCCTTCGGTGCGGTCCGCATTGGCGAAATCCGCAGCGCTTTCCGCAGGAACTGACCGTCCGCCCTCTCAGCGCTGGCGGGCCTGGTCCCGCCAGGCCCGAAGCCGGGCCGGGCCGTCGGTGGCGATCACGAACGACAGCAGGAAACCGGTGACAAAGGCACCGAGGGACGCGACCCATTCGCTGCTGCCGCCGACCGTAATCTGGAACAGCAGCTGCAGCCCGGCCAGCATGCCGATCAGGCGAAACGCGGCCAGCCGCGCCCGGGGCCCCTGCCCGGTCATGAACAGGCTCCAGGTCCAGGCACCGATCAGCGCATAGACCGCCGGGTAGATGCCGATCAGCGCGACCCGCGTGTTCAGGGCGAGACCGTAACAGAGCGCCCCGGTCAGGGTGCCCGCGAGGATCAGCACGGCGACAGCCCAGGCCTGGAAGCTTCCCGCAACGCCCTTGGCCAGCGCCAGCAGCAGCACCGCGCCGAACACCGCGTGTGTCGCCCCGTGATGGATCAGCGCGTAACTGAAGAACCGTTTCAGGCCGTCCAGGGTGATGTGCCGCGTGGTCAGCATGCTGTCGAACAGCGGATCGGCAAAGGCGTAGCGGACAATCGCCGCCGACCGCCATCCGATCGCGCCCGGACCTCCGGCAAGGCCGTGTGCGCCGGCCTGGAAGGCAAGTTCGACGGCGAGGATGGCTCCCGCAAGAAGCGCAGGAAGGAGGGGCAGCCGCTGGAAGATCGCGGAATTGGACATGGATGCTCCTGTTGACTGCGCCCGGATCAGGCGCAATAAGCGCCCGGCTCAATACCCCAATCAACGAGTTCAGGCCATGTCCAACGAAACTTTTGAACCGCGTGTTTTTTCGGGAATGCAGCCGTCGGGCAACCTGACGCTGGGAAACTACCTGGGAGCATTGCGCCGGTGGGTTGAGATGCAGGATGAGGGCATCCCGACCGTATACTGCGTCGTGAATTTGCACGCGATTACGGTCTGGCAGGATCCGGAAGCGCTGCGCAATGCGACGCGCGAGGTGACTGCGGCCTATATCGCCGCCGGCGTCGACCCGACGCGCTCGATCCTGTTCAACCAGAGCCAGGTGCCGCAGCACGCGGAGCTGGCGTGGATCTTCAACTGTGTGGCGCGGCTCGGCTGGCTGAACCGGATGACCCAGTTCAAGGACAAGGCGGGCAAGGATCGGGAAAAGGCCTCGATCGGGCTCTATGCCTATCCGGCGCTGATGGCGGCGGATATTCTGGCCTACCGGGCGACCCATGTGCCGGTGGGCGAGGACCAGAAGCAGCATGTGGAACTGACCCGGGACATTGCCGCGAAGTTCAACCACGATTTCGGTGTCGAGTTCTTCCCGATGCCCGAGCCGGTGATCAAGGGTGCGGCAACACGGGTGATGTCGCTCAGGGACGGAACGAAAAAGATGTCGAAGTCCGATCCGTCGGACATGAGCCGGATCAACCTGCGCGACGATGCGGACACGATTGCGCAGAAGTTCCGCAAGGCGCGCACCGATTCCGAACCGCTGCCAAGCGAGCCGGCCGGGCTGGAGGGCCGCCCGGAGGCGCGCAATCTCGTGAACATCTATGCGGCAATCGCCGGTGTCAGCGCCGAGGCGGTTCTGTCAGAATATGGCGGCCGGGCCTTTTCCGAGTTCAAGCCGGCGCTCGCCGATCTGGCGACCGCGCACCTGGCTCCGGTCACGGCGCGGATGCGGGCGCTGATGGCCGACCCGGCGGAGATCGACCGGATCCTCGGCGACGGGGCAAACCGGGCGGCGGAAATCGCCGAGCCGGTTGTTGCACAGGTGTACGACATCGTCGGGCTGATCCGCAGCCGCTGATCCCTGCGGCGGCCGCGACGGGACGGGCCCGGCGTTGCGGTACCGGGCTGCTCTGTTAATTGTTGCCACAACCGCCCGTATCGCGGAATATCCCGGATTTCTGAGGAAACATTCGGGGTACAGCTTTGCGCAAGTTTCTGATCGTGCTCGATGACATGCCGGAAATGCTCAACGCGATGCGCTACGCGGCGATCCGGGCGGCGAAGACCGGTGGCGGCGTCGAGATGCTGGCGATCATCTCGTCGGAAGAGTTTCAGCATTTCATGGGTGTGGCCGACGTGATGCGGGCGGAAGCGCATGAGAAGGTCGAGGCGCATTTCAAGGTGTTCCGTGACCGTATGGTCAAACGGGAGGGCATCACGCCGACGCTTGCCATCCGCGAGGGCGACAAGGTGGATGCGGTCCTGACCCATGTGCGGGAGAACCCGGACATCGGGGTGATCGTGCTGGGCGCGGGAACCGGCAAGGGCGGGCCCGGGCCGATCGTCACGGCGCTGACCGGCAGGCACATGGCGGAACTGCATGTTCCGATCACGATTGTGCCGGGATCGATGACAAAAGAGGAAATTATCGCCGTTACCTGACGGGACTGCGGCGATCACAGATTAGAACGGTTCCAGATTGCTCTTGACTTGCGTCCCGTCCGGGCGCACCTAGCAGGACAATTACCGGAGGATTGCGGATGTTTATCCAGACTGAATCAACGCCAAACCCGGCAACGCTGAAGTTTCTGCCCGGTCAGACGGTTCTCGCGGCCGGCTCGGCGGATTTTCCGACCGCGGATTCGGCGGAAACCTCGCCGCTGGCAAGGCGGATCTATGCGGTTGGCGACGTCACCGGTGTGTTTCTCGGACCGGATTTCGTTACCGTCACCAAGTCCGAGGCCGTGGACTGGTCCCACATCAAGCCTGCGATACTCGGCGCGGTAATGGAGCATTTCCAGTCGGGCCAGCCTGCGATCGAGGGGGAAGTCGGATCGGTTACCCATGCGGCGCATGACGGGCCGGATGCCGAAATCGTGGTGCAGATCAAGGATCTGCTCGACACCCGGGTACGTCCGGCGGTGGCCCAGGACGGCGGGGACATCACGTTCCACGGGTTCGACCGCGGCGTGGTCTATCTGCACATGCAGGGGGCCTGCGCCGGTTGCCCGTCCTCGACGATGACGCTGAAAATGGGCATCGAAAACCTGCTGCGGCACTACATCCCAGAGGTGACGGAGGTACGGCCGGTTGGCGGCTGACGGCCCGCGTCTGCTCGCTTTCGATACATCGGCCGCGCAGTGCGCGGCCGCTTTGCTTGGAACGGGCGATGCGCCGGTGACCCGGATCGAGCCGATGGCACGCGGTCAGGCGGAGCGGCTGGTGCCGATGCTGGAGGAAATGCTGGCGGACGGCGGGCTGGGCTGGTCCTCGCTCACCGCGCTCGCAGTCTGTACCGGACCTGGCAATTTTACCGGCCTTCGGCTTTCGGTCGCCGCGGCGCGCGGGCTCTCGTTTTCGCTCAACGTTCCGGCGATCGGCGTGACCCTGTTCGAGGCGCTGGCCCACGGCGTTCCGGGGCCGGTTCTGGCGCTGGCGCGAAATCCGCGCGGCGGGGTGTTCAGCCAGATCCTGCGGGACGGCGCAGCCACGGGTGCCCCGCGGGCGGGACTGCCGGAGCCTGCGGACCTGGAGGAAGGCATGGCGTGTCTGGGCTACGACGCGGAGGCGGTCGCCCGGACCCTCGGCCATGGCCGGTTCGACCCGGCGGCGGAGGCCGATCCGGTCGCGGTGGCGCGCGTGGCGTTGGAACGGCTCGCGGGGCCGCATCGGGCCCCCGTTCCGCTCTATCTGCGCCCGGCGGATGCGGCACCGTCATCGGAACCCCGGCCGGTCATCCTCGATGACCTTTGAGCAGATGGCCGCGCTCCACGCGCGGTCCTTCGACGGGGCGCCGCGGCCCTGGACCGGCGCCGAGTTCCGCAGCATTCTCGAAGGGGCCGGCACCTGGCTGGTGAGTGTCGAGGGCGGGCTTGCAGTCGGACGCTGCACCCTCGACGAAGCCGAACTGCTGACTCTGGCGGTGAGCCCGGAGTTTCGCCGTCGCGGGCTTGGAAGACGGCTGCTGACGCTTCATGAGGCAGAGGCGCAGGCACGGGAAGCGAAGACGCTGTATCTGGAAGTTTCGGTGCGCAACCATGCGGCGCTGGCGCTCTACCGGAGTCACGGTTACCGCGAAGCAGGACGCAGAACCGGTTATTACGCGCAGGCAGACGGCGGCCGCACGGATGCTCTGGTCATGGCGCGCAACCCTGGTGCGACCACACCAAAGGTCTGACTCAAAAAAACATTTGACCCCCTCGGGACGATACGCCTTTACTGATTTCAGTATCATTCGCCGGTACCGGTCACGGCCCCTTCCATGGCGCCTGGCGGTTCCGGCATGAAGGCAGCTCCGAGGAGGAACTCATGAAGTTTGCGAAAACACTGGCGTCGGTTGCTACGCTGGTCCTTGCGGCATCCGCCGTGCACGCGGAAGATGCGAACCCCGCAGTGATCTTTGACCTCGGCGGCAAGTTCGACCGGTCGTTCAACCAGGCGTCTTTCGAGGGTGCGGAGCGCTTCACCGCCGAAACCGGGATCGCCTTCCGCGAATTCGAGTTGCAGTCCGACGCCCAGCGCGAACAGGCGCTGCGCAAGTTTGCCCAGGACGGCTTCAATCCGGTTGTCGTCGCAGGATTTTCCAATGAATCGGCAATGACTACCGTTGCGGCCGAATTCCCGGATACCGATTTCGCCATTATCGACGGCTTCGTCGACCTGCCGAACGTGCGTTCGGTGGTGTTCAACGAGCATGAGGGATCGTATCTCGTCGGTGTGCTTGCGGCGATGGCATCGCAGACCGGCAAGGTCGGCTTCGTCGGCGGCATGGACATCCCGCTGATCCGCAAGTTTGCCTGCGGTTACGTGCAGGGGGTGATGGCGACCAACCCGGATGCGGAAGTGTTCGAAAACATGACCGGTTCGACCGGTGCGGCATGGAATGATCCTGTACGCGGCGGCGAGTTGGCCAAGAGCCAGATCGAGCGCGGCGCGGACGTGATCTATCATGCGGCCGGCGGTACCGGGATCGGCGTGCTGCAGGCAGCGGCGGATGCCGGTGCGCTCGGGATTGGCGTCGATTCGAACCAGAACTACATCCATCCCGGCCAGGTTCTGACCTCGATGCTCAAACGCGTCGACAATGCCGTCTATGACGCGATGATGGACGTGCAGACCGGCAACTGGTCCAGCGGGCTCGAGGTCATGGGCGTGGCCGAGGACGGTGTCGGGTACGCGCTTGACGAAAACAATGCCGACCTGATCACCGACGAAATGATGGCCGCGGTCGAAGACGCCAAGGCCGGGATCATTTCCGGGGATATCGTTGTGCACGACTACACGTCCGACGACAGCTGCCCTGCCTCCTGATTGACGCAGATGGGTGCGACCGGCGCAGATACGGCTACAGGGCGGCACGGCGACGCCGCCCTTGCCATTGAACTGGTGGGAATCTCCAAGAGCTTTGGCCCGGTTCAGGCCAACCGGGACATAGACCTGCCGGTACGCCGCGGCACGATCCACGGCATCGTCGGTGAGAACGGGGCCGGCAAGTCGACGCTGATGTCGATTCTTTACGGGTTCTACACGGCGGATTCCGGTGAGATCCGCATCAACGGCAAAGTCACCGACATCCCCGACAGTCTCGCGGCGATCCGCGCCGGAATTGGCATGGTGCATCAGCACTTCATGCTGGTGGAGCCGTTTACCGTGCTGGAAAACGTGATTCTCGGGGCCGAGGACGGGGCGCTGCTGCGGCCGTCTCTGGCCAAGGCGCGGCGTGAACTGACACGGCTGGCCGAGGAATATGAACTCCAGGTCGATCCCGATGCGATCGTCGGCGACCTGTCCGTCGGGTTCCAGCAGCGGGTTGAGATCCTCAAGGCGCTTTACCGTGAGTGTGACATTCTGATCCTCGACGAGCCCACCGGTGTGCTGACGCCGGCGGAGGCGGATCACCTGTTTCGGATCCTTGAAAACCTGCGCGCCGAAGGAAAGACGATCATCCTGATCACCCACAAGCTGCGCGAAATTATGGCGGTCACGGATGAGGTGAGCGTGATGCGGCGCGGGCAGATGGTCCGGACCCTGGTAACGGCGGAAACCTCGCCGGCGGAACTGGCCGAACTTATGGTCGGACGACGGGTGCTGCTGCGGGTGGAGAAAACCGAAGCGAAGCCTGGCGACGTGGTAATGGACGTGCGCGACCTCAGCCTGACCGACGCGAGCGGCGTTGAGCGGTTGCGCGGCATCAGCCTGTCGGTGCGGGCAGGGGAAATTCTTGGAATTGCCGGTGTCGCCGGCAACGGGCAGTCGGAACTGCTTGAGATCCTCGCGGGAATCAGACCGGCCACCGGTGGCACGGTGTCCCTGCACGGTGCACCGCTGGACCTGAGCAGCATCACCAACGCCGACGAGCGGCGTCAGAGCCGCATGGCGCACGTGCCGGAGGACCGGCACCGGCGCGGTCTGGTGATGCCGTTCGCCGAGTGGGAAAACTCCTGCTTCGGCTATCACCGGGAGGACCGGTTCGACGGACCCTTCGATACGCTCAATCGGGTGGCCGTGCGGCAGCATGCCCGGGAGAGCATCGAAAAATTCGACATCCGGCCGCCAAGCTGCGATCTGAAAACCGCAAACTTCTCCGGCGGAAACCAGCAGAAGATCGTGCTGGCCCGGGAGATCGAACGCGATCCGGAGGTCCTTCTGGTCGGTCAGCCGACCCGCGGGGTGGATATCGGTGCGATTGAATTCATTCACCAGCAGATCGTCGCGCTGCGCGACCGCAACAAGGCGATCATTCTGGTGTCGGTGGAGCTGGACGAGATTCAGGCGCTGAGTGACCGGATCATCGTCATGTTCGACGGGCGGATATCCGGAGAGCGCATGGCCGGGAAAACCGACGAGCGGGAACTCGGTCTGCTGATGGCGGGAATTGATCCGGCAAAGGGACAGGCGGCATGAGTTCGCAGCTTCCGCGCTGGGTTGATCTTGGACTGATCCCGGTAATCAATCTTGTTCTCGCTTTTCTCGTGGCGGGGCTGGTCGTGGTCTTCATCGGCGAGGACCCGATACAGGCGGTGCGGATCCTCATTTCCGGTTCGCTCGGGTCAAGTTATGGCATCGGGTTCACCCTCTATTACGCGACCACCTTCGTGTTTACCGGCCTTTCGGTGGCGATCGCCTTCCATGCCGGGCTGTTCAACATCGGCGGCGAGGGTCAGGCCGCATTGGGGGGGATCGGCGCGACGCTGGTCTGTCTGGCCTTCAACTGGCCGCACTGGCTGATCGCCCTGCCCTTTGCGATCCTCGGCGCCTGTCTGTTCGGCGGGGCTTGGGCGTTCATTCCCGGCTATCTGCAGGCAAAGCGCGGCAGCCATGTGGTCATCACCACCATCATGTTCAATTTCATCGGTTCGGCGCTGGTGGTCTACCTGCTGGTAAACGTGCTCAAGGTGCCGGGGTCGATGGCGCCGGAGACTCGCAACTTCGCTGAAGGCACCTTCCTGCCGTTCGTTCATGAGATGCTGGCAGTCGTCGGCATCACGGTGTCGAAAACGCCGATGAATTTCGCCTCGATCCTGGCGCTGGCCGCCGCGTTCCTGACCTGGATGCTGATCTGGCGCACGCGGCTCGGTTACGAGATGCGGGCGTTCGGTTTTTCCGAACCGGCGGCGGTCTACGGCGGCATCGATCCGGTGCGCATCACCATCATCGCCATGCTGCTTTCGGGAGCGATGGCGGGAATGATGGCGCTCAACGTGGTGATGGGGTTTCAGCACCGGCTGGTGCTCGATTACGTGGGCGGCGCGGGTTTTGTCGGCATCGCGGTGTCGCTGATGGGGCGCTCGCATCCGGTAGGGGTGCTGCTGGCCTCAGTACTGTTCGGTATCCTCTACCAGGGTGGCGCGGAACTGGCGTTTGAAATGCCGAACATCAGCCGAGAGATGATCGTGGTGATTCAGGCGCTGGTGATCCTGTTCACAGGAGCGCTGGAAAACCTGGTCCGGGCGCCGATGGCGCGGCTGTTTGCCCGGCGCAGGGTGGAGGCGGCGTGATGGATCTCGACATTGCCATTCAGCTGATGGGATCGAGCCTCCGACTGGCGACACCGCTGCTGCTGGCCTGCCTGGCCGGGCTGTTCTCCGAACGGGCAGGGATTTTCGACATCGGGCTGGAAGGTAAGATGCTCGCTGCCGCCTTTACCGCCGGCGCGTTCGCGGCGGTCAGCGGATCGGCCTGGATCGGTCTTCTGGCCGGGATAGCGGCATCGATGGTTCTGGCGCTGCTGCACGGGCTGGCGTCGATCACCCTGAAGGGCAACCAGCTGATTTCCGGCGTGGCGATCAACTTTCTCGCCTCGGGGCTGACGGCACTGATCGGGCAGAACTGGTTTCACCAGGGCGGACAGACGCCGCAACTGAGCGGAAGCGGCAGGTTTCTCGGGGTTCAGTGGCCGCTTACGGAAACCATCGGTCAGATCCCGGTGATCGGGCCGGTTTATCAGAACCTGATTTCCGGTCACAACATACTGGTTTACCTCGCCCTGCTCACGGTACCCGCAACATGGTGGGTGCTGTTCCGGACCCGCTTCGGTCTGCGGCTGCGTGCCGTTGGGGAAAATCCGGGCGCGGTGGATACCGCCGGGGTTTCTGTGGTGCGGCAGCGCTATGCCGCCGTCCTGATCTGTGGGCTGCTGTGCGGCGTCGCGGGCGCCTATCTTTCGACCGGCATGTCGGCCGGGTTCGTGCGTGAGATGACGGCGGGCAAAGGGTTTATCGCTTTGGCAGCGCTGATATTCGCCAAATGGCGCCCCTGGCCGGCGCTCTGGGCGTGTCTGCTGTTCGGTTTTCTTGAGGCGGTTGGCATCCGGTATCAGGGGATTTCGATCGGCAGTCTACAGGTTCCGGTGCAGTTCATGCAGGCCCTGCCCTACATCCTGACCGTGGTCATTCTCGCCGGATTTGGCGGCAAGGCGATCCCGCCGAGGGCGGGCGGTCGCCCCTATGTGAAGGAACGCTGAGATGAGCCTGCTGAAGAAGGTCCAGGATCTTGCCGGGACCGAACCGGTTCAGGCGGCGCTGGTGCTGGGGTCAGGGCTCGGGCATCTGGCGGAGACCGTCGACGGTGTCTCGATTCCCTACGATGGGTTGGAGGGGTTTCCCCATGCCGGCGTGTCCGGGCACAACCCAAAGCTGGTGATCGGCACGCTCAGCGGCGCGCGCGTGGCAATCCTTGGCGGACGGGCGCATTATTACGAAAGCGGAGATTCCGGCGTCATGCGGCCACCGCTGGATCTGATGCGCGATCTGGGGGCGGAAATCCTGCTGCTGACCAATGCCGCCGGGTCTTTTCGGCCGGACATTCCCCCAGGTGATCTGATGCTGCTCAGCGACCACATCAACTTCTCGGGGAAAAATCCCCTGATCGGCGAGCAGACCGATGCGCGGTTTGTCAACATGACCGACGCCTACGACCCGGCTTTGCGCGCGGCGCTGACCGAAGCGGCACGGGCAGAAGGTGTGGTGCTGAAGGAAGGGGTCTACGCCTGGTATTCCGGTCCAAGTTTCGAGACCCCGGCGGAGATCCGGGCGATTCACCGGCTTGGCGCCGATGCAGTCGGCATGTCGACGGTGCCGGAGGTGATTCTCGCGCGGTTCCTCGGACTGCGCACCGCCGCCATTTCCACCATCACCAACATGGCCGCCGGCATGAGCGACGAGGCGATCAGCCATGAGCACACCAAGCAGATGGCCCCGGTTGGTGCGGCCAAGCTCGAACGGGTGCTGCGGCGCTACCTCGCCACACTCGCCAGCCAATAGTGCCGCCGACCGGCAATAAGTTCGTGAACTCCAACGTGACGCGGGCTAGAAACGGGTAACTTGTCGCGGGCTTCCCTGTAATGCAGATTTACCTACCGATCGCCGAAGTTTCCGTGGATGCGCTTCTGCTCCTTGGGATCGGAGGCATGGTCGGTATCCTATCCGGGATGTTCGGCGTCGGCGGCGGGTTCATCCTGACGCCGCTGCTGTTTTTCATCGGCATTCCACCCGCGGTTGCCGTTGCATCCGCCGCGAACCAGATTGCCGGATCGTCCTTCTCCGCCCTGCTGGCCCATTTGCAGCGCCGCACGGTGGACATGAAAATGGGTGTCGTGCTGCTGAGTGGCGGCCTCCTGGGATCGTCGTTCGGAGTGATGGTGTTTTCGATCCTGCGTCGGCAGGGTCAGTTCGAACTGGTGGTCAGCCTGCTCTATGTGCTGCTGCTGGGCATAATCGGCACGCTGATGCTGATGGAGAGTATTCGGGCGATCCGGCGGGCGCGCAATCCGGGCACGGTGGTGAAACCGCGGAAGCGCCACACCTGGGCGCATGGCCTGCCGCTGAAGATGCGGTTTCGTACCTCTCAGCTTTATGTCAGTGCCATTCCGCCATTCGTGGTCGGGGCTGCGGTCGGCGTGCTGGCGGCGATCATGGGCGTTGGCGGCGGCTTCATCATGGTGCCGGCGATGATCTACATTATTGGCATGCCCACCAAGGTCGTGGTCGGGACCTCGGTATTCCAGTTTCTGTTCGTGACCGGCTTCACCACCATCCTGCAGGCGGTGCAGAACAAGTCGGTGGAAACGGTTCTGGCGGTGATCCTGCTGGTGGGCGGGGTGATTGGCGCGCAGGTGGGCGTGTTGCTCGCGGCACGACTGAAGGCAGAGCAGCTGCGGATGTTTCTCGCGCTGCTGGTGGTGTTTGTCTGTCTGAAACTTGCGTCTGACCTGGTGCTGCGGCCGGCGGAACTCTATTCCATCGGGTCGTCCTGATGCTCTGGCGGATGCTGACCGTTCTGCTGGCCCTGCCCTGTCTGTCATGGGCCGAGGAAACGGTGGTAACTGGCGTGTCCCATTCGAGGTTCTCGCTTAATGCAGCCCTCGACGGATCGGAACTGTTTATCTTCGGCGCGGTTCGCCGGGATGCGCCAATTCCGGACAATGCCGGAAAGCTCGATGTGGTGATCACGGTTCGCGGCCCGGAACAGGACGTTACCGTTCGGCACAAGTCGCGCAGGTTTGGGATCTGGGTCAATACCGCGGCGGTCGAGGTGCTGGATGCGCCGAGCTACTATGCCATCGCCGCATCCGGGCCGCTCGACGAGATCCTGTCGGAATCCGACCGGCTGCGCTACAACATCGGCATGGACCACGCGGTGCGCCGGATTGCGAGCCATCCCAAAATCGCCAGTGCCCGGCCGTTTTCTGATGCCCTGGTGCGCCTGCGGGAGAAATCCGGCCTCTACACCCAGGAAGACGGAGCGGTCGCGCTCGCGGAGGACACGCTCTTTCAGGTTGGACTGGAACTGCCGGCGAATCTGGTCGAAGGCGACTATTCCGCAGAGTTTTTTCTCGTGCGCAACCGGCGGGTGATCGACCGGGGGGAAACCGGCATCATCGTGCAAAAAACCGGGGTTGGCCGCTGGCTCTACAACCTGTCGCAGGAAGAACCGCTGCTATATGGCATCCTGTCGGTTGCCCTGGCTCTCGCCGCCGGCTGGACTGCCGCCACTGCCTTTCGCCTCGCCAGACGCCGTTAACCTGGTCAGTTTGGCATCGATCTCGGCCAGTCGTGTCAGCACGGCATCGCGGTACTCGTCAGTCAGGGCGTTGGATTCCTCTGCATGGGCCTCCTGCATCGAGTTCACGACCAGGCCGACGATCAGGTTTACCACCGCGAAGGTCGTAACCAGAATGAACGGAATGAAGAAGAGCCAGGCCAGCGGATAGGCTTCCATGACCGGTCGGACGATACCCATCGACCAGCTCTCCAGGGTCATGATCTGGAACAGTGAATAGACCGACCGTCCAATGGTGCCGAACCATGCCTCAAACTCGGCGCCGAACAGCTTTGTCGCCATGACCGAAGCAATGTAGAATAGCAGCGACATCAGCGCGAAGACCGACGCCATGCCCGGCAGCGCGGAGACCAGTCCGTCGATCACCCGGCGCAAACTGGGGATGATGGAGACGGCCCGCAACACCCGCAGGATGCGCAGCGCCCGCAACACCGACAGCCCCTCGGATGCGGGAACGAGGCTGATACCGACGATGATGAAATCGAACAGCCGCCAGCCGGACAGAAAGAACCTGCCACGGTAGGCGACCAGCTTCAGGCCAATTTCAACAACAAAGATCGCAAGACAGATCTGGTCGATCGCGACCAGCAGCGGACCGATGGCCGACATGGCCGTTTTGGACGTTTCAAGCCCCAGAACGATGGCGTTGATCACGATGACCGCGAGGATCGCATTCCGAGTGCGCGGGCTTTCAATAAGGGTCGTCAGGTTTCCTCGGGTCATGAGGCAGGGCTCCGCAGGTTCAGGGGTCTGGTGACAGATGGGTTCGGTCGGGCGAGAGGCAAGGCCCTCGCGGCGGGTCAGGTGGGGGCGGTAAGATCGAAGGCCGGACCGGGCGTCTCGGCAAGCAGATCAGCGATGCCCAAAGCTTCGCCGGGTTTGGCCAGTGCGTAGCGTGTCACCCAGAACAGGCGTTCCTGTGCGCGGGTAATACCGACATAGGCAAGCCGTTTCCACAGCGCGATGCCGGCTTCAGAACGGCCGGAGCGTGCCGCAGCATAGAGGTCGGGGGCGAACAGCTGAACGTCGGGCCACTGCGATCCCTGCGCCTTGTGGATGGTCACGGCGGCGCCGTGCAGAAACACCACGCCCATGCTCGCAGCTGTGGGGATGAACGGTTCCTCTTCACCCGGACTTTCGATCTGAATGATGCTGGCGACGCCGAACTGCGGGTCCTCGCCGCCTGTCAGGTGGATCCGGCTGAATCCAGGCTTGCGCCCTGCGCCGAGATAAATCGCCTGGGCCCCTTTCACGAGGCCACGCGCCTCGAGATCCATGCGGCGCTTTCGATGCTTCAGCGGCAGTTCGATGCCGTCGCAGATCAGCGGTTCGCCCGGCAGCAGGGCATCGGGCGGGGCGCCGTGGGCGAGGCGGAAGGCGTGGATCAGCCGCACCCGCGTCGCGTTGCGCCAGACCAGCACCGGGGAGCGCGCCATCGCACCGGCATCCACACGCGGGCTGAGCACGACGCGCTCGTCCTTGGCTGCCGCATCGCGCACCATGTCCTCAAACGTCTCGAAGGAAAGATCGGGATCACCCAGCGCGTGTGCAAGGTCGAGGATCGGACTGTCGGCAGCCTGACGGTGAATCCGGCGCAGGGTGAGGATACTTTTTTCCGGAAGTTTCTCGAAAACCATGCCGGAATCGGTACCGACGGGCGCGAGCTGCGCCGGGTCACCGAACAGAATCAGGGTCTGGAACAGTTCGCGCAGATCAGCGTACTGGCGCTCATCCAGCATCGAGGCCTCGTCGACAAGACCGATGTCGAGCGGTTCATCCCGGCGTTTCCAGCCCTGAATGAAATCGGATCCGCGCAGCCCGGCACTGGCAAGGGCGCCGGGGATTGATGCGTGCACCTGATAAAATGCCGCGGCGCGGTCAAGTGCTGCCTCGGTCAGATTTTCGATCCGGGGGCGGTCGGCTTTGCCAGTGAGCCACTCGGCAATTGCTTCGTAATCCGGGTGATAGAGCGGTGTGTAGAGCACTCGGTGAATGGTCGTCGCCGGCACACCGTGCCCGCGGAGGACGCTTGCCGCCTTGTTGGTTGGGGCAAGCACCGCGAGGGTTCGACGTGTGCGGCTCCGCCTGCCTTCAAAATCGCCGGAAACGATCTCGACACCGGCGTCGATCAGGGATTTGACGATTTCCGACAGTAGAAGCGTCTTGCCGGATCCGGCCTTGCCGACGACAGCGAGTGTCGGCTGCGTGGCGCCGCCCTTCGCCAGCTGTTCCCCCGCTACAAGATCAACCCCGGCGGCCCTGAGGGTTTCCGCCATCCTGTCCCACGCGCCGGCCTGATCTTCCGAATATTCCATGCCCGACGGTTTATTGACCGACCGGGGGGAAGTCCATGTGCCAGTGCGGGACGGCGCGGGAATTTGGCGCCGCGGCGTTACGCCGCGACTTTTTCCTCATCGACGTAGGCGTTGAAGCTTTCGTCGAACCAGCGCGAAACTTCTTCGGGCGCAATTCCCGACCGGCGGCAGATCTCGGCCTTCGCTTCTTCGGAGATGTCCCAGAGGCCGACGCTGATCCGGTCGCGGCCCTCGCCGCCGGTGCCGATGACATCCGGGCTCCAGCCGATGCGGCCATAGATGCGCGGCATACGTGCATCGAACACACCTATCGCCTGTTCAAGGCCGAAACGGAGACCAAGTTCGCAGCCGGAAAGCAGCAGGGCCGCGGCGACACCCGCAGGCGCATCGGGAGCAAGGCAGTAGCGGGTGCATTCCCAGATGAACGGGCTGGTGATCGTGACGCCGCCGGTCAAATCGAGGAAATGCTCGTTGGTCATGATCCGTCCAAGTGACGGCATGACACGCATGGAGCCGCCGTGCCGGCCGTCTGCGTTTTCCCAAATCACATAGAGCGGATTAAGTGCATCATACTCGTCAAGTTCATATCCGTTTTCGTCGACAGTAACGTCCCAATTGAGGCGGTCCTTGAACTGGGCCGCGCGGTCTTTATACATGGTGTGTGCAAGCAATGGGTACTGGGAGAGTTCGTTTGCGTAAATAAAACGGATCATTCTGACCTCCTGCGTTCTTTGCTGAGGACAGTTATCATCGGAAGATGTTAATTAAGGCCGACCGTACGCTGCTCTAGTATTTTGGCAACGGGGCCGACGGCGCGATGACGCCCCGCTCGAGCGCGATGGCGACCGCATGGGTAACATTCATGGCGCCGAGTTTGTGTCTGGCGGAATCGATGTAGGCCCGAAGAGTGCTTTCCGAAATGTGCAGCTGATCGGCGACCATTGCGCGGTTTTGCCCGGTGCTGAGAAGTGCCAAGGCTTCGCGTTCGCGGGGCGAGAGATCGGAGGTTGTCGCCGTGACCTCACGGTCAATGATGCGTTTCGCCTGCTGATGAACGAGATGGGATACGAGAAGAAGATCCTTGGCGTGTTCGCGGGTAAATGCGTTCCACTCTTCGTCCGTGGCCTGGTGGTTCACGGTGAACATTGCGAATTCGCCATTGGGTCCCCAGAGCGGAACCGACCATCCCTGATTGCCGAGTCCGGCAGCGAGCGCTTCGCGAAGGAGTTTTCGGGCCTGGGTACTGGACCAGTCAAGTGTCTTCCAGTCGATGGGATGAAACCTGCGCACTGCTCCGAGTACGACGGGGTCAATACTCTTGTAATCCTTTTCGATGTAGGTCCTTACCCAGTCGATACTGTAGGTGAAGGCGCCGACATGCTCTCCGTTCTGTTTGACCGTGTGGTAGAGGACGTGGAGCACGCTCAAATGATCTCTGAGCGCGTGTGCCCAAAGCTGAAGATCCTCAATGGACCTCGTGGTCTGCAAGCGCTCCAGCAATGATTCCAGTGTTTCTCGTGGCACCCTTAAGAGTTCCCGCAGTCGCGGTCTTCATGCCAATTTCGAGAGCGGCAATAAAGATCGCATCATCAAGCTGCTCGGCCAGCTCAACCATTCCGTTCTTTTCGGAAAACTGCCTGATATCTCTAAGAATATCAATCACCCAATCAGCTTTCATCTTCAAACTCCGTGGTTGATTTCAATTTCGTTCGAATTGTTGATACCATTTGCAGCGATGCTGTTAAATTCGCCAATTCTGCCTCCACAAAAATGGCGGGACACTGAAGCCGCAAGGCATTGAAATTGCTGACGTCAGCTCAACTCTAACGAGAATCGCCCCGGAAGGACCGGGGCGACTGTTCCGAATCAGGGCAGACGGATGCAGAAGAATGCGCCGCAGAAAAAGTCAGTCCCTTTGCGCCTCCAACACGTCTTCATAGGTACGAAGTCCGGCAACCGGGGCGTTGACAAGCACAGCCATGTTTCCAGGCTTGTGCGCGTTGTTCATCATCTTCATGTGGGCGTCGGGAATCTGTGCCCAGGGGAGGACCTCTGACATGCACGGATCGAGTCGCCGCTCGATCATCAGCTTGTTGGCTGCGCTCGCCTGCTTGAGGTGGGCAAAGTGGCTACCCTGAATACGCTTCTGGTGCATCCAGACATAGCGGGCATCCATCGTCAGGTTGTAACCGGTCGTTCCGGCACAGATCACCACCATGCCACCCTTCTTGCAGACGAAGGTCGAGACCGGGAAGGTCGCCTCGCCCGGATGCTCAAAGACGATGTCAACGTTGTTCCCCTTGCCTGTGATATCCCAAATCGCCTTGCCAAACTTGCGAACTTCGCTGAACCAGTCCCGGTATTCCTGGGTATTGACTTTCGGGAGTTGGCCCCAGCAGTTGAAATCCTTGCGGTTGATGACCCCCTTGGCGCCAAGACTGAGAACGAAATCGCGCTTGTCCTCCTCGGAAATCACACCGATGGCGTTTGCACCTGCCGTGTTGATCAACTGTATCGCGTAGGATCCGAGCCCGCCGGACGCGCCCCAAACCAGCACGTTCTGACCGGGTTTCAACTCGTGGGGATGGTGCCCGAACAGCATCCTGTAGGCGGTGGCGAGGGTCAGCGTATAGCACGCACTCTCTTCCCAGGTCAGGTGTTTTGGCCGCGGCATCAACTGCTGCGCCTGAACATTCGTGAACTGCGCAAATGAACCGTCCGGCGTCTCGTAGCCCCAGATGCGCTGGCTGGGAGAGAACATCGGGTCACCGCCGTTGCATTCCTCGTCGTCACCGTCGTCCTGGTTGCAATGAATCACGACCTCATCGCCGACCTTCCAGCGCTTCACCCTGTCACCGACGGCCCAGACGATCCCGGACGCATCGGAACCGGCGATATGAAACGCGGCGCCGTGAACGTCGAACGGGCTGATCGGAATGCCAAGGCCGGCCCAGACTCCATTGTAGTTTACCCCGGCGGCCATAACCAGAACCAGCACTTCGTTGCTGTCGAGGCGTGGGGTATCGACCACTTCGCACTGAAATGACCTGTCAGGATTTCCATGCCGTTCCCGCCGGATCGCCCAGGCGTACATCTGTGCGGGGACATGGCCGAGTGGCGGAATCTTACCAATCGGGTAAAGGTTTTTTTGCGCCGCATCATGAGAAATTGCACTGGTGGCGGATTCCGGAGGGGTCATCAGGCTCTTCCTTGTAATTTGCGCGACGAGTCTTCGACTTCAGCGCAACAATCTTGCACAAAACTGGCTCATTACCTCATTTACATCGTCAGACACTGCATGCAACCACTTTCCTGACCGATGCCCGCCCGATGGGCTGCGCAATAAGAATGCATCAGGGGGAAATACTGCGAAACAATATTTCTCCCGTTTGCGCTGCATTGCAAAATATACTAGAAATTATCCGATCCGTAACTGATTCGAACGGGCAGAAAAGCAGGCCGATGACACACAGCAAAGCCGACACACCCTGGCTCTTTCGAACCTATGCCGGACACTCGACCGCGCAGCAGTCAAATGAACTCTACCGCGCAAACCTGCTGAAAGGGCAGACAGGGCTGTCGGTCGCTTTCGACCTGCCGACACAGACCGGATACGACAGCGATCACATTCTGGCACGGGGTGAGGTGGGCAAGGTTGGCGTCCCGGTCAGCCATCTCGGTGACATGCGGACGCTGTTCGACGCCATTCCTCTCGAGGAAATGAACACCTCAATGACCATCAATGCCACGGCGGCATGGCTGCTGGCACTCTATGTTGCGGTCGCGGAGGAACAGGGCGCGGATCTGCACCGCCTGCAGGGCACGGTGCAGAATGACATAATCAAGGAATACCTGTCGCGGGGGACCTATGTTTTCCCGCCGGAACCGTCGCTTCGGCTGATCGGCGACATTGCCGAATACTGTTACCACAATATTCCGAAGTGGAACCCGATGAACGTCTGTTCCTATCAT
>JAUIHM010000123.1 GCA_030432315.1 Alphaproteobacteria bacterium | reverse complement strand
CAATCTCCGAATTCTCAGCCCGCCATCCTGGCGTCCAGGTACAACTTGTGCTGTCGGACGCGCCGCTGAACCTGATCGAGGACGGATTTGACCTGCAGATCCGCTTCGGTGCCCCGGTCGCCACCCGCCAGGTGACGGCGCTGCTGCTGCGTAACCGCCGGATGCTGGTCGCCGCCCCCTCCTATCTGGCCGCGCACGGCACACCGGCTCGGCTTTCGGATCTCGTCGACCATTCCTGCATCATTCTGCGTCAGGAACACGCCGCTTATGATCTCTGGCGCTTCGACGATGAACAGAGCGTGCGCGTCGCCGGTGCGCTGTCGACAAACGACGGTGAAACGGCGGTCGGCTGGGTGCTGGACGGGCGCGGCATCATGCTGCGCTCGGAATGGGACGTTGCCCGGCACGTCCGGGCCGGCCGGCTGCAGGTCATCCTGCCCCGGCACCTGACCCATGCCGACATCCTCGCAGTCTATCCCGAACGGCTCAATCTGTCGGCCAGGGTGCGCATGTTCATCGACTTCCTGCGGGACCGGGTGAAATCCGCCGCCGAAAACCTGCATCTGCCAGGCTGAGCGTCCATGATGCGCTCAGGCGGCATCCGCTTCCGAGTCGAGCCGCGCCGATTCCCAGGCCAGCATCGCCCGCTTGACTCCCAGCCCCCAGTGATAGCCGCCGAGACCGCCCGACTTGCGCAAAGCCCGGTGACAGGGAATGAGCCAGCTGACCGGATTGCGCCCCACCGCGGTGCCGACCGCCCGAACGGCCCGGGGCGACCCGATCGCCTCGGCAATGTCGGAATAGGTGGTGACGTGCCCGCTCGGAATGCGCAGCAGCGCCTCCCAGACCTTGATCTGAAACGGTGCCCCGATCAGATGCAGCCGTGTCTCCCCCGACCCGCCGAATGCCGCCGCCGCCCAGGGGATCACCCGCTCCGGGGCTTCACTGAACGTTGCCTTGGGCCAGCGCCGGCGCAGATCGTCGAGCCCCTCCTGCTCGCCGGTTTCCGCGGTAAATGCCAGACCGCACAGCCCCCGGTCCGTGGCCATCGCCACCGCCGGACCGAACGGCGTCTCAAGCCGGGCCCAGGAAATTTCGAGGCCTGCGCCACCTTGGGCATATTCGCCGGGACTCATCGACTCCCAGCGCAGGAACAGGTCATGCAGCCGCCCCGAACCGGACAGCCCGGCCTCGTGGGCGGTGTTCAGCACCGTATGGCGTTCTGCCAGCAGCGTTCGGGCATGATCGAGAGTCAGGTACTGCTGATAGCGCATCGGACTGACACCGACCCACCGGCTGAAAACCCGCTGAAAATGCGCCGGACTGAGCCCGACGCCGCGCGCCACCTGTTCGAGGCTCAGCTGTTCGCCGCTGCGTGCCGAAATCTCGTCTATCGCCCGCGCGATGACGCTGTAATGATAGGACTGCTCCGTATCCATTGCCTTACCCAATGCTTACTTCCGCAGCAAAGGTGGCGGGTTTGCAGCGGCTTTTCCACCCGATTCCTGCGCAATGCGTTCGGCAGGCACGGCATGATGCTTGCACATTCCGCGCCTGCCGTGCCAATGAAACTCATGCCGGATCAACTCGATTACCAGACCATTTACGAGATCTTTCGCCGCTTCCAGGCCGCCGAGGCCGCACCGAAGGGCGAACTCAACCACACCAACGCCTACACGCTGCTGGTCGCCGTCGCCCTGTCGGCCCAGGCGACCGACAAGGGCGTGAACCGCGCCACCGAAGCCCTGTTCCAGATCGCCGATACACCGCAGAAAATGCTGGATCTGGGCGAAGAGGGACTGATCGAACACATCAGAACCATCGGCCTTTACCGCAACAAGGCCAGAAACGTGATGAAGCTCTCACAGATCCTTGTCGAGCAGTACGACGGCGTCGTCCCCTCGTCCCGCGCCGCCCTGCAGGGCCTGCCCGGCGTCGGACGCAAGACCGCCAACGTGGTGCTCAACATGTGGTGGCACCTGCCCGCCCAGGCCGTGGACACCCACATTTTCCGCGTCGCCAACCGCACCGGCATCGCCAGGGGCCGCGACGTTAACGCTGTTGAAAGGGCTATCGAGGATCACGTTCCTGCCGAATTTCAACACCATGCCCACCACTGGCTGATCCTGCACGGGCGCTACACCTGCACGGCAAGAAAGCCTGCCTGCGCCGCCTGCCTGATCCGGGACATTTGCGATTTCGAGGAGAAAACGGTTTGAGTAAGAGTTTCCAAGTCGTCGGCATCGGCAACGCCATTGTCGACGTGCTGTCGCATATCGAAGAGCGGTTTCTCGAAGAGCACGGCGTCGAACGCGGCATCATGCAGCTGATCGACATGAAACGCGCGGTCGAACTCTACAGCCACATGGGCCCGGCACTGGAAATATCCGGCGGCTCCGCGGCCAACACCATCGCCGGTCTCGCCGCCCTCGGCGCCAAGACCGCCTACGTCGGCAAGGTCAAGGACGACCAGCTTGGCCAGATTTTCGCCCACGACCTGCGCGCCCAGGGGGCCGTCTACGAAACGCCCCTCGCCGACAGGTCGCACAGCCATGAAACCGGACGCTGCATGGTGCTGGTCACGCCAGATGGCGAGCGGTCGATGAACACCTATCTCGGCCTGTCGGAATTTCTCGGACCCGACGACATCGATGAGGCGCAGATCGGCGAGTCCGAATGGATCTTTCTCGAAGGCTACCGCTTTGACGGCCCCGAAAGCCACGCCGCCTTCGCCAGGGCGATCCGCGCTGCCAAATCCACCGGCGGCAGGGTCGCCATCACTCTCTCCGATCCGTTCTGCGTCGAACGCCACCGCGACGCCTTCCTCAACATGATCCGCAATGACGTGGACCTGCTGCTGGCCAATGAACACGAGCTGAAATCGCTCTACCTGACCGAAGATCTCGATACCGCCATGACCCGTGCCGAAGCCGACGTGGCGCTCACCGCCTGCACGGTCGGCTCCAGGGGCGCACATGTTCTGGCGGACGGGTCGCGCGTCCACGTTCCCGCCGACAGGGTTCAGGTGGTCGACGCCACCGGCGCCGGCGATCTGTTCGCGTCCGGGTTTCTGTTCGGTCTCGTCACCGGCCGCGACCGGGAAACCTGCGCCCGCATGGGCTGTACCGCCGCCGGCGAAATCATCAGCCACATCGGCGCCCGTCCCGCAGCCAGCCTGCCCGACCTGTTCCGCAGCCGCGGCCTTCTCTAGCCCGCGGCGGGAGCCGTCGCGCCGGACCGGTCGAACCTGCCCGGCGTCCCGCCCGCCCGCTCGGGACCGGCGTGCAGCCAGGTGGGCAGGTCAGTGACCGACGGCGGCACCGGTCGGCGCGTTGCCAAGCTCCTGAGAAACCCGGATCGCCACGGCCTCACAATAGGCCCGTTCCGATTTGGTCAGCGTCGGCTGGCGCGCGACACGCCATGCCTCGTAATCCGCCTTCCTGCCGTAATTGCTGAGCAGCTTGCTGGCGGTTTCCCGTACGGCCCGTGCATATGCCGAGCGTTCTTTGAAAAAGAGCATCATCGTCCTGGTTCCGTTTTTTCCCCACGCCCAATGATGCACCTGACATGAAAACGAAACAATAATTGCAAAATCCAAAGTTAACAGGCGCAGAAGTTGTGACAAAAACTCTGCAAAGGCCGAAAACTTCTTTCAGTTTTGCTCGCTTGCGGAAGAATGTCGCCTGAAGTGGTGATCTCCTGCGCGAAAGTGCGCAGATATGACCGTTCACCCTGCGGCACAAATGCCGCGACGGGTCGGGATCACCCCGAAAAAAATCACTGTCACCGTGGCTTTTATGACACCTTCGTTAACGCCGGCTGATCCTGCGCCGGCCGAGAGTGCCGCCCGGCCCGAATCGCGCTGCCACGTCCGGCCGGCATGTCCGGCGACCGGACGCGCCCTGCACCAACCCCGGCAACAGCCTGCCACTGACACAAAACAAGAAAAGCCCGCGCCGTTCCCGATCCGGTGCGGGCCTGCCAACATTGGTCTCCCCCTGCACCCGCCGCCACCGCACGCGATGGCGAAGACACAGCCACCGCCCGCGGATACAGATGCCGATACCGGAGGATGTCAGCCCGGCGGGATGCCCTGCCGGGCCGGCGCTCAGGCGGCCCGTTCCGCGTCGCCCGGCCCGAGCAGCCGTGCCACCCGCGCGGAGACCGCGAGGCGAAACGCCTTCTCTTCATCGGGAAGTCCATGGACCTGGCAGGAATCCCACGCCGCCTGTCCGGCGGCCGACCCGAAGTTGCTCAGATAGACGTTCGCCGCATCCTGTATCCGGCGACCATACTCGATGCGTTCAAACAGAAATTCGTTCATTTGTTTCCCCCACTGCTCAAGGGCAGGTTTCTGCTCCCGGTCAGGTTGATACTGGATCAAATTTTAGGCAATAATTTTTTACAATTACCGCGATGTCTTAACCCAAAATTAATCAAAGGTGTGGCGCGCGGGCCGCATTGTTTCCGCCCGGCACCCGTACCCGCGGCAAAAACCGCGACGGCGGCACCCGGCCCTAGGCCTGGTCCGGCCGGTCGAGTTTGGTGACAAAGCGCGACACCCGCGCCGCAACTGCGGTCCGAAACGCCTTTTCATGCTCCGGCAGCCCTGGATCCTCAACGGTTCCGGCCGCCATCGTCCGCGCCCGTTCGCCGTATTCCGCCAGCAGCCTGTCCGCCTCGGCGCGGATCCGTCGGCCATAGTCGATGCGATTCTGCAGATGTTCGTGCATGTGAAACCCCTTCTCCACGGGCCCAACATGGCGTTCGCGCGCATTTCGATCAATTCTTTGGATAACAATGGGTTAACGGCCCTGGCCGCCGCCGGGCCCGAAGCCCGGCGTGAAACCGGCCCCGCTAACCATCTGGTAACCACGATTCTATAGAAATCAAGGCCATAGGTGGTTCGAGGAGTCCCCAGGTGGTGAAGAGTAACCGGCGCAAGGTCTGCGTGCTGCTGACGGCGGTTCTGCTGCTCGGCACGACGCCGGCACGGGCCGACGACAGTGACGCCACCGCCAGCTATTCCGCCGACCTCTGCGACCGCGCCATCGTCAACGGCGCCCGGCGCGGCGGCGTGCCCGCCCAGGTTCTGCACGCCATTTCCCTGACCGAGACCGGCCGCGAACAGAACGGCCGCCTGCGGCCCTGGCCCTGGGCGATCAACCGCGAGGGAAAAAGCTACTGGTTCAACAGCCGCGAAGAGGCCCTCGCCTTCGCCAGACAGTCGCTGGCCGAAGGCCGCCGCAGTTTCGACGTCGGATGCGTACAGATCAACTACCGCTGGCACGGCCACGCCTTTCCCTCGGTCGAGGACATGTTCAACCCGGAATGGACTGCCACCTACGCCGCCCAGTTCCTGCGCACGCTCTATGAGGAGCGAGGTTCCTGGTCCGAGGCCGCCGGCGCCTACCATTCCCTGACCCCGGAACTGGCGCAGATCTACCGCAAGCGTTTCGACGGCCTGATGGCCAGCATCGACCCCGACGCCCTCAGCGGCGCGGCGGGCCGGATCGCCACCGTCACCCCCCATGTCTCGCTGAAAGGCCGGATGACCCGCGCCGAACGGCGCGAAGCGCAGCGGCTCGCCTGGGAGCAGCGCCGACAGATGGCAGGCCCCCCGCCTGAACCCGGATCGGGTGGCGTCGCCGGCCAGATGTTCCTGCCCGCAACCGGCATCCTTCTCAATCACGGAACCCCGCTGCTGCGACAGGGCCAGCCAATGCTGACCGTGCCTCCCGGCAAGCTGTTTTAAGGCGCATCCGCACATGCCCGAACGACTGAGCCTCTCCATGCTCTACCAGCCCACGGTTCTGCTGGCGCTGGCGCTGATGGCGATCATCGTCATGATGATCCTGCCGATGCCGTCCTGGGTGCTCGACCTCGGGCTCGCCGGTTCCTTCGCCATTGCCATTCTGATCTTCACCATCACCCTGTTCATTCAGCGGCCACTGGATTTTTCCGCCTTCCCGACGATTCTGCTCGCATCACTGATGCTGCGGCTGTCGCTCAACGTTTCCTCGACCAAGCTGATCATCGGCCAGGGACACACCGGCACCGGCGCGGCAGGCAACGTCATCCAGGGCTTCGCCAATTTCGTCATGGGCGGTTCGGTGTTCCTCGGCCTCGTCGTGTTCTGCGTGCTGCTGATCGTCAACTTCATCGTCATCACCAAGGGTGCCGGGCGCATGGCCGAGGTCGGCGCACGGTTTGCCCTCGACGGGATGCCCGGCAAACAGCTCGCCATCGACAGCGACATGGCCGCCGGCGCCATCAGCCACAGGGAAGCCGCCGAGCGCCGCAAGCTGGAGCAGGAAGAAACCACCTTTTTCGGCTCGCTCGACGGCGTGTCGAAATTCGTCAAGGGTGACGCGATCGCCGGGCTGCTGATTACCCTGCTGAACCTCGTCATGGGCCTGGTGATCGGTGTCGCGCTGCACGACATGCCCATCGGCCAGGCGTTCCAGACCTACTCGATCCTGACCGTCGGCGACGGCCTCGTGAGCCAGATTCCCGCCGTCATCATCTCCATCGCCACCGCCATGCTTCTGTCCAAGGGCGGCGTCGTCGGCTCCACCGACCGCGCCCTGCTGAGACAGCTCGGCAGCTTCCCGGTCGCCCTCGGCACCGTCGCTTTCCTGATGGCGTTCTTCGCTTTCATACCCGGCCTGCCGTTTGTCCCGTTCATCGTCGGAGGCGGGGTGCTGGGCGTGACCGCACAATTGATGGCCCGGAGGCAAAAGGCGCGAGAAGACGCTGCGAACGCGCCTGAGGTACAATCGGAGGATCCG